>DATJAQ010000152.1:0-2706 GCA_035516075.1 Terriglobia bacterium | reverse complement strand
TCAATTCGTGCGGCCCGAAGGCCTTTGACTGCGAAAGGCTGCGCCTTTCAGTTGCCTCTCGCCTTCAATCACCCGATCCACCCGGGGTCATTTGCCTTTCAGTGCCGCGCTGACCTCTCGAACGATCTCCTCCGCCGCCGCCACCGGATCCACGGCCTGTGTAATGGCGCGGCCGACACCGATGTAGTCAGCGCCGTTGCGGATGGCCTCGCTCGGCGTCGCCACCCGCTTCTGATCGTGTGTCGCGCTCCCTGCCGGACGTATCCCTTGCGGCACCAGCAGGAACTTCGGCCCGCAAGCCTTCCGGATCGCCTTCACTTCGTGCGCCGACGCCACCACCCCATCAATCCCGCAATCCCGCGCCAGTTTCGCCAGCCGCAGCGCACGCTCCTTCGGCGTGCCCTGTATGCCCACCTCGCGCATCGCGCGCTGGTCCATGCTCGTCAGGATCGTCACCGCCAGCAGTTTCGGCCGGTTCGTCCCGCGCGGCATCGCCTCGACCGCGGCCTCCATCATCGCTCGCCCGCCCAGCGCGTGGACGTTCACCAGCTCCACACCCGGCAGCTCCACGGCCGCGCGCACCGCGCCCGCAACCGTATTCGGAATGTCGTGGTATTTGAGATCCAGGAAGATTTTCGCGCCGAGTGCGGAGAGCTGTCGCAGACCTTCCGGCCCGGCCAGAGTGAAGAGCTGCTTCCCCACCTTGAACATGCCGACATGCCCGGTGAGCAGGCGCGCCATGCCACAGGCGGCCTCGAGGCGGTCAAAATCCAGAGCGACGATTATTCGCCGTTTTGCTTCGGAGTCCAATGTCCACGGGGTACTTCGAGAAGTTCAATGCGCACTCGAGCCACACCCGTCTCGATTATACCCAGTTGAGCGGCAGCGCGGAAGGAAAGGTCCAGTTCGCGGCCGGGAAAGTAGGGTCCCCGGTCATTGACGCGTACCACCCGGCCGACCCCGGTCCGCAACGAGGTTACCCGGATGATGCTGCCGGCAGGGAGGTAGGCATGGGCGGCGGTCATGGCATTCATGTCGTAGATCTCGCCAAACGCCGTCTGGCGGCCGTGGAAATTAGCCCCATACCAGCTCGCACGGCCCGTCCAGGTGAGGAGCGGCTTGGGAGGCAGGCTAAGCTTGGCCAGCGCAGGAGCCTGAACGACAGGTGTAATCAGGAACATCAAGAGCAGCCAGCGGAGCCCTGCCCATACAAAAAAAATACGGGCACGAGGCCCGTTTCGTGGGTACTTCATAGCCCCAAAAGTGTATCGGAAGGGGGCAGGAAAAGCAAGTTTTTCAGGGCCGATAACCGCCACGTATCTCGCTGATTCTATTGATATTTAGTTCCTTGCAGCGACGCTCCAACCCGCTTGCCAGGCGCTCGGAAGCCCTTGGATCGGCAAAATGGGCCGTTCCGACCTGTACCGCTGAGGCCCCTGCCAGGAGGTATTCCAGGGCGTCGTCAGGTTTTTCGATCCCCCCGAGGCCTAAGATAGGTATTTTCACGGCTTTAGAGGCCTCGTACACCAACCGAAGCGTGATTGGCCTGATCGCAGGGCCGGAAAGGCCACCTGCTGGGCTGGCGATTCTGGACTTGCGGGTGGCAACATCCAGACACATGGCCGGATACGTATTGGCGATAGTCAAGGCGTCGGCCCCAGCCTCCGCCACCGTCCGCGCCATCGCCGCGATATCGGAGACCAGGGGCGATAGCTTTACCCAGAGGGTGCGCCGGGAGATTGCCCGCTTTGCCGCCCCGACGACCTCAGCTGCCATGCCTGGCTCGCTCCCAAACTGCAGGCCCCCCTTCTTCACATTGGGGCAGGAGATGTTCAATTCGTAGGCCGCTAGACCGTCCGCATCTTCCAGAATCCGCAGAACTTCGCAGTATTCTTCAACCGTCGTCCCGAAGACATTGGCCACCACTGCTGTGTGGTAGACGGCCAGTTTAGGCAGCTTTTCGGCCACAAACGCGCGCACACCCACATTTTGCAGCCCGATCGCATTCAACATTCCGGAAGGGGTTTCGCAGACCCGGGGTGCCGGAGCACCCTCCATCGGTTCCAGGGATAACCCCTTCACCACGAGTCCGCCGAGGCGATTCAAATCAACCAGGTGGGCGAATTCCAGCCCATAGCCGAACGTGCCGCTTGCGGCCAGAACGGGATTCGCCAGGCGCAGGCCCGCGATCTCCACACTCAGGTCAACCGGCATGAGTGCTCCCAGTCTACACCCGAAACGGCGAAGATGATTCGTTCGCGCACCTCATCCGCGATGGCATAGTCAAAGAAGACCGCCATGTAGCGTCCGATGAAGTCCAGGGGAGCGAAGCCTCGGAGCTTCGAACCGTCGGCCTGCCAGAGGGTTCTGCAGTGTCAGAAACGCTTCCCTGGACCACTTCTCAACCAAGGGGTGGCACCATGGCGAGGGCCGTGAATGGCTTTCGGTCACTGTGCACGTGGACGGCGCCGAGCGAGATCAGTGTCTCGCCAGTCCCGTACTCCGCGATGACGGCTGCACCCCGTGCCTCATTCCAACGCTTTACCACCCCCATCATCGCGAGCGTTTGTGCAGGAAACGGTTTACGGAGGAGTTGCCCGGTGAGCGGCGAAGCGACATCGTCAAAGCCGTGCAACGGCGGGTAGGCCTGAAGAATTCTGTCACCAAGTGCGGGGGCCCACGCACGCAAATACGCGGCGATCGAGT
>DATJAQ010000151.1:0-44320 GCA_035516075.1 Terriglobia bacterium | reverse complement strand
CGGACGAGATCGCAAGAATCTTTACTTCCCCGAGGGTCCCGGAAGGGCTGGCGGGGGTTCTGCCGGGGGCAGGGCAGGTGATAGGATGGGGGTGCAGGCGGGCTGACGGCATGGCCCCGCCGCGCCGCGGACGCTATCCTGGCAGGCGGCCCCGACGAAGCCGGAATGCGCAACTTGTGTTCAAAAGCCTGCTCGTATGATGTGTTGGGAGGGGTAGTTTTTGGCCCAAAGTGTCCAACATCACTACACTTTCCATTTTTTGGAAGATTTTGTAAGTCATTGAAAGTAGGTACCTGCGAGCGCTGACCATTCTCGACCGTAAGTTGTTGAAAACTGGTGAAAGGTCTGCCTGGGTTGTCGTCCGTAAGTTATTGAAACTTGGTTCGAGGCGGGGTGGCGGTTCAGATGACCACCCTCCCGGTGCGAATGCCTTCCATGGCGGCCTCCGCGCGGCTCTCGACACCCAGCTTGCCCAACACAGCGCTGACGTGAAACTTCACGGTGTGGCCGGAGATCGCGAGCAGCTCGGCAATCTCCTTGTTGGCGTACCCCTCGGCCATCAGTTGCAGCACCTCGGTTTCGCGCGGCGTCAGGCGCTCGCCGCTCTCGGGATCGCCGTTTTCGTCCGGCGCTGGCCGCGCGCCCAGCGGCCCCGCGTCTTGGTTGAGCAGCGCCGGATGAATCACCACCAGTTGGGCCTGGACGGCGCGCAGCGCTGCGGTAAGCTCCCGGCCGGCGGCGTCGGAAGGCAGCACGCCGAGCACACCTGCTTCGAGCAGCTTTTCGCGCAGCTCAACGGCACCCGGCCGGATCAGGCCCACAATCGGGATTGACTTCGCGAGCAGGGCCACCGTTTCGAGCCGCCCGGTATCCGGGGCCTCCGGCGAAGTGAAATCGAGGATGAGGGCGTCCGGGTCGAAAGACCTGACGTGGTCTTCCGCCTCGTCGAGGTCTCCCAGGCGCGCCTGGAGCCGCACGCCAAGCTCGATCCGCAAGGCCTGAAGGCGCTTCAGTGTGGCGGCGGTAGCGCATAGCGCAAGCGCTGCGAGCTCCTCGGGCTGCCGGGCGGGCGTGGGCGAACTGGCCATGGTGTTTTCGCTCGCTCGATGAATCAATTTCGGCCTAGCGCCGGCGGGGCGGAAGTTCTCCTACCTTCGCCTTTACGCTCGCCAGCGCTCCGCCGCGCACGAGGTCGAGCGTAGCCTCGGCTCCGGCGCGAAGCCGGCTGAGCTCCTCATGAAGGCGCTCGATGTCGTCCACGGGCCGACCGCTGAAGCGCACCAGCACGTCGCCCAGCATCACGCCTGCCTGCGCCGCGGGCCCGTCCGGCTCCACGTGGGTCACCAGCAACCCGCCCTGCGCCGCCTCCGGAAGCTTCGCGCGCAGTTCCGGCGGCAGGTCCACCGGCTGCGCGGCCACGCCCAGGTAGGGTCTGGCAAGGTACCCTCGAACAAGCAACTCCTCAGCCACCCGCGTCACCGAGTCTGCCGGCACGGTGATGGCCGCCGAGCGCGCCAGCGCCAGGGTGTTCATGCCCGCCGCCTTGCCGCCCGAGGTCACCAGCGCGCTGCCTGACTGCCCGGGGTAGAGGGTGACGTCCGGCCGGATCAATTGGTCCAGCCGGGCGCCGCGCCAGGTGCTCCACTCGCCGCCCAGGCGCGCGATGATGCCCAGGCTGGCCGCGAGCTCACCGCGCCCCGAGCGACCCACGGCCAGCACCCACTGGCCTACCCTGAGAGCGCCCGAATCGGCGAGCTCAACCGGCTTCAGTGAGCCGCCATCCTCGACGTGAATGACGGCCAGGTCACGGCCGGGGTCGCGCCCGGCGAGCGCGCCCTTCAGCCGCGCGCCCGACCCCGTGAGCACCGTCAATTCGCCGTTCTCCCGCACCAAATGGCTGGCCGTCACCACCACACCATCCTTCCAGCAAATGCCGCTCGCCGCCACCCGGCCTCCACTGTCAATGGCGACGACGCCGCCCGACACGGCTTCGCAGGCGGCTGAGAACTCCCCCGAGAGGGCATTCCACAAACTCCTGGCTTCTGAACTCATTTGATCTGCTCCTGGGTAGCTCGTTCCGAGCTAACGTCCCGATTGTCGCCGGGCGGCGGCGGCCTCCACATCCGCCAAATGGCCAGGTAGCACGGCGTAGGGGACGCCCGCCGGAAGATTTCGAGACGCCGGTGCGACCCCAGCCCGCAGTCATTCGCCCCCCCCGGCCGGGGCTCGGGCATGAAACCCGGCCACCCGTCCAAATCCGCAGTCAGGCTAGCACGCTTACGGGGCGGCGGAGGGGACGAGCGGCGCTCTTGCGCCGGCTTATTTCAGCTCTTCGTTTCAGACACATACGCTGTTGAAAACGTTCGACTGGCACGGCTCGACCGAGCGCTCAGGCCTCGAACGTGTCAGGCCGGTAACCCGTGCCGACGCATCATCGTATATATTTGTCGATGCCACAGCTTACCTGCGGTTCCGGGGGAGGCGGGGTGCGGCGAAGAAACGAAGTGTCGACCAGCCTCGGCCCTTCCGGGCCGAGGGTTACGGGCGGCCCCAACCTTCCCGGGGGCGTGTGCGACCTGAACGGGCCGCACCCCTGGAAATTCCCGGGTGCGATTCGGGTTGATTCCGCGTTACGTCGTCAAGTGTGCGGGAATGCGACTTGACGGCTTCCAGCATAATGTGTGATCGAGCCTGCGCGGCGACGCAACCAGGTGTTGCCAGCGTCATCAAACCGTCAAGGCCCGCGAGCGGCTGCACAAATCGCCGGGCGGCAGGCTCACCAGCTGCCGCCAGCCGGCAATGGAGGATTGAAACCAATGAGCGAGAAGCACCCTCCACCCGAGCTCGAAGAACCACTCTCATATACCGAGAAGCCGCAGCGCGGCGAATACCGGCCGGCGCGACGGCGCTGGCCGTGGCTGCTCGTCCTGGTGCTGCTGGCGGTGGGTGTTTATGACTTCTGGCGACAAAGGGGTACTGCACCACCCGCGCCGTCGGGAACGGCTGCCGGAGCGCGAGCGGGGCGGGGCGGCGGCCGGACGCCTGTGGTGGCCGTCAAGGCGAGCCGGGGCGACATCGGCGTGTACTTGACGGGTCTGGGCTCGGTGGTCCCGCTTCACACCGTCACGGTGAGGACCCAGATCAACGGCTACCTGATGAGCGTCCTTTACAAGGAGTTCGACATGGTTCAGCAGGGCGCTGCGCTGGCGGAAATTGACCCCCGGCCTTACCAGGTGCAGTTGGAGCAGGCCCAAGGCAACCTGGCGAGGGACCAGGCGTTCTTGGACAACGCCCGCGTCGATCTTCAGCGCTATCAAACCCTGCTGACGCACAATGCGGTGCCGGAGCAGCAGGTGGCCACCCAGCAGGCGTTGGTGAAGCAGGATGAAGGAGTTGTGAAAGTCGATCAGGCCGCCATCGACAGCGCCAAGCTCAACCTCACTTATTGCCACATTACCGCCCCCATCAGCGGCCGGGTGGGTCTGCGCCTGGTCGATCCGGGAAACTTCGTTTCCACGGGCGACGCCACCGGCCTGGTGGTAATCACCCAGCTTCAACCCATCACCGCCATCTTTACCATCCCCGAAGACCAGCTTCCGGCGGTGCTGCAAAAATGGCGCGCCGGGCAGCACCTGCCGGTTGACGCTTTGGATCGCAACAAGACAAAGCTCGCCTCCGGTTATCTGTCAACGCTCGACAACCAGATTGACCCCACCACCGGCACACTCAAGCTGAGGGCCACTTTCGACAATCAGAAGAACGAACTCTTCCCCAACCAGTTCGTCAACGCTCGACTGCTCGTGGAGGAGAAGCGCGGCGTGACGCTGATTCCCACGGCGGCCGTGCAGCGCAACAATCAACAGACTTATGTCTGGCTGGTGAAGCCGGACTCAACCGTGACCGTGCAACCGGTCAAGTTGGGCACCTCAGAAGGCGACCAGACCGAAGTCGCCTCCGGCCTCAAGCCGGGCGACACCCTGGTGATGACCGGCGTGGACCGGCTGCTGGAAGGCGCCCAGGTTACCGCCCACCTGGACGGAGGCAACACCCGGGGGGCGAAGTGAGTCCTTCCCGGATATTCATTCTGCGCCCGGTTGCCACCTCGCTGGTGATGGCGGCGATTCTGCTGGCCGGCGCGGTGGGATATAAGCAGTTGCCCGTCTCGGCCCTCCCGGAGGTGGATTATCCCACCATCCAGGTGGTCACGTTTTATCCCGGCGCCAGCCCCGACGTGATGGCGACTTCGGTGACGGCGCCGCTGGAGCGGCAGTTCGGCGAGGTGCCGGGCTTGCTTCAGATGACCTCGATCAGTTCCCAGGGGTGTTCCGTGATCACCATGGAATTCACCCTGAGCCTCAACATCGACGTGGCCGAGCAGGAGGTGCAGGAGTCGATCAACGCTTCGGGAACCTACCTGCCGCCGGACCTCCCGACGCCGCCGATCTACAGCAAAACGAATCCGGCCGACACCCCGATTCTCACCCTGGCGCTCACTTCGAACGACCTTCCGCTCTCCCAGGTCGAAGACCTGGCCGACACCCGGTTGTCGCCTAAGATCTCGCAGTTGGCCGGAGTCGGCCTAGTGAGCATCAGCGGCGGGCAGAAGCCGGCGGTTCGCATCCAGGCCAATCCCACCCAGTTGTCATCCTACGGCCTCAACCTCGAGGATTTGCGCAGCGCCATCATCGCCGCCAACGTCAATCAGGCCAAGGGCAATTTCGACGGCCCCCACCAGGCCTACCAGATCGGGGCCAATGACCAGTTGCTATCCAGCCGGGACTACGCTCCCCTCATCGTCGCCTACCGCAACAGCGCCCCGGTGAAGCTGACGGACGTTGCCACCGTCGGTGACGACACCGAGAACGTCTACCAGGCGGCCTGGATGAACGACGTCCCGGCCGTCATCATGAACATTCAGCGCCAGCCCGGAGCGAACATCATCACGGTGGTCGATCGCATTAAAACCCTTCTTCCGCAACTGACCCTGACACTCCCGCAGTCGGTCAAGGTCAGCATCCTGACCGACAGGACCACCACCATTCGCGCTTCGGTAAAGGACGTGGAGTTTTCGCTGATGCTGACGGTGGCCCTGGTGGTGATGGTCATCTTTCTATTCCTGCGCAACCTTTCGGCCACCGTCATTCCCAGCGTTGCCGTGCCGCTGTCGATCGTCGGCACCTTCGGCGTGATGTATCTTCTCGGCTACAGTCTGAACAACCTGACGCTGATGGCGCTGACGATCTCAACCGGGTTCGTGGTGGACGACGCCATCGTCATGATCGAGAACATCAGCCGCTACATCGAAGAAGGCGAATCTCCACTGCAAGCGGCACTCAAAGGATCGAAGCAAATCGGCTTCACCATCATCTCGCTCACCGTTTCGCTCATCGCCGTTCTCATCCCGCTGCTCTTCATGGGAGATATCGTAGGTCGGCTTTTCCGCGAATTCGCCGTCACCCTGGCCGTCACCATCCTGGTGTCGGCCGTGGTTTCGCTCACGTTGACGCCCATGATGTGCTCGAAGCTGTTGAAGCACCATCCCGTGGAGCAGCAGGGGCGCCTCTACCGTTCCACCGAGCGGGCCTGGAAGGCGATGCTCGATCTATACGATCGCACTTTGCAGTGGGTGCTGCGGCGCCAGACGGCCACCTTACTGGTGGCGATCAGCACGCTGGTGCTTACCATTATGCTCTACATCTACATTCCCAAAGGATTCTTTCCCATCCAGGACACGGGCGTGATCCAAGGCGTTTCCGAAGCGGCCCCCACGGTGTCTTTTCAGGCCATGGCCCGCGAGCAACAAGAGCTCTCGAAGGCGATTTTGGAAGACCCTGCCGTGGACAGCCTCTCCTCATTTATCGGGGTCGATGGGACCAACACGACCCTGAACAGCGGACGCATTCAGATCAATCTGAAGCCGCTGGCCGCCCGCCAGATCAGCGCCAGCGACGTTATCCGGCGCCTGCAGCCGCAACTGGACAAGGTGGCGGGCATAACGCTTTACATGCAGCCCGTCCAGGATCTGACGGTGGAAGACCGGGTGAGCCGTACGCAATTCCAGTACACCCTCGAAGATCCGAATGCCGCCGAATTGAACGACGTCGCGCCCAAAATGCTGGCGGCGCTGCGAAAGCTGCCCCAGCTCACCGACGTGGCCAGCGATCTGGGGGCGGGCGGCCTGCAAGCCAGGGTGGTCTTCGACCGCGAAACCGCCTACCGCCTGGGCATCTCGCCCTCGACCATCGACCAGACGCTCTACGACGCTTACGGCCAGCGTGAAGTGTCTACCATTTTTACGCAGTTGAATCAGTATCACGTGGTGCTGGAGGTGAAGCGGGATTTTCAGGATAATCCTCTGGACCTACGAGATCTTTTCATCCGGACGGGCATGGGGGGATCCGCAGGCTCGGCAGGCCTGGTATCGGGCGGCACCGGGGCAACGCAATTGTTCGGGCCAACCAGCTCCCTGACAGCCGGATCGGCGAGCCTTTCCGCTTCATCGTCAACGAGCTCGTCCAGCATCGCCTCCGATATCGCCTTCGGCGGGGCCATCAAATCCTCCTCGGCCTTTGCCACCGGCGGACAGGTGCCGCTGGCCGCGTTCACTCACGTCGAGGAGACCAGCGTCCCCATTACCGTGAATCACCAAGGGCAGTTTCCGGTGATTACGCTCTCGTTTAATCTGGCTCCCAACGCATCGCTGGGAGACGCCATCGACGCCGTCAACAAGGTGAAGGGCCAAATGGGCATGCCGCCGAGCATTCAGGCGGCCTTTCAAGGTACGGCCGCTTCCTTCCAGGCCTCACTAGCCAACGAGCCCGTGCTGATCCTGGCGGCCATCATCACGGTCTACATCGTGCTTGGAATTTTGTATGAAAGCTACATTCATCCCATCACCATCCTCTCCACCCTGCCGTCGGCGGGTGTCGGCGCCCTGCTGGCCCTGTGGGTGACGGGGAACGATTTCAGCATCATCGCGCTCATCGGCATCGTGCTGTTGATCGGGATTGTGAAGAAGAACGCCATCATGATGATCGACTTCGCGCTGGAGGCGGAGCGCAAGGAGGGCATGACGCCGGTAAACGCAATCTATCAGGCGTGTTTGCTGCGCTTCCGCCCCATCATGATGACCACCATGGCCGCGCTGCTGGGCGGCGTCCCGCTGGCCTTCGGCAGCGGCACCGGCTCCGAGCTGCGCCGGCCCCTGGGCATCAGCATCGTGGGCGGGCTGCTCTTGAGCCAGCTTCTGACGCTCTACACTACACCGGTAATCTATCTGTGGTTTGACCGCCTGGCCCGGCGCCTCTCGGGTGAACCGCGCCACCGGCGCGAGATCGGCCCGGGTGCGGCACCGCTGCCGGCAGAGTAAGCCATGATTATTTCGGAACCTTTCATCCGGAAACCGGTTGCCACCACCCTGATCACCGTGGCCATCGCCCTGGCCGGAGCGGTGGCCTTCCGCTTCCTCCCGGTGGCGCCCCTGCCCCAGGTGGATTTCCCCACCATCAATGTGCAGGCGGGTTTGCCGGGCGCGAGTCCGGAGACCATGGCTTCATCCGTGGCCACTCCGCTGGAGCGGCAGTTCGGCCGCATCGCCTCGGTCACCGAGATGACGTCGTCGAGCAGCCTGGGATCGAGCAGCATTACGCTGCAATTCGATTTGAACCGCAACATCGACGCCGCGGCCCGCGACGTCGAGGCCGCCATCAACGCCGCCCGCGGTACCTTGCCCACCAATCTGCCCAACAACCCGACCTACCGCAAATCGAATCCGGCCGATTCCCCCATCTTCATGCTCGCCCTCACGTCGGCGGTGCTGAGTAAGAGCCAGATGTACGACGCCGCCTCGTCGATCATGCAGCAAAAGTTGTCCCAGATTGCCGGCGTGGGCCAAGTGATTGTGGGCGGGGGCGCGCTGCCCGGCGTTCGCATCGAGCTGAATCCTTCCCAGCTCAGCAAGTACGGCATCGGTTTCGAGCAGGTCCGGACGGCGTTGAGCGCGGCCAACGCTAATACGCCCAAGGGATCCTTCTCGGATGGCTATCGCATCTGGGAAGTGGGAGCCAACGATCAGATCTATAGAGCCGTCGATTACGCGCCGTTGATCGTGGCCTACCGCAACGGATCGGCGGTGCGCGTCTCAGACATTGGCCGGGCCGTCGATGGCCCCCAGGACCTTCGCAACGCGGGCTACGCCAACGGCAAGCCGTCCGTGCTGATTATCATCTTCCGCCAGCCCGGCGCCAACATTATCGATACTGTGGACCGTATCCGCGCCGCCTTACCGCAGCTCAAGGCCGCCATGCCGCAGGCCATCGATATGAGGGTGGCGATGGATCAAACCGTGACCATCCGGGCATCGGTGAAGAACGTCGAACAGACCCTGACGATCTCGGTGCTCCTGGTGATCCTGGTGGTCTTCTTCTTCCTGCGAAACCCGCGAACCACCCTGATTCCCAGCGTCGCGGTTCCGGTGTCGATCATCGGCACCTTCGGCGTCATGTACCTGCTCGGCTACAGCCTCGACAACCTCTCGCTTATGGCGCTCACTATTTGCACCGGCTTTGTGGTGGACGACGCCATTGTGGTGATCGAAAATATTTCGCGCTATCTGGAACAGGGGCTGCCGCCGTTTCAGGCCGCGCTCAAAGGGGCGCAGGAAATCGGCTTTACGGTACTCACCATCAGCACGTCGCTGATCGCAGTCTTTATTCCCCTCCTCCTGATGGGCGGCATCGTGGGACGCTTGTTCCACGAATTCGCCGTCACCCTTTCGGTGGCCATCGCGGTTTCTCTGGTGGTGTCGCTCAGCACCACGCCTGCGATGTGCGCCCACCTGCTGAAGCAGCACGAATCGCACGGCCGGCTGTATCGCTCCGGGGAGCGCCACCTCAAGCTGGTGGTGGACGCCTACGGGCGCACGCTCTCGAAAGTGCTCGAGTTTCCGGCGGTCACGCTGTGCGTGCTGCTGGCCACGATCGCACTCAATATTTATCTCTATATCCGCGTGCCCAAGGGATTTTTCCCCCAGCAGGACAACGGGCGGCTGATGGGCGCGATCCAAGCTGACCAGGACACGTCGTTCCAGGCCATGAATAATGTTCTGTTGCAGATGGTCGACATCATCGACCGGGATCCGGCCGTGGATAACGTCAACGGCTGGGTGGGCGGCGGGACGCTGAACAGCGCGCGCATGTTCATTTCGCTTAAGCCGCTCGCCGAGCGAAAAATCAGCGCCGACCAGGTGATCGCGCGCCTGCGGCCCAAACTCGCCCGCGTGCCGGGCGCCTCGCTTTACCTCCAAGCTGCGCAGGACGTGCGGGTGGGCGGGCGATTCGGCGGCGCTCAATACCAGTACACCATGCGGGGCGACAACTTGCAGGATCTCACCACCTTTGCGCCCCGGATGCTCCAGCAGTTAAGAAAGATCCCCATCATCGCGGACACGAACAGCGACCAGCAGAACAACGGCTTGCAGGCCGTGCTTCACTACGACCGCGTCACGGCCTCCCGGTTTGGCATCTCGGCGCAGTTAATTGACAACACCCTCTACGACGCCTTCGGCCAGCGCCAGGTCTCCACCATGTACACCTCGCTCAACCAGTACCACGTGGTGATGGAGGCGGCGCCCGAATTCTGGCAGAATCCGCTATTCCTTCGTGAGGTGTACGTTCAGTCGCCGGGAGGACGCGCCGTTCCCTTGAGCGCTCTTACCAGCTATTCTCCGGCCACGGCGCCGCTGGCCGTCAACCACCAGGGGCTCTCGCCGGCCGTCACGATTTCCTTTAACCTTAAGCCCGGAGTGGCGCTGGGCGACGCCGTGGACGCCATCACCCAGGCGGGCCTCAACATCGGTCTTCCGGCCACCATCCACTCGCAGTTCGCCGGCACCGCTCAGGCTTACCAGGACTCGCTGGGCAGCGAGCCCCTGCTGATCGCCGCCGCCCTGTTTTCCGTCTACATCGTGCTCGGCATCCTTTATGAAAGCTACGTGCACCCGGTCACCATTCTCTCCACGCTGCCCTCGGCGGGGGTGGGGGCGCTGCTGGCGCTGATGCTCACCCACACCGAGCTCACCATCATCGCCATCATCGGAATCATTTTGCTGATCGGCATTGTCAAAAAGAACGCCATCCTGATGATTGACTTCGCCCTGGCCGCTGAGCGGAACGAAGGCAAGAGCTCGCGCGATTCCATCCACCAGGCGTGCATGTTGCGCTTTCGCCCGATTATGATGACCACCATGGCCGCCATTCTCGGCGCGGTGCCGCTGGCGCTCGGCACCGGTACGGGATCGGAACTGCGGCGTCCGTTGGGCATCGCGATTATCGGCGGGCTGATCGTCAGCCAGATGCTGACTTTGTATACCACGCCGGTGGTGTATCTCTACTTTGACCGCCTGCAGAATTGGCGGGTGCGCGCGCGCGCCCGGCGCCGGGGCGGGATAGAGCCGCTGGGCTCGGAGGTCTGAGTTCGAGACTCGAACATTTCTATGGACACTCGCAAGCCAAATGCCGTCGTCCAACGAGGCCCCGGGCCCTCCGCTTGCGGCCTGCTGGCGGCCGCCGGCTGCCAGCTGCTCCTTACGGGCGCCTGCGTGGTGGGCCCGAACTATCATCGGCCCACCGCGCCGGTTCCCGCCGCTTACAAGGAAACTCCACCGCCCCCGGTCGCCGCGGCGGGCGCCGAGTGGTCGCCCGCGCAGCCGAGCGAGGGCGCGGCCCGTGGCAAGTGGTGGGAGGTTTACAACGACCCTCAACTGAATGCCCTCGAGGAGCAGGTAAGCATTTCCAACCAGAACGTGCTGCTGGCGGAGGCGCAGTTCCGCGAGGCCGAGGACGCCGCCCGCGTGGCGCGCTCCAGCCTCTTCCCGACGGTAACGTCCAGCCCCTCGATCAGCACGTCGCGCACCTCGGGCACCCTGTTCAACGTCAACGCCGGGAATCTCACCTCCGGTGAGCGCAACAGCTACGATCTGCCCTTCACCGTGTCGTACCTGGCCGATATCTGGGGCAGCATCCGGCGCAGCGCGCGGGCGAGCGCCGAGACGGCTCAGGCCAGCTTCGCGGAGCTGGAGAACGCCCGCCTCTCTTACCACGCGGCGCTGGCGCAGGATTACTTTGAGCTGCACGGCAGTGACGGCGAGCAGGACCTGCTGCAGCGCACCGTGCAGTCGTACACAGACTCTCTTCAGCTCACCAAGGACCGCTTTGCCAGCGGGGTGGCCTCCGGCGCCGACGTAGCGCAGGCGCAGGCCCAGCTCGATACCACTCGCGCGCAGTTGATCGACTTGGGGGTGGCGCGCGCCCAGCTTGAGCACGCCATCGCCATCCTCACCGGCAAGCCTCCGGCCGCGCTTTCGATTCCCGCCGCGCCCAACAAGCTGGAGCCGCCTCCCGTGCCCGTGGGGCTTCCTTCCACGCTGCTCGAGCGCCGTCCGGATATCGCGTCCGCCGAGCGCCAGATGGCTGCGGCCAACGAGCAGATTGGCATCGCCCAGGCGGCGTATTACCCGTCGCTCACGCTCAGCGCCACCGGCGGCCTCGAGAGCGGTTCTATTTCCCAATGGCTGACGTGGCCCAGCCGCTTCTGGTCCCTCGGTCCCACTCTGGCCGAAACGCTGTTCGACGCCGGCCGGCGCCGCGCGCAGGTGGCCGGAGCGCAAGCCGCCTTCGACGCCTCCGTGGCCACTTACCGGCAGACGGTGCTCACCGGCTTTCAGCAGGTGGAGGACAACCTCGCGGCGCTGCGCATTCTGGCCGGAGAAGCTACCGCCGAAGACGCCGCCATTCACGCCGCCCAGCAGTCGCTCGATATTTCCACCTACCAGTACAAGGCGGGTACGGTGGACTATCTCACGGTGTTGACCGAACAGACCATCCTGCTTCAAGACCAGGTGCAGGCGGTTAATATCCTCACCCGGCGCATGACGGCCAGCGTGCTGCTGATCGAGGCCCTCGGCGGCGGATGGGACGCCTCCGCGCTGCCCGCTCCACAGGCCCTGGTGCACGGCAACTAGGCTGGCTCGGGGCCGTGGACTCCCGCTAATTCTTGCCTTCGGACGCTTCCAGAAAGTCTTACTGCGTCACCCGGGCCGGCGCGGCCAGCAGTTCCAGGCGGTCCACGTCGAAATCCTTGTAGAGGTCCAGGCAGAACAAATCGGGGGCGATCTCGTAGTGAACGGGCTTTTCCAAAAGGTACCCCAAGCTTCGCATCCCCCGCTGCGACGCCACCGCGGCAAAGAGTCCGGGCTCGATGGCCGCCGCCACCAGCGCTTCCATCTGGCTTCGGATGCCCGTGCTTTCCACGCGGATTCGCGCGGGCTTGAACTGCTGTGCCGCCCAATGCGCGATGCCCACCAGTTGGGCCGCCTCCAGGCCCAGCGGACGCTCCCCGGCGGCGGCCAGCATCTGGGTGAAGAGCGACGGCGGCTGGTCCGGCGAGGCGTCGCCGGTGAAGACCAGATCCACCGCCAGCACCTGCTCGCCGCGCTCCAGCCGGTCCCCCACCTCGGGAACCTCGTGCCACTTTTCAGTCCCGGCGGCCTTCTTGCCGTTGTCGTTCAGCACGATGGTGAGCGGCGCGCCGGGGCCCGTCCCCGTCTCCCGCACCCACACCGCGGTGGCCGAGAGGCCGTTCTCCATTTCAAAGCGGTACGACACGGACTCCACTTCACTGTGACGCGCGTTGGCCGCGAGCCACACCTGCTTCACGGCCGCGGGCTGATAGCGCAACACGCGGCGCAGCGTCTCGCGCTCCCCGGTGGCCCAGGCCGCGCGCGCCGCCGCTTCCGCAGGCACGGGTGGCCGCGTGAAGCCGGCCGCGAACTGGCGCGCCACCCCCACCACCGTCAGGTTGTTCTTGGGCACGCCCACCGCAAGCTCGCCGTAATTCTTGATCTCGCCGCCCATTTGAACCTCATGTTCCACCGCGGGCAACCGGAAGGCGTTGGTGAAAAAGCGGTACGACCGCTCCCGGCTCTGGGGCCCGAAATTGTGGGCCGAGATGTTGGTGTCTTCGTAGAATTCGAAGGCGTCGTCCCGGCCGTAAAGGTAGAAGAACGGCCGCACCGCGTCGAAGATGTAGGGCCGCACCATCGGCGCGCGAAAGCAGCAGTCATCTTCGGCGGAGTTGATCAGCAGCGTCGGGCGCGGAGCCCGCAGCGCCGTCAGGGTGGGATAGTCGTCGGTCGCCACGAGATCGGTGGCGTTCTGCTCGTTGTCGCCCGGCTCGCCGGGCAGCACCTCGGCCCGGCCCGCAAGCGACGTATAGCCTGCCACCGGCACGGCGGCGGTCACGCGGGTGTCGAGCGCGGAAAGCACAATGGTCTGCCAGCCCCCGCCCGAGAGGCCCGTCAACCCGATCCGGCTCGCGTCCACGTCGGGGTCGTGCGCGAGGTAATCGAGTCCGCGGCGCATGGCGAGGTAGAACAGCCCCACTCCGTTCGCGCCCACCAGGTCGAGATGGCCGGCGAAACTGTGGTCGTTCAGCGGGTCGCGCAGTTCGCCCATGTCGAGCCATTCCAGGTTGAGCGCCACCATGCCGCGCAGGGCCTGGTTGATGCACATCGTCTGCTCGAATTCCATCGCCTTGCCGGCCGCGAAATGCCCCATCACGTCGAGCACGGCTGGAGCCTTGCCCTTCAGATTGCGAGGCTCGTAAAGGACGGCGGTGGAATAGAAGCCGGGCACGATCTCGAAGCGCAGCTTGCGCCGCCGGAATCCGGCCTCGGGCGAGGCAGTAGGAATCTCGCCCAGGTCTTCGAACTTGGGCGCCGAGTTCACCCACTCGTCCGGCCAGCCGTGGAACACCACGTCCTTCAAGAGGCGCTCGCGGATGCGCCCCGCCTCCGCCGTCCACGCCTCGGCGCTCGCTGGGGAGGGCAGCTTGGGCGCGTGTGTGATGAGGTACTCCTGCAACTGAAACGTGACCACTTGCTGCGCCTGGATAGGCTCCGCCAAAATCGCCCGAGCCTGCCCCGCCGAGCTCTGCGCGCGCGCTGAGCGGCAGCCGAGCAGTGCGAGCCCTAAACACAAAAGTAGTTTTTTCATAGATGGCACCACCCTCGGTCGCCATGCTCCGATCGGCCGCGCATAAAACAAGACAGGGCCCCCCGGTCGTGCGTCGAATACGGGGAAGCCAGCCCGCTGCGCCGGACGATTCTCATTGTCCACATCCTCTGAGACATATTCTTAAGCCCATTATTTTCATAAACATTCCAGCTTTGCTCGTACATGCGTTAGGGCATTTTCGCTCCACGCAGCCCCATTTTGGGCCCCGCCGCTGCGAACGGGCCTTCCGCCTCATCCCAGCCCTCCCTCCCCCGGCATCCGCTGTCCGTGGTTTAGGGGTCCGTTGTCCGTGGTCAGTTGTCCGTTGTCCGTCGTCAATTGTCCGTCGATCAACGACTGTGGTTCGTAGATCGTAGCTCGTGTTTTGTGGATCGACGATCCACGTTCAACGAACCACGAAACCCTGCCGAAGCCTGTAGCAACCGACAACTGACAACGGACCGCCAAATCCAGGGCCAGCCTAGCACGGTTCCGGAGGGCCGTGGGGACAAACGGGACGAATGAGACAGTTTATTTTTCCATTTAGTTTCAGTAGGATGGGCTATGGAAAAGCGACGAATGCGGCGGTTCTCGAATCGGGCGGCCCTGCCGTGAGCGCTCACGGTCCTGCGTCCTTAGACCCACGCCGATCCCCGCTTTCACAGGTGGTTGCGCAGAGCCGGAAAAGCGAGCCTCGCGGTGCGGGCTCGTGAGGAGGGTGCCGCCGGGGTCGTGGCGATCCTTCCTGGAACGATTCCACCACCCCGGCGGTTCTGGCCGCGGCGGGCACAGTGCCTGACCGCCTCGGTTCGGTGCCTAGGCTTTCTTGGCTTCCGCCTTCGGCAGGCCGAACTTGCCCGTATCGATCCACTCCATCTTGAGCAGTGACCAGAAGTCGCTGGCGAACTGCGACAAGACGTAGTCGTAGGGCAGCCAGCCGTAACCCTTGTCGCCCCAGCCCGCGCCCCAGGAATTGCGGATGAGCAGCGCGCCGGTGGTTTCCTTCTGGCTGTTGAGGTTTTTGATTTTCAGGTTGTCGTCATATCCCACGGCGGCAACCGCGTGGCCCCAGACCGCCTGTTCGCCCGGGCTGGGATACGGGATTCCGCCCTTCACGTTGGTGGGATCGGTGAAGGAGGGGAATCCGTAGAACCCGAACATCGAGGGGATCTGGTGCGCCAGGTACAGCTTCACACTGGCGAGAATCTCGGCTTGCGATTTCTTTGCGCCGAATGTGTCGTGGCAGAAGTAGCGGGTGGATTTGTAGTTGCCGCCCGTGGCATAGACAAATCCGGGCGGCTCAACGTCGAATTTGTTCTTGTCGGTCGCATAAGGGAAGTACTTCTCCGGCGGCACGCCGAAGAAGGCCAGCGCCGCCATGGTATTGCGCAGATTGGCGCCGGTGTCCCCTGTCCAACCGAGCAAATCGCGGGTGGTCTTGTAAACAAACAGGCGCGAGCCGTTGATATCCTTGCCGAAAGCCCGGTTCTCAAAGTACTCGACAATCCCCACCGCCGCGTGCGCCGTGCAGGAATTGAGGTTGCCCTGGGACTCGATTTCAGAGCAGAAGAACCGGAGGTCGATGGATGGCGGCAGCGCCGGCATCGCCTTCTTGGCTTTGTGAATGCCAAGCTTCTCGGTCAGCTCGACGACGTTGGGATGTTCGTCAGTGTAATCGCGCGTGTCGGGAATGTCGGGCAGCCAGCCTGTCGCGACGATATCCTTGTTGGGAAGTTGCACACGCGCCACCGTGGGATGCGTCGCCGGGAATGGGGGGACTGCCTCTCGCTCGAGGTGCAGCGCCTCCGGGGGGGCTTCATTTTCAGCGAAGATCTGTGACATGCTTTCGTCCTCCTTCGTGGGGAGGACCCCAGCGGCGGGCCGGTCCCGCCCCGGCCGAAGCGCGCCTTTAGCCGATTCGGGCGGATGGATTTGCTGCTCCTCCGGCCCTCCCGAACGGCCCTTGGCCCCTTCCGTGCCGATGGGCGGAAACCATCGTGCCAGCCGAAATCACTGCGCTGGCCCTCTCCCGCCGCAGCCTATTTCTTCGAGGTATGTAGGGTCCTCCCGCACCTGGCCTCTACACTAGTGCGCTGCAGGATCGAGTTCTTGTGATGGGGGTCACGGATGTTTGTGATGAAATGTGAAGGCTCTGGTCCTGTTTCGCTGTAAACCTAAACTGATTCTCGCCTCCGCGCTGACTTTTGAGCGGCAGACAACAAACGCGGCCGGGGCAGCCTGGCCACCAGACAGACGCTCGTAGGGGCCGGCAGTCAACTGCACGCGCTCTGCGGCGGACAAAGATCAAACGCAGAGATCGCCGAGAGCGCCCTGGGGTCTCTGTGTTGAAGCTTTTCGCAGGGAGGCCGGGGAGACGTGCCCCAGCGGCTAGTGATTAGTGGCTCGCGGCGGAGGGGCGGGTGAGAGAAGAAGGTGTCGGAAGACAGGAGACAGAATTCAGGAGACAGGAGTAAGGAGACAGGAGTCCGGAAACCAGAAGGCGGAAATCAGAGAAGGCTGGGATAAACGATGCGAAACGGCGATTCCGGGTAGCGGCGAACCCGGGCGCGGGAAGATCGGGTCGAGAGGGCGGGTCAAGAGGTGCGGGTTTCTTCTGATTTCTGCCTTCTGACTTCTGAATTGCCTTCTGAATTGCCGTCTTCTGCCTCCTGACTCCTGACTTCTGACTCCTGTTGCATTGACCGGGCCACCCATCGCCCGCCGCGAACTTGTAATTACAGGAGGCCTCTGCTAAATTGGCCGCTGCCGAATCCCGGAGGTAAGAACGATGGCGGTTTCCCAGATGTTATTGGAGATTCTCGCGTGTCCGGTCTGCAAGGTGTCAGTGACCCCGACGGCGGATGGGCAGGGGCTGAAGTGCCCCCAGTGCCGCCGGGTGTACCCGGTGAGGGACGATATCCCCGTCATGCTGGTGGATGAAGCCAAGATTGACCCCGAATAACCGCGCACCCGGCGCCGGCGCGTGCCGCACTCCGGCCGCTTCCCTGCTCCCGAGCCTGCCCGCCGGGTCGCGCCTGCTGGTGATCCGGCTGCGCTCGATGGGCGACATCGTGCTGCTCACGCCGGCTCTGGCGCTGCTCAAGGCGTGGCGGCCGGAGTTGGTGGTTTCAGTGCTGGTGGAGTCGCGCTTTCGCGAGCTTCTGGCGGGCAATCGGGACGTCGACGAGGTCCTCGAAATCGGCGGCGGGAGGGGCGCGGGAGCCACCGCGGCGCGCCTTCGGCTACTCGGGGCCATCCGGCAGCGCCGGTTCGCGTTCTGCCTCAACCTGCACGGCGGGCCCACCAGTGCGGGGCTGACGGCCTTGAGCGGCGCGCGATGGAGGGTGGGATTCCGGCATTTTCGTCAGCGTCGCGCCTACAACCTGCTGCTGCCCGACAATCAGCAGCTCCTGGGCCGACCGGAAGCCCACACGGCAGAACTCCAAGCCGCGGCGCTCTTCTGGCTCGGACTTCCGCAGGCTGAAATTCCGCCCGCCACGATCGTAGTCGCGCCCGAGCATCGCGAATGGTGGAGCGCGCAAGGCGCCGCCCTGGGATTGAGACCGCCGTACGCAGTGGTTCATCCCACCGCGCTTTACGCCACCAAACAGTGGGCGGCGGAGAGATTCGCCGCCATCGGCGAGCGCCTCGAAAACGAGGCTCATCTCCCGGTGCTCTACACGTGCGGGCCCGGCGAGTCAGCCGCGCTCGACGAGGTGGAACGGGCCGCGAGGCGCCCGGTGCGGCGCCTGGAGGGCGCGGAACTCGGCCAATTTGCAGCCGCGCTCGCCGGCGCGGAGATATTCGTAGGAAACGACAGCGGCCCCGCGCACCTGGCCTCGGCGCTGGGACGACCGCTGGTGGTGATTTTCGGTTCCTCGAGCTCGCGCATCTGGGGCCCCTGGCCGCCGCCGGAGCGGAAAGGGTCGCGCCCGGCGCGGGTGGTGCAGAACCCGTATTCGTGCAATCCCTGCCCCGGCGACCGGTGTTACCGCTTCGCGCAGGCCGAATGCATCCTCTCGGTCGGCGAGGACCAGGTGTGGGCGGCGGTGGCAGCGGTGCTGGCGGAGAGCCGCGAGGCGGGCTGTTGAAACGATGAAAACGCGGACGTCTGAACTCGGGAAGATCGCGCGCAAATTCCGGGGCCTCACCATCGGGATCCTGGGCGATCTCATGCTCGACGAGCTTGTGCGGGGCGAGGCCACGCGCATCTCCCCCGAGGCGCCCGTACCGGTGCTTCTGGTGCGCGACCGGCGGGCGCGCGAAGCCTTCCCGGGAGGCGCGGGCAACGTGGCCTCCAACGTGGCGGCGTTGGGCGGGCGCGCGGTGATGTTCGGGGCGATCGGCGACGATAATACTGCGCTCAGGCTGAAAGGGCTGCTCGCGGAGCGCGGCATCGACGCCAGCAACCTGGTGCAGGAGGGCGGGCGGGTGACTCCTCTCAAGGTGCGGATTGCCGCTCACCAGCACCAATTGCTGCGGCTGGACTTCGAGCAACCGCAACCTCTAACAGCGCGCTCGGAGAGACTGCTCACGCGGCGCTTCGTGGGGCAGGTAGCTGACCTGGACGCGCTGATCGTCTCGGACTATCTGAAAGGGTCGGTAACGACGGGGCTGTGCGCCGAGATCGTCACCCGGGCGCGGCAGCGCCGCTTGCCCGTGTTGGTGGATCCGAAGCCCGAGCATCCGGAGATCTGCCGCCACGCCACGGTAGCGACTCCTAATCTGCAAGAGGCCGAGGTGATGGCCGGAGTGCCGCTGCGCGACGCGGAGTCGCGCCGGACGGGTGCGGCGGCATTGCGCGCCGCACTGGGCTGCGAGGCGCTGTTGATCACGCGCGGCGGCGAAGGCATGACCCTGGTGGAGCCCGATGGAGGGGTGCACGACGTGCCCAGCCGGCCGCGGCCGGTGTATGACGTGACCGGCGCAGGCGACACCGTGATCGCCGTGATGGCGCTCGCCCTGGCCGCAGGCGCGTCTCTCGGCCAGGCCGCGGCCTTGGCGAACCTGGCGGGCGGCCGCGTGGTGCTGAAGTTCGGCACGGCCGCCATCACACCCGCAGAGCTGCTGGAGACGCTGCGCGGCTGATCGCCTGATCGTGCAGGCATCTTGCCTGCTATGAGAAGGGAAACATGGCGAAACGTGTAACGGGAATCGGCGGAATTTTCTTCAAAGCCGAGGATGCCCCCAGTCTGTTGGCGTGGTACGAAAAGCACCTCGGCATCAAGGCGGAGCCCTGGGGAGGAACCGCCTTCACCTGGCAGTACGCCGACGGCTCCGGCCGGACCGGGCAAACGGTGTGGGCGATCTTCCCGCGTGACACCGGCAACTTCAAGAACAGCCGCGCGAATCACATGCTGAACTATCGCGTGGAGAACCTCGACGCTCTGCTGGAGCAACTGGCGGGGGAGGGCGTGGAGATCGACCCCAAGCGCGAGAACTCGGACTTCGGCCGCTTTGCGTGGATCACCGATCCGGAAGGAAACCGCATCGAGCTCTGGGAGCCGCCAGCAGGCGAGTAAGGGCGCCCTGGAATTGCCGATTGTCGACTGCTGAATGCCGATTGAGAGGCGGCGAGATCGAGCTTCACCCTTCTTCGATCGATAATGAGCAGTCGGCAATCGGCATTCGGCATTCAGAAAGTGGCCTATAATAGCCGTTAAGCGGCGGCCAAGCGAGTAATTCGAACTTCGGGCTTTGGTGGCGGGAGGATGGATGCCGCAGCCGGATCGCTCGGACGTATGGGCTCGGGCGGCGTTTTACGCGGGCCTCAGCTTTATCGTGCCGGCGAGCTCACTGGTGGGATACGGCGCGGGCTGGTTTCTGGACAAGCACCTGCACACCGGGCCCGTGCTGGCGGTTGTCGGCGCGCTGGCGGGCACAGCGCTTGGCATCGTCGACGTGATTCGTACCGTGATCAGGAAGGAAAAGAATGCCGGAGGCCGGTAAAAGCCTGTTCGATACTGCGGCGCAGCGCCTGCCGCGCTGGATGATGGCGGCCGCCGCAGCCGGTGTGCTGGGCGCTTTCGCCAGCGGTCACGGACGCGCTGCCGCTGGGTTTGCAGTGGGCTCCGCGGCGGCTATTCTCGCCTACTGGTGGCTGCAGCGGGCGCTGGAAGGCGCGCTCAGTTCCGGCCAGCCCCGGCTGCCGCAGGGTACTGTGCTGAAACTCGCGGCACGCTACCCGCTGCTGCTGGGCGTGGTGGCGCTTTTTTACCGCACGGGCTGGCTGCCTTCGCGGGCAGTGATGGCAGGGCTCTTCGTTCCCCTGGTAGGGGTGCTGATCGAAAGTGTCGTTCTGATGCCGGAGGCGCTGCGCCGGCCGGCCTCGATGGGAAAATACGGGCCTCCACCCGCCCAAATTCACTCTTAGGGAATCGTCATGGCTCCAGAACACGAGGTGTGGTTCACAGCGCTGATGAACAAGCTGATTGGCGGGCCGGTGGCGGCGCTGCTGATCAGGCTGGGCTTCCACCCGGACACCGCCCATCCCATTCCGAACTACATCGCCATGCAGGTGCTGGTGATCCTGCTCATCCTCATCGGCGCGCTGATCCTGCGGAGCCGCCTCTCGGTGGAGAGTCCGGGCAAATTCCAGCAGATCATGGAAGTCTTCCTGGAGTTCACCCAACAAACGGCTGACGACGTGATCGGCCACGAAGGCCCCCGCTACGTGGCCCTGATTGGCACCCTGGGCCTGTTCGTGACGCTGTGCAACCTGACGGGCGTGTTCCCTTCCTTCGCAACGGCCACCGCCAGCATCTCGGTGACGCTCGGCTGCGCCGTGGTGTGCTTTCTGCACTACAACTATCACGGCTT
The DNA here is from genome assembly GCA_035516075.1 of Terriglobia bacterium. Classification (GTDB taxonomy): domain Bacteria; phylum Acidobacteriota; class Terriglobia; order UBA7540; family UBA7540; genus Gp13-AA77. The sequence continues at coordinate 23,450 of DATJAQ010000151.1, read as the reverse complement.
CCGCCAGCACGGCATGCTGGGCTATCTGAAGCACCTCTCGGGCCCGCTATGGTGGATTGCGCTTCTGATCTTCCCCGTCGAAGTCATCAGCAACACGCTGCGGATGCTCTCGCTCAGCGTACGTCTTTGGGCGAACATGGTGGTGGGCGGCTTGATTGAGTCGGTGTTCAGCAGCCTCGTGCCGGTGCTTGTTCCGGCGCTCTTCATGGGGCTGCACGTCTTCGTCTGCTTCCTGCAGGGCTACATCTTCATGATCCTGCCAGCGGTTTACATCAGCCTGGCCGTCTCGCAGGAGCATTGAGGCGGTGGGGCGCGCCGGCGCGTTCCGGCCGGCCGCAGGAACGGTGAGTTTATTCGCGGTGGGGCGAATCGGCCCCGCGCCGCAGGTGATCAATCGGCATGATCGGCGCCAGTGTGAGACCCTTCGCTCCCAAGCGATCCGGTAACCACCTCCTGGGCCAACTTACATAAACGCCTGGCGGGATCCACGGCGGCACGGCGAGCGCAAACGCGGCGCCCGAGCCGGGGGTGGGGCCTCAGGTTAAAGGAGAATGAAAATGAAGCAGAAGTTCTTGCTGTGTCTTACCGGGATTGTTTCGCTGCTGCTGGCAGCCCCGCTGTTCGCACAGGGCGGGTCCGCGCCTGCCGCAACCGCAGGCACGAACTGGCCGGCTTTCGGTGGCGTGTTGGCTCTGGGGCTTGCGGCGGGGCTGTGCGGCCTTGGACAGGGCAAAGCCACCTCATCCGCCTGCGAAGGCGTGGCGAGGAATCCGGGCGCCCGGCCGCACGTGTTTCTCTTCCTGATTCTGGGACTCGTATTTATCGAGACCCTGACGCTGTACACCCTGGCGATCGTCATCTTCAAGACGTAGGCGTTTCGCCTTCGGTCGGGCGTGGCTGATGTCGCCGCCCGTTACCCCGGTACCCGCGCGCGCCGGCGCCCGGAAGCGATCCCGGACGCCGGCCTCCGACGTTTAGTGGAACTGGATCTGATTACTTTGTTCCCACGCACGATAAGCCCAGACCGCCAGCAGAGTAACGCCATAGACGACGGCCACTACCGTTAGCGCCTCACCCCAGCGCGTCACCGTACGGATTTTTCCGGCGAGAACGGTCTGCTTGGAAAGCAAGCTGCCCTCGGTGGCGGAGAGGTGGATGATGTCGTCCTCGTGGTGGTCGAGCTTGATGCGATAGGCCGCCAGAACGAGCACCACGACGGCCAGCACGGCCCAGGTCACGACGTAATAGAGATTCAGTTGCATCGCTTACCTCCTGGGGGTGGAACGATCAGCACCCCCTGACAAGCCTTTATCGGTCAAGCCGGGCGCGCGAGCCGTGACGCGAATCACACACGGTTGTGACGCGTTGCACGAAGGTCATCCGGCGCGACGCCAGGGTGCCCGGAAAGGCCGGCGGCGCCCGACTAGAGCCAGGTAAGGTGCATCGATCCAAGGGTTTGGAGCAGACTTGAAGGGAAGAGACCGAGGAAGAAGATCCCCGCCAAGCTGAGCGCAAGCGCGACGCCGAGCGGGCGCGGCAGCGGCGCGGAGGAGACTTCCGTCGTGCCTTCGCTCATGTACATGGCCACAACGAGCTTTAGGTAGTAGTACACCGAAACCACGCTGTTAAGGAGCGCGATGACCGTGAGGCCGATCAGGTGCGAGTGGATAGCGGAACGGAAGATGTAGAATTTGGCGAAGAAGCCCACCGTGGAAGGGAACCCTGCGAGCGACAGCATGAACACCGTCAGGCAGGCCGCTACGCCGGGCCGGATGGACGCGAGGCCGGTAAAATCCGAGACCTCGGTGTGCCGCTCGCCGGTACCGGCGAGCTGCGCGATCAAGATGAAGGCACCCACGTTCATGAGCGCGTATCCGGCCAGGTAGAAGAGCACGGCCGGGGCGCCCTCGGCGCCGCCCGCCGTAATCCCCACCAGCACGTACCCCGCATGGGCGATCGAAGAGTACGCCAGTAGCCGCTTCACGTTCGACTGCCAGAGGGCCGCCAAATTCCCCACGCACATGGTGAGTACGGCCGAGATCCACAAGAGCCAGAACACCACCGATCCCGCCCCGGCGGTGTGGCCGAAACTACCCATCAGGACGCGCAGTAGCACCGCAAAGGCGGCGGCCTTGGGCGCGGTCGAAAGGTAGGCCGTGACCGGCGCGGGAGCACCCTGGTAGACGTCCGGAGTCCATACCTGGAAGGGCGCGGTGGACACCTTGAAGGCAAGCCCCACGAACATCAGAATCACCGCCAGCCACAGCAATTGCGGCTTACCTCCGCCTGCGGAGGAGTTGGCGAGAATTTCCCGGACGGCATCGAGATTGGTTGTGCCGGTAAGGCCGTAGACGAACGCAATTCCGTAGAGAAAGAAAGCGGTGGCGAAAGAGCCCAGGAGAAAATACTTCACCGAAGACTCGTTCGACTGCAGTTCACCCCTCTTGTAGCCCGCCAGAACGTAAGTGGAAATCGAAGAGATCTCGAGACCGATGAAAACCATGATCAGATCGGTTGAAGCCACCATGAAGGCCCCACCGACGGTGGCCATCAGGATGAGAGCGTAGAATTCGCCGTGATCTACGCTGTCGCGCTCGAGATAGGCCATCGATCCCAGCAGAGTCAGTGCTGCAATGGCGAGCAGAAGGATGATCAGGAACACGCTGAAGGTGTCGTTCGAGATGCTGCCCGAGAAGGCCAAGCCTGGATTCGCGACGAGGAACACCGCACTGACCCCGGCCGCCACGATGCCGCAGATCGCGAACCATCCCAGGTCCTTTTTGCGCGCCAGTGGCGTGACCGGTTCGAGGATCATCAGCAGCAGGGCAAAGAGTGTGAGAACCAGCTCGGGCAGGATGCGCAGGAAATCGGTGGCGCCGACCGTGATCATCGCTTGCGACCTCCGTCGGCGGGAGTGGTGGCGGCTGGTGCGGCCAGAATCACGCCAATCAACTCGGGAACGCGCCGGGCGCGTGAGGCGGCGCTGCGGGACAGTTCAGAGGCGCTGCCGGGGAGCGCCGGGTTCAGCCGCGCGCCGTTCAGGCCCTCGCGCAGAACCTCGGGCTCAGCGCACCGAGGAGCCTCGCCATCGGCGCAATCGCGTAATGGTCCGGCCACCGGGCCTGTGGGCTGCGCCGAGGGCCCGGGCCTCGTGACCTGTGCGGATGCCGCGGCAGGGTTCACGCGCCCCAGGACTTGAGAGACGCTCGAATCCATCTGGCGAAGGAACGGTTGAGGATAGACGCCCATCAGAATGATCACCGCCACCGCCGAGATGAGGATGACCTTCTCGCGCAGATTGCAATCCGAAATCGCGCGGTTCTTCTCATCGGTCACCTCGCCCAGAAAAACGCGCTGATACATCCAAAGCAGGTAGACCGCCGCCAGGATCACGCCCACCGCGGCCAGCGAACCAAACAGGGCGCGCGCATGGAACGAGCCGAGGATAATGAGAAACTCGCCCACGAAACCGTTGAGCAAGGGGAGCCCCAGAGACGATAGGGTGACGATCATGAACAACGTGCTGAACACCGGCATGGTGGTGCCGAGCCCGCCGAAATCCTTGATCAACCTCGTGTGCCGGCGGTCGTATAGCATGCCCACCATCAAGAAGAGAGCTCCCGTCGAGACGCCGTGACTCACCATCTGGTAAATCGCGCCCTCCGCCCCTTCGAGGTTGAAGGCGAAGATACCCAGCACGACAAACCCCAGGTGAGCGACTGAGGAGTACGCCACCAACCGCTTCAGGTCCGGCTGAACCATCGACACCAGCGCGCCGTAAAGAATCCCGATCACGGCAAGCACGCTGAGCAGGGTTGCGAATTCGCGCGACGATTCCGGGAACAGCGGCAGACAAAACCGCAGCATGCCGTAAGTGCCCATCTTCAGCAGCACGCCCGCCAGGATCACCGAGCCCGCGGTGGGCGCCTCCGTGTGAGCGTCCGGCAGCCACGTGTGCAGCGGGAAGAGGGGGACCTTGATCGCGAACGCCAGCAGAAACGCCCAAAACAGCAAGGTCTCGGTCGTGTGCGACAGCGGCACCGCACCGCTCGAGAGTGCAGTGAGGATCTTGGGGTAGTCGAAAGTGCCGGTGCGCTCGTACAGGAAGATGATCCCCACCAACATCAGAGCAGATCCCACCATGGTAAAAAGGATGAACTTCACCGCGGCGTAGACCTTGCGCCCGTGGCCCCAAATCCCGATCAGAAAATACATGGGGATGAGCATCACTTCCCAAAAGACGAAGAACAGGAAGAGATCGAGCGAAAGGAACACTCCGATCACACCCGTTTCGAGCGCGAGCAGAAGGATGTGGAATTCTTTCACGCGGTCGGTGATCCCGGTCCAGGAGGCCAGCACGCACAGCGGAGTGAGGAATCCGGTGAGCACCACAAGAATGAGGCTGAGCCCGTCGATGCCCAGGTGGTAGTGAATGGGCGGCGAGGCGATCCAGGCGTATTCCTCCACCCACTGGAATCCGGCCGCAGTTCGGTCGAAGCCGAAAATCAGGCCGAGGGACAGCGCGAAGGTCAGAAGGGAAAAGACGAGAGCCACCACCCGAATCCGCCGGTCAGCCTCACGAGGCAACAGCGCAATTGCCAACGCGCCCACCAGCGGCAGGAAGATCGCCAGGGTCAGAATGTAGCTGTGCGATGGCATACTATCTACGCTCGTCCCAACGTACCGGGTCGGCGGAGCAACCTGACGGCTACGCCGGCCAACCGTATCGGATCAAGAGCCAAATCGGCCCCTTGCGCCAAGAACGACTTACTGATTCTAAAGTACATAGTGGCTTCGTTCCGCGTTTCCCGCCTGTTTTTTCGACAGCACCGCCCTATCTTATCCGCGTCACTCATTTACCGCAGCAACAGGTATCCCAGCCACCCGACGGCACCCAGAAGCACCCACGCGGCGTAGCTTCGAATATTCCCCGATTGCATCTGGCGCAGCACCCGGCCCAAATCGGCCGTGGCTTCAGCGGAACCGTTCACGGCGCCGTCGATCACGCCGGTGTCCACCGATTGCCACAAGAACCGCGTCGAACCCACCACAACAGGATGAACGATGAGCCAGTTGTAAAACTCATCCACCCAATATTTGTTCACCAGCGTCCGGTATGCACCGCTCAGACTGGACGCGAGGCGGTCCGGAAGCTCAGTCGACTTCAGGTAGAACCAGTAGGCGATCAGAATCCCGAGGCCGGCGGCGACCAGCGAAGCGACCATTAGCATGAGATCATTCGCTGCGTGCGGCGCAATCGCCGAACTCGAGCTTAGCAGGCGCTCGGAAGCGCCGAAAACCGGCTCCAAGAAGCGGTCGAAGGCCTCGCCCCCGCCCAAAGCTTTCGGCAGGCTCACCCAGCCCGCCAAAATCGAGAATACCGCCAGAATCATCAGCGGCACCGTCATTTTCGAGCCGCTTTCGTGCACGTGGTGCTCGAGCTCGTGATCCACCCGCGACTTTCCGCAAAATGTCAAGAACAAGCCGCGGAACATATAGAACGCCGTCAGGCCGGCCGTGATGGTCGCCAGCCAGTAGAGCCAGGGCGAGCCCAGAGGACCGTTGTAGGCCGCGGCCAGAATCTCGTCCTTGCTGAAGAACCCGGCGAGGCCCGGCACGCCGCTGATGGCCAGGGTGGCCACCAGGAAGGTCCAGTAGGTGGTGGGCATCTTGTGCCGCAGCCCGCCCATGGCGCGCATATCGAGCTGGCCGCTCATGGCGTGCATCACGCTGCCTGCCGCGAGGAAGAGCAGCGCCTTAAAGCAAGCGTGCGTCATAAGGTGGAAGATGCCGCTCGCGAAAACCGCCGTCCCGCAGCCCACGAACATGTAACCGAGCTGGCTGATGGTGGAATACGCCAGCATGCGCTTGAGGTCGTTCTGGCAGAGCGCGATCGTGGCGGCGAAGAAAGCCGTGAGGCAGCCGACGGCGGCCACCACTTTGAGTGCCTCGGGCGCGTGCGCGAACAGCACGTTCGAGCGCGCCACCATGTAAACGCCCGCCGTCACCATGGTGGCGGCGTGAATGAGGGCGCTCACCGGCGTGGGGCCTTCCATGGCATCCGGGAGCCAGACGTAAAGCGGAAGCTGAGCCGACTTGCCCACGGCGCCCAGGAAGAGCAACAGGCTGGCGGCGGTGAGCGTCTGCTGATGATCACCGAGCGGCAGCGCGCCGACTTTCGAAAACAGCTCGGGGAAATTCACGGTCCCGAAGGTCCAGAACAGCAGCGCCACGCCCACGGTGAAGCCGGCGTCGCCGATGCGCGTCACAATGAAAGCCTTCTTCCCCGCGTCTGAGGCCGATTTCTTCGGAAAGTAGAAGCCGATCAGCAGGTAGGAGCACAAACCCACGCCTTCCCAGCCCACAAACATCACCGGATAGCTGGCACCGGTAACCAGCATCAGCATCATGAAAAGGAAGAGGTTCAAATAGCAGAAGAAGCGGTAGTACCCGCCCTCGTGCTCCATATAACCGCGCGAGTAAAGGTGAATGAGGAAGGCGACCACCGTCACGACGACCGTCATCACCAGCGTCAGGCGATCGTAGTAGACGGCAAAATCCGTGTGAAAGCCCCCGGCCGCGATCCAGGTGAAATAGCTGTGAACGAAGGGAGGCGAGTCCGGTCCGAGGTGCGACGTGAATGCGGCCAGCAAGGCAAACACCATGGCCAAACCGGAGCCGCCGCAGCCGATCGCCGACACCAGCCCCTGCGAGAACCGGCGGCCGAAGATGCCGTTCAAGGCCGCGCCGGCAAGCGGAGGCAGGAGCATCAACAGGAGCAGGATTTCCATAATCCTCGGACTGTAGGGGCGCCCCTACATCTTCATCGAATCCACGTCGTCGATCGCCAGCGAGTTGCGGTTGCGATACAAGGCCACGATGATCGCGAGACCCACGGCAGCCTCGGCCGCAGCGACCACGATCACGAAAAACACAAAGAGCTGCCCGTCGAGGTTTCCCCGATGGCGGGCGAAGCCGATAAACGCCAGGTTCACCGCGTTCAGCATCAGCTCGATGCACATAAAAATTGTGATCACATTGCGCCGGATAATAAACCCGGCCGCCCCCAGGGTGAACAGGATCAGGCTCAGGATTAGAACGTGCGACAGAGGAATCATAATCAATTTCCGATTGACGATTGCCGATTGACGATCGAAAGGCCGCCCACCTCCGGATTGCGATCGCCAATTCCGAGGTCAAGACCTAGAGGTGTTTCTTAGCCAAGACCACCGCCCCCAGTACGGCCACCAGAATCAGGATCGACGTCACCTCAAAAGGAAGCACGTAGCCCGTGAAGAGCAGCCGGCCTATGGCGGCCGGACTCGCGTCGAATGCCTCCGCACGGGCCACTTCCGTAAACCCGAACTGCTTCCAGATCAGGACGACGAACTCCACCAGGAAGGCCACCAGCAAAGGCGGGCCCGCCCAACGCGCAAACCGCCCCTTGCCCCGGCTCGGACCCTCGTGCCCTGCGTTCAGCAGCATGATCACCAGGACAAAGAGCACCATGATGGCGCCGGCATAGACGATTACCTGCACCATGGCGATGAAGGGCGCGCCCAGCAGCAGGTAGAGCACCGCCAGCGAGGCCAGCACCACGATCAGCGAAAGGGCGCTATACACCGGCGTCCGCTGCAGCACCACGCTGAGCGCCGCCGCCACAGCCAGCACGGCAAAAATGTAGAAGAGAATCTCCATCCGTCAACTTCCGTCCCTTGCCCGCCCGCTGTCCTCAGCGAGAGTGCACCCACGTCACCACCGCGCTCGTCGCCAGAATGTTGGCCAGGCCCACCGGGAGCAGGAACTTCCATCCGAACGCCATCAACTGGTCATATCGGAAGCGAGGCAGTGTACCTCGCACCCAGATATAGAAGAACAGAAAACAGAAGACTTTGAGCACGAACCAGAACACGGGCAGCAGCACACGCAGCCAGGCCGGCCCGAACGCCGGGCCCAGCCAGCCGCCGAAAAACAGCAGGGTGGCGATGCACGAAACCGTCACCATGTTGGCGTATTCCGACATGAAAAAGATCGCGAACTTGAAGCTGCTGTACTCGGTGTGAAAGCCCGCCACCAGCTCCGTTTCGCCCTCGGGCAGGTCGAAGGGAATGCGGTTCGTTTCTGCGATGGCGGCCACGAAATAAACCAGGAACCCTACCGGCTGCAGTAAGAGATTCCAGCGCGGGAACAGCGAGAAAACGCCCGCGTGCGCCCACAGGCCCGCCTGCTGATTTACAATTTCGCGCAGGCTCAGCGTCCCGGCAATCATCAGGACGCCGATGACGCCGAGGCTCAACGAGATCTCATAGCTGATCATCTGCGCCGAAGAGCGCAGCCCGCCCAGCAGAGGATACTTGCTGTTCGACGACCAGCCGGCCAGGGCCACGCTGTAAACGCCGAGTGAGGTGACGGCGAAGATGAACAGCAGCCCCACGTTCAGGTCGGTGATCTGGAGCGCGATCGTGTGGCCCGCCAGCGTGAAGCTTTCGCCGAAGGGAATGACGGCAATGGAGAGAAACGCCATCAGAAAGGCCAGGAAGGGCGCCAACCAATAGACCACGCGGTCCGCGTCGAGCGGAACGATGTCTTCCTTGAACATGAACTTCAGGCCGTCCGCCAGCGGCTGCAGCAGGCCGTGCGGCCCCACCAGGTAGGGCCCCCAGCGGGCCTGGATGTGGCCGATCACCTTGCGCTCGAGCCAGGTGAGATAAGCGATCGCCGTCAGCAATACGAACATGACGACAACGATTTTGATGACCGACTCGATGAGCAGAAATTCGATGCTAGAAGATGTGGCCATGGGGTCGTTTAGCTTCGTCTACCGAGTTGAGCGCCCAACTGAAGCGGCTGACCGTGCCGGATGTGAAGAGCGTGTCGCGGGCGGAGAACACCAGGTCCTCGCGCTCGAGGGGTGGTGGCGACCCTTCCGGATGCGTCGCCACGGCCCGGCCCACCAGCAGGCTTGGCAAAGCGATCGCGTAACCGGGGACATGAGTGATGATTTCCCTCAGGACGTCTTCGGACGATCGATAAGACCAGGCGTGGCCGAGCTCGCGCGCCAGCGCCAGGATCATCTCGAGGTCGCTGCGCGCGCCTGCTTTGCGCATGGTCTTCTTGATGGCCTGCGCCTGCCCGCAAGTGTTGGTGACGGTGCCGGATTTTTCCGCAAAAGTGGCCGCGGGCAGCACCGCGTCCGCCAATTCGGTGGTCTCCGTCGGGAACAACTCTGCCACGACCAGCAGTTCCAATTTGGCGAGCAGTTCCTTGGGCAGCTGAAAGGTCTTCACCGGATTCGAGCCGAACACCAGCAGGGCGGGAATCTGCCCGGCCTCGATGGCAGCGAAGACTTGGCGGGCATTCATGCCTGACTCGGCGGCCACGGGCTCGCCCCACACGGCCTCGTAACGGGCGCGCGCTTCCGCGGAAGCCACCGGCTGGTAGCCGGGCAGAGCTCCGGGGAGCAGACCCATATCGGCGGCGCCACGCGAATTGGCGTAGTCCCCGAGCCCGATGAAGCGCGTCCGCCCCGGCAGGGTGAGGCCCCAGTGCACCAGCTCCCGGATGGCGCCGCCTTTGATCTCGTCGCCGAAGATCACTATCGTGTCCGGCTCGGCGGCCAGTTTCTCGCGCAGTGTATGGACCGGTTTGAAGCCGTTGCCGCCCGCGAGCGCTCGCACCGCCTGCGACTCCTCGCCTGCGCCCAATTGCACGAAGAGTGAGGCCTGCCGCTGCGCCAGCTTGATCTCGGAGCGGTTCACCACGTAAAGCCGGGCGCCATGGTTCCGCACCGCTTGGCGGATCTGGTAGGCGATCAACGGATGCTGCTGGGTGGCGTCGTTGCCGATGAGCAGGATGCTCGAGGCGCGGGCCACGTCGTCCAGGGTGGCGTAGCGGTCTGTGGCCTTCACTTCGCTGAGGGCCCTGACGAACGTCGAGAAATCGCCGGTGCGGTGGTGATCCACGTGATTCGTCTTGAGCACGGTCCGCGCCAGGCGCTGCAGCAGGTAGTTCTCTTCGTTGGTGGTGCGGTTGGAACCCAGCACCGCCACCGAGCCGGGGCCGTGCCGTTCGAGCACGCTGCGCAGGCGGCCCACGGTAAGCTCCAGCGCCTCTTCCCACGACGCCGGCTCCTGCCTGCCGTTGCGCCGGATGAGCGGCGCCGTCAGCCGCCGGTCGCTGTTGACGAAATCCCAGCCGAAACGGCCCTTGGCACACAAGAATTCGCCGTTGATGCCCGAGTGGTCGCGGTTGTTGGCGCGGATAATCTCCTGGTTGCGCACGGCGAGCGTGGTCTTGCAGCCGTCACCGCAGTGATTGCAAATCGTCCCCGTGTAGGTCAGCTCCCAGGGCCGCGTCTTGTAACGGTAAGTGCCGCTGGTGAGCGCGCCCACCGGGCAAATGTCCACGCACATACCACACTCTTCGCACTCCAGCTCTTCGCCGCGGTTCGGGATGATTTCGCTGTGCGAGCCGCGGAAGCCGATGCCGTAAGCGTTCACGTCCATGCCCTCGTCGCAGACGCGAATGCAGCGGTAGCAGAGGATGCAGCGCGGCCAGTCGTAGTAGACGAGGCTCGAAAACTTGCGTTCGTCGTGATGGAGCTTCTTTTCGATATAGCGCGTCTCGGCCGCGCCGTAACGGAACACCGCGTCCTGCAGCTCGCACTCGCCGCCCTTGTCGCACACCGGGCAATCGAGCGGGTGATTGGTCAGCAGAAACTCGAGCATCGCCTTGCGGCCGTTTACCACCTCGGGATGCTGGGTGTTCACCACCATGCCGTTGGCCACCACCGTGGTGCAGGCGGTCTGGAGCTTGGGCATCTTCTCGATCATCACCAGGCACATCCGGCAGGCGCCCTGCAGCGAGAGGCCGGGATAGTAGCAAAACGACGGCACCTCGATGCTCGCTTGCTTGGCAGCCTCGATCAGCAGTGTCCCGGCAGGAACGGTGACGGACTTGCCATCGATGGTAAGCGTTACGGATTGTTGTGCGTCAGCCATGCTTTTGCCGGGAGTCGGGGCTCCTAAACCGCCACGGCCCTCCTCTCAAAGGGACACGCGCCCAGCTTCAGGTGCTCTTCAAACTCCCACCGGAATTTCTTCACGATGCTGATCATCGGCATGGCCGCCGCGTCGCCGAGAGGGCAGAGCGTCTTGCCCAGGATATTGTACGAGACATCGAGGGCGGTGTCGGGATCGCCCGCCAGGCCCTCGCCGCTGTGGAAGCGGTCGAGCAAGGCTTTCAGCCACGCTGTGCCCTCGCGGCACGGAATGCACCACCCGCAGGACTCGTGGGCGTAGAACTTCATAATGCGTTGCGCCACCTTCACCACGCAGGCGTCCTCGTCGATCATCACCACGCCGCCGGAGCCCAGCATGGATCCGATCTTGGCCAGCGAATCGAAGTCCATGGGCACGTCGATCTCGTCCGCTGTCAGAAATGGACAGGATGAGCCACCGGGAATGACGGCCTTCAGCTTCTTCCCGCCAGGGATGCCGCCGCCCACCTCTTCGATCATGCGGCGCAGCGGAAAACCCATGGGCAGCTCGTAGACTCCGGGCCGGTTGATGTGCCCGCTGAGGCAAAACAGCCGCGTGCCGCCGTTTTTCGGCGTGCCCAACCCGGCATACCACTCCGCGCCTTTCAGGATGATGTGGGGCACGTTGCAGAGTGTCTCGACGTTGTTGATGATGGTCGGGCAGCCGTAGACGCCCACCACCGCCGGAAACGGCGGCTTCACCCGCGGGTAGCCGCGCAGGCCCTCGAGCGAATTCAGCAGCGCCGTCTCTTCGCCGCACTCGTAGGCGCCCGCGCCCGTATGGGTGCAGAGGTTGAACTCAAAATTCGAGCCCAGGATATTCTTGCCGAGATACCCGCGCGCGTAGGCCTCCGCGAGGGCGCGGTCGAGAATTTCCATCAGGTAGCGGTATTCGCCCCGAATATAGATGTATCCCTGGTGCGCGCCGATGGCGTAGCCGGCGATTACGATGCCTTCGATCAACTGGTGTGGATCGTACTCGATCAGGGGCCGGTCCTTGCAGGTGGCGGGCTCGCTTTCGTCCGCGTTGCAGACCACGTACTTGGGCTTGTCGGTCTGCTTGGGCACGAAACTCCATTTCAAGCCCGCGTTGAACCCGGCGCCCCCGCGGCCGCGAAGTTGGGCGTTCTTCACCTCGTTGATGACGGCGTCGGGCGCCATCTGCAGCGCCTTGGCCAGGGCCTGGTAGCCCTCGTGAGCCAGAAACACGTCGAGGGAAGTGGAGTTGGGAAGGCCGAAGCGGCCGCTGATGACTTTCACCTCCAGCGGCGATCCCTTCATGTAAGATTCGTAGTTGGCCATCAGGGCGTTCTCATATCCCGAAACTCGAAGTTCGAAAACCGGATGCACCGTCCACGGCCGGTGCGAGGGACCAGATTCGGGTTTCGGCAGCTTTCAAGGTCACCCTAGCCCTGTCCGTTTCTCCGCAAACTTTCGATCAGGGCATCGATCTTTGCCGGCGTCAGGTTCTCGTAAAAGTCGTAGTTCACCTGCATCGCCGGGGCGCCGCAACAGGCGCCCAGGCACTCCACCTCTTCCAGCGAAAACAATCCGTCCGCGGTGGTCTGCTTGTGGCCGATGCCGAGCCGCTTCGAGCAGTAACTGAGGATTTCTTCCCCGCCCCGAAGCTGGCAGGAGACGTTGGTGCAAACCTGGAAGTTGTATTTTCCGATCGGGTGGCGATGGAGCATCGAGTAGTACCCGATGTCTTCGATCACCTCGATGGGCAGCACCTCCACGCGCCGCGCGATCTCGTCAATGGCCTCATCGGTGATGTAGCCGATCTCGTCCTGCGCAAACAGTAGCAGGGGCACGATCGCCGACCGCTTCAGCGGGTAGCGGGCGATCACTTGATCGAACTTCCGGACTAAAGACTCAGAGAGCATTGCCCAACCGTTCTAGCGATCGATTTCCCCCAGCACCACGTCGATACTCCCGATGCAGGCCACCACGTCCGCGATCAGCCGCCCTTCGATGATTTTCGGCAGGGCCTGCAGATTGGCGAACGATGGCGCCCGCACGTGGCAGCGGAAGGGCCGCGGCGAGCCGTCGCTGACGATGTAAAAGCCCAGCTCCCCGCGCGGCGACTCCACCGAGTGGTAGACCTCGCCGACGGGCGGGTGGAAGCCCTCGGTGACAATCTTGAAGTGGTAGATCAAGGCCTCGATGGAGGTCTTCATGCTCTCGCGGTCGGGCATCACGATGTGCGGCGCGTTCGCCCGCACCGGACCTTCGGGCAGCCCGTCAAGCGCCTGCCGGACGATTTTCAGGCTCTCGCGCATTTCTGCCATGCGCACGAGATATCGCGCGTAGACGTCGCCTTCGGGCCGGGTCGGTATCTCGAAATTGAACTTGTCGTAGCTCGAGTAGGGCTGGGCCTTGCGCACGTCCCACTTCACACCCGAGCCCCGCAGCGACGGACCGGACACGCCGTAGGCAACCGCGTCCTCGGCCGAGATTGCCCCCACGCCCTGGGTGCGCCGCATCCAAATGGGGTTCCGGGTGAGCAGTCCTTCGTATTCTTCGAGGCGCCCCGGAAACTTTTTGAGGAACTTCTCCACCCGGTCGGTCCAGCCCAGGGGCGGCTCAAGCGCCAGGCCCCCGATGCGGAAGTAGCTGGTCATCATCCGCTGGCCGGACATCATCTCGAAGATATGCAGAATGTCCTCGCGCTCGCGGAAGCAGTAGAGAAACACCGACATGGCGCCGATATCGATGGCGTGCGTGCCCAGCCACACCAGATGGCTCTGAATGCGGGTGAGCTCGGTGAGGATGACCCGCACAAACTGCGCCTTAGCCGGAATCTCGAGCTCCAGCAGCTTCTCCACCGCCAGGCAGAAGCCCAGGTTGTTGGAGAGCGGCGCCAGGTAGTCCATCCGGTCGGTGAGGGTTATGTCCTGGGAGTAGGTGAGGCGCTCGAACGACTTCTCAAAGCCCGTGTGAAGATAACCGATGTCGTAGATCGCCCGCACCACGGTTTCGCCGTCGAGCTCGAGCACCAGGCGCAGCACTCCGTGGGTGGAGGGATGCTGCGGTCCCATGCTGAGGATGACGCGCTCTTCCTGGCCCGGGATTCTTTCGAGCGTGACCGGCATTAACGGTAACCTTCGGTCGGATAATCCTTGCGCAACGGGTGCCCTTCCCAATCCTCGGGCAGCACGATGCGCACCAGGTATGGATGGCCCTCGAAATAGACGCCGAACAGGTCAAACACCTCGCGTTCGAAGGCGTTCGCGGCAGGCCACACCGGCACCAGCGAGTCCACGCGGGGATCGTCTCCTGCCAAACGCACCTTCAGGCGCAGGCGCTGGTTGTGCTCGAGCGAAACCAGGTGGTAAACGGTTTCAAACCTCGGCTCGTTGGGGTAGTGATCGAGCGCCGTGAGATCGGAAAGGTACTTGAAAGAAAGGGCCTTCTCGTCCCGCAGGAATTCCGCCACGTGCCGGAGCCGGGCAGCAGGTATCCAGACGGTGAGCTCGCCGCGGAAGATTTGCGCGTCCTCGAGAGCCTCCGGGCTCAATTCCCGGAGCCGCTGCACCACGGGATGGGTTTCGACTTCAGGGTTCATGGCTGGAGCGGATGCGATCCGGACGAAGAACTGAAGCTACGTTGGCCTTTCCTTCAGGGATTCAGCGGGCGCCGGACGCTTCGCTGGTCCGACTTTCGGCGCGCGAGCCTCAGGGTCGACTCCGCCGCCGCGATTTCGGGAGCCCGTTTCACCGGGTCCAGTCCAGCGCACCCTTTTTCCAGACGTACAGATAGCCGACCAGCAGAATAACGATGTACACCAACATCTCGAAGAACCCGAACCACTTCAGCTCCTTGTAAACCACGGCCCAAGGATACAGAAAGATGGCCTCGACATCGAAGAGGATAAAGAGCATCCCCACCAGATAAAAGCTGATCGAAAACCTTCCGCGGGAATCGCCCACCGGCGGGCTGCCGCACTCGTAGGGTGAAAGCTTGGCCCGGGTGGGAGGCTTTCGGCCCACAAAGGCCGAGGCCCCTATGATGATGCCGCCCAGGGCCGCGACAATCACGAACTGGATTAGAATTGGAATGTACGGCTGAAGCATCAGTGTGTGACCGTTCGGGTGCGCGTCTGCTAAGCACCTAGTATCAGAGCGCGTAAATCAGCGTGTCAAGCCCTTTCTCCCTTGACCGCGCATCATCGCGCAGTCCGCGCTCAATTCCTGCGAGGCGCCCGTGATTCCGATTTCGTTGAACGGCGAACCGCGCGAGGTTCCGGCCGATCTCACCTTGCAAGAACTGTTGGCGTGGCTGAACCTGCCCGCCGACCGGGTGGCGGTGGAGTGCAACCTGAACATCGTGCCCCGCGCCCAGTGGAATGCCACCGCCATCGTGGCGGGCGACCGGCTGGAAGTGGTTCATTTTGTCGGCGGGGGCGCACCGTGGCGGCGCTGAGCGGCTGCGGATGCCCGGTTCACTGCTGCGGCATCCCAACTCCCGGCCGGCTACACGCGTGCGTGCAGTCCCCCAACCCCGGCGCCAGTTCTGCACGGCGCATGGAGCTGCCGGCAAGATCGGCCTAAAATCTTCTGGTTTCAGGGCGAATGACCGGAAATCGCACGGTTTTGCCGCGCGGCGCATGGATTTCCCGTGGGTGGCGCTTCAGGATAGCCCCGTACACGCGTGTCACGGCACCGCCCTGGCGTGTAACACGCTTGGCAAGGGTAGGGTAGCACCCCGGTCTCGGCCGGCGCTCCAGAGACCGCCTGACGCGAAGCCAGTAGTGCGGTTTGGGAGCCAGGGTCCCTGCCCGGATGGAGACCTTCGTCCGGGCGCCGCAGATGCAACCGCCGGCAACACGCTTTCCCTCTCTCCGGCGACCGCAGTACTATGTTTATAGTAGCACTCGCCCTGCTCGCAAGGCCGGGTTTCTTCGCAGCCCAAGAAGCGACGCCGATTCGTAAGTTCGCTTCGCCATTCGCCGCGCCCCCTCCTTAGATAAGGAAGGGGATAGGTGTTCAAGCCAGCCAAAGTCGCGCAGGGGAAACAGCTTCCGGAGCCACGAAGCCGGGCGGGCCGTTGGCCGTCCCTGGGGCGCACCGGACCAGTCCCCTTCTGGCAGTCAACATCCTGTTGCTGCTAGCCGGCCTTGCCAGCGGGTTTCTTTGAGGCGTGGGCCCGCCAGCCCTCCCAATCCTTCTCGGTGGCGGCGCTCATCGCCACCGCGGCTTTATGGAGCCAGTCCCCCCGCCGTTGCTTCAGGTCACGGAGGATCGCCTTAACGGCTCGCCGGCCGCTGAGGTGGACGTTCGCAGTCTCGTGGCCCATCTCGAACAGGAGCCGGGACTCGTCGCGCTCCTTGGGCAGCGCCGCAAGCTCAATCCGCGAACAGTCGGGCGCCAGACGCCGCACAATCCAGCGGCCGCGGAGTTCGACAAACGGGTCGGGCGCCCGGACCGCCTCCCGCAACGCCTCCTCATAGAAGATCTTGCCGGAGTTCGTGCGGCCGCCGGCCCACAGATGGGCTGAAGGCACAAGGGCCTTGGCCTCGCGCGCGATCTTGCCGCCCCGCCAGTCGGCCAGCGCCACGAAGCGCTGCCGTCCCAGGCTGCCGAGCCCGGCGATGCGATGCACCAGCCGGTACTGGAGCCCCTTTTCGGGCATCATTTGCTCGAGGGCGCGCACCGCACTCTTCGGCACCTTGCCCTTGAAGGTCGGGAGCGCTTCCATTTTCTGCCAGTACGGGATGGGGTCGCGGAGTTCGCTTGCGGCCAATTGGCGCAGCCAATGGTGGTGCTCGCCGAGCACGATGGGCGCCCCGCCCCGCGCCAGGCCCTCGCGATAGCCCGCCAGGATGGCGTCGCAGGCGTCTTTAACGCCGATGGAGAGATGGTTCGAGGCGATGGCCAGATGGGCGCTGGCGGCCAGCCGCACCAGGTCGATGGTGTAGGGCATCGGGCACACCTCGTCGAAATCATTGACGCCCCACACCAGACGGCCCTCGACGTCGCGCCAGGTTCCGAAGTTCTCCACGTGCAGATCTCCGACCGCCAGCACCGCCGGGGCGTGCGCCGCCTCCGGACATATTCTGGGCCAGATTTCACACCAACGATAAAAAGTGGCGCGCAAAAAGCGGAAAGAATCGGCGGCCATCTCGCGGTGCTTGAGATCGAGATCTTCCTCGATCAACGGCGTGCGGCGGGCCAGCCACGCCTCGTACTTCGCCGTGGATTTAGCTATTCCCATAACAACTCCAAGTGAATCGACCGACCCGGCGCTCAGGCCCTAGCCGGGCGCATCCGTGGCGGAAATGTCGCGTGCGACTGTTAATTTCGGGATTAATAGAACCCTTGGTGCTTGTTTCGAGCTTTACAAAGGTGTTACATTGCCTCCGATTATGAAAACCCAAACCTGTCCATTTTGCGGTTCCGCCAAGAGCACTCAATCTCCGAGTGGCGAGCACTTCCTTTGCCTGAGCTGCCAGCACGTGATCGTCTCACGTGGGGAGCGAAGGGCGGCGGCGAAGCGTCCCGTCGGAAATCGGCGCGGGCGCTCCAAATCAGTCATAGCATCTCAACCGGCCAGCTAGCTGGCGAGCGATAGGGCCCTTCTGCCAGGCGCCTCCTGGTGTGATGCACCCGTTATGGAGTGCACCCAGGGGTGTGCCTGAAGCGGGCGTTTCCCGGGCTAAACCGGCCCGCTGTGAAGCGCCAGGGCGCGCGCCGCTTTGAGCTCCTGCACCGGATCGCCCACCGGCAGGAACTCCATGGCGGCGTAACGGTCGTAGCCGAGTTCCACCAGTTTTTTGTAAATGTTGGCGTAGTTGATCTCGCCGGTGCCGGGCTGATGGCGCCCCGGCACGTCCGCGATGTGGACGAGGTCGACCAGGCCGATATTCTTTTCCAGCTTCTCGATCAGGTTCCCTTCGGAAATCTGCTCGTGGTAAAAATCGTAGAGGAACCGCACCTGCGGGTGATCGACTTCCTTCACAATCTCGAACCCTTCAGACACGGAGGTGAGAAAGTATTTCGGGTTCTCTTCGGGGTCGATATTTTCGACAAGCACCCGGACCCCGCGGCCCTGCACCAGGTCGGCAGCCCTTTTGAGCCCTTCCACGCAGCTTGCGTGCTGGGCTTCGTGGCTCACACCCGGCACCGTGTCGCCGGTGAGCACGATGAGCGCCGGGCATTCGAGCTTCTCCATCACCGGCAGCATACCGGCAACTTCGTGCAGGAACGCCTCCCGGTCTTTCGGATCGGTGAGGCTCTTCGACACCCCGGCGGTGGCATCGAATTGGATGCCGAGCCGGCGGCGGGTGCTCTTCACGTTCGCGTAGTCCTGATCGGACCACTCCCTGAACTCACCGACCAGCTCCACGTTCCCGTATCCGGCGCTGGCCACGTTTTCCAGCCGCTGCTCGAAGGGCAGCTTCCCGAACACCGTCCACAACATCACCGACAGCTTGAACGGAATTCCCTGCCCGGGACCACCGGCCTCGCCGGCACGGACCGCCGGCCGAGCGCCGGCGGCGCGGGCCGCGGCCCCCAGCGTACCTGCGCCCACCGCGCCCATTGCCAGATTTCGGGAAAATTCGCGCCGATTCATGATAGGTCACCCCTTCCGGCCTGCTTCGCCAGGTAGTCACATCCGTGACAAACGAGCGCCATCATGGTGAGGGTTGGATTCTGATTCCCGACCGACACAAAGGCGCTCCCGTCCATCACAAACAGATTCTTAACGTCGTGAGACTGGCAGTACTTGTTGAGCACCGATTTCCGGGGGTCGTCGCCCATGCGGGCCACGCCGCACTCATGGATGGCGTGGCCGAAGGGGCTGATCGCGGCTTGAACGCTGATGTTTTTGGCCCCGGCGGCTTCGAGCATTTCGGCGGCGTCCGCCGCCATCTGCCGGCCCATCTTGCGTTCGTTCTCTCCGTAAGCGGCGTTAAAGTGCAGCGCCGGGATGCCCCAGGCGTCCACCGTGTTCTTGTCGAGCTCGCAGAAGTTCTCCCAGCGCGCCAGGCACTCACCGAAGCCGCCCAGGCCGATCCAGTACGCGCCCTGCCGGACGCGCTCCTTGAAGGCGTTGCCGTACCCTTCGGCGCTCATGTTGAAACCCGGCCCCGCGCCGCCCTGGTAGCCGTAGCCTCGGATAAAATCCGGATGGCGATCCGTCAAGTTGCGAAAGCGGATGACGTAGATGCCGTTGGGACGCTGCGGCGGACCCGCCCAAGGCCGCGGATCGAGCCCGGGCAGCTCGCCCGAGGCGCCGAAGCCGGTGGCGTGGTCCATCAGATAATGGCCCAGCGCGCCGCTCGAATTGGCGAGGCCGTTCGGGAACCGGTGATTGGCTGAATTCAATAGAATGCGGCAGGACTCGAGCGACTGCGCGCACAGCACCACGGCGCGGGCGCGCAGCTCGCGCGTCTGACGCGTAAGGCGGTGTACGTACCGCACGCCCGTGGCGCGCGGGTTGGCGGGGTCCGTAGTGACGTGGCTCACGACCGCGTCGGTGAACAGCGTCAGCTTTCCGGTGGCCTGCGCGGCGGCGATGGTGGTGGTGGGACTGTTGAAATACGAGTGGGTCATGCAGCCGCGCTCGCACGGGCCGCAGTAGTGGCACGGCGCGCGGCCATTGAGGGGCGCGGTTAGATTGGCCGTGCGCCCGATGGTCACGGTGCGGCCGAACTTTTCCTTGGCCGCCTTGCGCAACATCAGCTCGCCGCAGGTCATCGCCATGGGCGGCTGAAACTGGCCGTCGGGAAGCTGAGGCACGCCCTCGGCGGCGCCGCTGATGCCGGCAAACCGCTCCGCCTTGTCGTACCACGGCGCCAGTTCCTGATAGCTGAGCGGCCAGTCGTCACCGTAGCCGTCGTGGCTGGCCGCCTTGAAATCGAGATCGCTCAGCCGGTAGCTCTGGCGGCCCCAGACCAGCGAACGCCCGCCTAAAATGCGGGCCCGGAACCAATTGAAAGGCTTGCCGGGTTCGGTGGTATAGGGGCTTTCGTAGTCGTTCACAAACCAGTCGTAGTTGTATTCCATGCACGCGTAACAGCGCGTCTGGATGGGCCGCGTGCGCGTGATCTCTGGCGAATAGCCGCGATATTTCGTCTGCCACGGCATCACGTGCTCGGTGAAGTCCTTTTCCGGCACCAGCATCCGGCCGGCCTCCAGCAGCGCCACGCGCAGCCCCGCCTCGGTAAGCTCCTTGGCCGCCCAGCCGCCCGTGGCCCCCGAGCCCACCACGACGGCGTCGAAGACCTCGGTGGAACCCTGGAGCGAATCGCCGATCATCGAACCCTCCGCGAATCCGAGCATGATACCGCAACCGGGCGGGAGGGGAGGTAAAAAAGCGCGCGCGGCCCGCGACGAACTTTCAACAGCTCACGAAGCGTTGAGAAAAACCAAAAGTGTACGATTTTTGGACATTTGCGTTCAAATAACAACATTCTTGGCCAATTTCAGTGAGCGAGTGGCGTTCAAACAACGACATTTTCGCCGATCCCTTCGGCCACCCTTTCAGGCCGAAGCCAGGGTCAGTGGCGGGCGGGTCCGCGGCCGCCCACCGGCCGCACCTGTCGGAAGACGCGGCCCGGCGGCAGGCGAGGCTACCGGCACGGGCTCTGGGCTCGGCCGCGATGCGGCCAATCGAAAACCCGATGCGACGACGATGCGGCCCCGCGTGTTTGCTCACTGGGTGGAGGGTGGCGCCTGCCGCCGAGGGACGCCGCAGGATCGCCGCCGCGCGCAGCCTCAGTCACGCCCTGCATCTGCGTGATAGAATTACGCCCGGATCATAAGGCGGCCGCCAAACCGGGGAGCAGTGCCCATGGGCGAATCGGAAAAGAACATCGAGACCGGGCTGGACCGCCGCGAACTGCTGCGGCGCCTGGTGGCAAGCGCGGGCGCCGCCGGTGCGGCGGCTGCCCTGCCCTCCGGCGCCCTCGGTGCCACGGCGCCGATCCACTCATCCGCTCCGCCGGCGGCACCTCGAGACGCGGCGCAGACGGCGGGGTCCTCCGTTGCGCTCGGCGACGCTGAACCCCCGGACCCCAGCCTCGCGGCCCCGGACTGGAAACCGATATTCTTCGACGACCATCAGGACGCCACAGTGCTCGCCATCGCCGACCTGATGATCCCCGCCACCAGCACGCCGGGCGCGCGCGCCGCCCAGGTGGATCGCTTCATCGATCTGCTGCTCGGCACCGATGCGCCGGGCACCAGCGAAGACTCGAGCGGCACCGACTTCGCCGATTTGCTGCTGCGCAAGGGCTCGCTGGCTGCGCAAAAGCGCTACATCGCGGCCCTGAACTGGCTCGACGGCTACTGCCTGGCTCACTACTCGAAGCCCTTTACGGCCCTGGACCGCGCGGAGCAGCAGACCATCCTCGATCTCGCGACGCACTCTACCTCGGGTCCGGACATCGGCGCCGGAGCGGACCTCTTCGCCTTGATCAAGAGCTCCGTCGTCACCGCCTATTACAGCTCCGAAATCGGCGCCGCTCAAGAACTGAAATACCGGACCAATCCCTTCCAGACGGGTATGCCGGAATGCGAGCACGCGGAGCGGTAGGAGCAGGAGTCAGGAGTCAGGAGTCAGGAGTCAGGAGAGAGAGGCGTGGACCGGCATACGATCGGGAATCGCGCCGTTGGTAGGTTTGGGTGACGATCGAGTAGGCAGGATGCCAGCTCGCGCTGACACGAAGCCGCTTACTTAGCCTGGATAGTATCTATGACGAGACCCTCCACAATTGAGGACTTCTGGCTTCTGTCTCCTGACTCCTGTCTCCTGTCTCCTGACTCCGACACTCACTATGGCGGATCCTCACACCATCGTCCAAATCTCCCTCGACTTCACTAACCTCGCCGAGGCGCTCGATATGGCACGCAAAGCCGTGCGGGCGGGCGTAGACTGGCTGGAAGCCGGCACGCCGTTGATCCTGGCGGAGGGCTTGAACGCGGTGCGCACGCTGCGCCGCGAGTTCCCGCAACCGATCGTTGCCGATCTCAAGACCATGGACGGGGGGTATCTCGAAGCCGAGATGATGGCGCAAGCCGGCGCCACACACGTGGTGGTGATGGCGCGGGCGCATCCAGCCACCATCAAGGCCGTGGTGCAGGCGGGCCGCGATTACGGGGTGAAAGTGATGGGCGACGATCTCGCCTGCGCCGATAAACCGGAAGCCGCCCGCCGCCTTCAGGAACTCGGCGCCGATTACATCGTCCACCACATCGGGTACGACGAGCGCCGCGACCTCGAGGTGATTCGCAGCCACGGCGGCCGCGCGCCCACGCCGCTCGACGAGCTCGAGGCTGTGGTCAGGGCCGTGGACATACCGGTGCAAGCGGTGGGAGGCCTCACCCTGGCGCAGACCGGCGACCTCGCCAAGTACGGCGTTCATCACCTGGTGCTGGGCGCGCCGCTGGCTGTGGATGCTGAAGCGTTCAAGGCGCCGGCGCATGACGTGGAGGCCCTGCTCGCGGAAATCGTCGGCCGCCTGCGCCCGGCCGGGGCGTAATCGTTCGCCCGGCTTCCCACTTGCTTTGGGGGCTGGATCGGCTATAATCCCCGCCGCAGAACCCGAATCTTCAAACCCGGTGCGCCCGGCCCTCGAGGGCGCCGAAGGAGGCTTATGAACGGTACCACGTCGGGCAGTTCGTTAAGCGTCGGCCGGCTGATCGCAGTGCCAGCCGTGTTCACTCTGGCGGTCACCATTCTGCGCCTGGTGGGAGAACTCCAGCACTGGGGCGCGCCCTGGTTCAATAGCGCGGCCGGCGGCGGCTTCGCTGTCGTCGGCATCTCCTGGCTGCCGATTATCTTCGGACCTTATTTCGCCAGTAAAGTCGCCGCGGCCGGCGCAGGCCCGTCAGGTATGGGCAAGGCATTCGGGATGGCCGGCCTGGCAATCGTAGTTCTAGTCTTGGGCTCTGTCATTCTCTTTTTCGGCTTTAGCAAACAAATGGCGTTCGTGGTCCTTCTCGGGGGTGTAATCCAGCTCGCATCTGCGTTTGTCGCACGCATCGGTTGGCGCGCATTCGGCAACGTTCTGCTGGCCTACGCGTTCGCGGCTCGTATCCCGGTGGTCGTGGTGATGTATATCGCCATGAGCGCGAAAGGCGGCCAAGGCTGGGGCACGCATTACGACATCGCAGGTCCGGGCTTCACTGTCACATCGCTCGCTCAGAAGTTCTTTGAGCTATCCCTGGTTCCGCAGATGGGCCTGTGGATCGGCTACACCGTGATCGTTGGCACGCTTTTTGGCTGCGCCTTCCTGGCCATCTTCGGCCGCCGAAGCACCGCCGCCACAGCGTGACTAAAGGAGGCTTATGAATGGGACAGATTCAAGGGTCAGCATCGGTAGTCTGATTCTGGTGCCATCGATCATCACCCTGGCGATCACCCTTCTGCGGCTGGTAGGCGAGCTGCAGAACTGGTCTCCAAT
>DATJAQ010000150.1:0-12169 GCA_035516075.1 Terriglobia bacterium | reverse complement strand
ATGATGGCCCATTCGTGGATGTCGAACTGGCTGGGCAGCGCGAGGTAGCGCCCCTTGGCGCCGCCCTCCCGCTCCCCAATCAGGCGCGCCAGCTTCACGGGCTCGCGCTCCCACTCGGGCAACTCTTCGAGCACTGTGTCTTGATCTTCGGCAAGCTGGAACATCTCATCCGTCAACAGATGGATTTGGCCCGTCTCGCGGTCGAGGTAGAAACGCGCTTCGCCGGTAGCCTGTTCCAGCACATCCACGATGTCAGCGAGTTTGACCTTAACGGCCATCTCGGCCCCAGTTTAGCTCCGTCACGGGTCTCGGTGGCAAGGGGGCTCGCCGTACGAACAGGCCCGCGCTGGGTCATGCGATACTGGAACCTCGGCGGCGCGGCGCCAACACGGCTTCCGTCGCGCCCGCGCATGGAGGGCTCGGGTGTCCGAACCGTCTACCGCAACCCGCGCGTCCGCCCCGCACCTTCACCGCGTGCTGGGCCTGGGCGATCTGCTGTTTTACGGCATCGTGATCATTCAGCCGGTCGCCGCCGTGACGCTGTTCGGGATCGCGGAGCGACTATCCGGCGGACATACGGTGGATACCGTGCTAGCCGGCATGGTGCCCATCCTGCTCACCGCGGTGAGCTACGGCAGGCTGGCGGCGCTGTATCCGGCGGCGGGCTCGGCCTATACGTACACGGCGCAGGCCATCAATCCTCTGGCTGGATTCCTGGCGGGCTGGGCCATGCTGTTGGGCTACCTTTTCATGCCTCTGATCAATGTGATTTACGGGGCGGTCACCCTGCAGCGCGAGTTCCCCGTCGTGCCTTACGCTGCGGCCGCCTTCGCCTTTGCCTTTCTCTTCACCGCCCTGAACCTGCGTGGCATCCGCTGGACAGCTCGCGCCAACGAACTGATGCTGGCTGCGATGTGCGCCGTGATCGCCATTTTCGCGGTGCTGGCTGTAATTTATCTGTTCCACAGGCAGGGCTGGGCGGGAATCGTTTCCACCGCGCCGTTCTACAATCCGCACACCTTCAGTCTGCCGGCCATGGCAACGGCCACCTCGTTCGCTGCGCTCACCTATATCGGATTCGACAGTGTTACCACCCTGGCCGAGGACGTGCACAATCCCCGGCGCAACGTGCTACTGGCCGTGGTGCTGGTGGTTGTGATTACGGCCGCATTGAGCGGTGCCCAAGTGTACCTCGGCCACCAGGTCTGGCCGAGTTATTCGACCTACCCGAGCATCGAAACCGCCTTTATGGACGTCTACCGGCGCGTCGGCGGCGCCCCGTTATTCCACGCCATGGGCGCAGTGTTGATCGTGGCGTGCTTTGCCGCCGCCTTGAGCGGGCAGGTGGCGGCGGCGCGCATCCTCTTCGGGATGGGACGTGATGGTGTGCTGCCGCGCGCCTTCGCGAGCCTCAGCACGCGCCGCAATACCCCCGCCTTCGGATTGATCGTCATCGGAGTAATAAGCTTCGGCTTCTCCGGCGTGTTCGACTTCGAGCGCGCCGCAGAGGTGTTGAACGCCGGGGCACTCGCCGCCTTTATGGGTGTCAACCTGGCGGCCTTCTGGCAATTCTACGTCAAGGGCCTGTCCACTCGGCGTTTTTGGGCAGACGCCGCAGCGCCGCTCGGCGGATTCGTTTCGTGCCTGGCAATCTGGGTCAGCCTGCCGCGGCTGGCGTTGGCCGTGGGCGCTGCCTGGCTGGGGCTCGGCGTGATACTGGGTGCCGTCAAGGCCCGAAAGGTCAGCCTGGAAGAACTGGCGGCCGGCTTCGCAACAGAATGAGGGTTCGCGGCGGCGCCGCCGACGGGTTGGGTGCCGAACCGGAGCCCGAGATGCAGGAAGCGTGCCGGCGCCGGCAAAACCCGGAGAACGCGTGATGGCTCAGAATGGCGCAGCAGCAGACCGGGCGAGCGTGCCGGCCGAGTGGCCGGCAGCCCCGGCCGCGCCCGTCCCTCCAGCAACGAGAGCCGATGCTTCGATCAGTGACGGCGCGCCGGGCGGCGTCGCCCGCTTACGCTGGATGGACCTCCTATGGCTGGTGCTGGTCGGCGTTCTCGCCATCCTCAATCCGGTCTTTGAAATTCACAAGCAGCTCACCCTGCTGGCCATCGGGCTCTTCCAGATTTTCGATCGCCGCCTTCTGGGCTCGATCGTGCCATCGCGGCGGAACGTCTACAGTGTTCTCGTCAAGATTCTGCTGGCCACGCTGTTGATCGGACACACGGGCACGCTCGCCATGGAGAGCCCGTATTGGTTGATCTACTACGTTCCGGTAGTCTCGGCGGCTACGCTGTTCGAGGCCCGGGGAACGCTCTTGTGGACCGCGGTGGCTAGCGCAGCCTACTGCTCGTACCTGTACCCGACATTGAAGGAGTATGAGCTGACTCCGGCCGGCGGGACCGAAATTGCCCTTCGCGTGCTCTTCCTGTTCCTGGCGGCGGTCATTGTAAATCGTTTTGTGAGCGAGAACCGCCGCCAGGGCGAACAGTACCGGAAGCTGGCTGAAACGCTCGCCGAAACCAACCGCCACTTGCAAGAGGCCCAAGCCGAAGTGCGCCGTTCCGAGCGCCTGGCCGCCCTCGGGCAACTCAGCGCCGGAGTAGCTCACGAGATTCGCAACCCTCTGGGCGTGATCAAAGGGTCGGCCGAGATGCTGGCCCAGAAACTTCCGCCCTCCAATCCGTTGGCCGTCGAGCTCGCGGGCTACATCTCAAGCGAAGTGGACCGCCTCAACGCCTTCGTCAGCCGCTTCCTGGACTTTGCCCGGCCCCTCCACGTTGAGCGCCGGCCCGCCGAAATTCAGCCTCTCATCGACCGCGCGCTCAAAGCCGTGCGCGACAGCCGGGCCGATCTTCAGGTTGAAGTCGAGCGCCAGTTCGCTCCGAACATGCCCGCCGTGCCGGTCGACGCCGAACTCTGCGAACGAGTTTTCGCTAACCTCGCACTCAACGCCATCCAGGCGATGGGGGAAGGCGGCGGAAAGCTCTGGGTGCGGGCGCGGGCGGCCAACTCCAAGCTCGCACCCGGCGTCGAAATTGAATTCGAAGACACCGGCCCCGGCGTCCCCGTCGAGCTTCGCGAGCAGATCTTCAACCCCTTCTTTACCACGCGCAAAGACGGCGTGGGCTTGGGCCTAGCGATCGTCTCGAAGATCATCGACGAACATGGCGGCTCAATTCGCCTGCTGAGCGCCGAAGGAAAGGGCGCCTGTTTTCGCGTGTTTCTGCCCTGCGCTTGAGGCCGGGCCGCACCCCCGGAGAGCACGAAATTTCCCGCCCTCCGCGGTTTCGAACGGAAATGGCATATGGCGACTATCCTGATTATTGAAGACGAAACCAAGATGTCGCGCCTGCTCGAGCTTTCCCTCGGCGAGGAGGGCTACACCACCCACGCCTGCGCCGATGCCGAAAGTGGGCTCAACCTCCTTCGCAAAGAACCTGTGGATCTGGTCATCACTGACCTGAAACTGCCCGGCATGAGCGGGCTCGAGTTTCTGCAAGCCATCAAGCGCACTAACGCCGACCTGCCGGTGGTGGTGATGACGGCGTATGGCTCCGTAAACACTGCCGTTGAGGCCATGAAGTCGGGCGCCGGCGACTATGTCCTCAAGCCCTTCTCTTTGGACGAAATGAAACTGATTGTGCGTAAGGAGCTGGACGTTCACCGCCTGCGGCAGGAAAACCGCTCGCTTCGCGAGGCACTCGGCGAGCGCTACGAGTTCAAGAACATCGTCGCCCGCAGCGCGCGCATGCAGGAGGTGCTCGCCACCGTGGTGCGGGTGGCGCCCACGGCTTCCACCGTGCTGTTGGCGGGAGAAAGCGGAGTGGGCAAGGACCTTATCGCGCGCGCCATCCACGAACACTCGCGGCGCGCCTCCGGTCCGTTCCTCAAAATCAACTCGACGGCGATCCCCGAAAACCTGCTCGAAAGCGAGCTCTTCGGCTACGAGAAGGGCGCCTTCACCGGAGCCGTCACTTCCAAGCCCGGGAAATTCGAGCTCGCCGACAAAGGAACGCTCTTCCTCGACGAAATCGGCGACGTGCCTCCCAGCACCCAGGTCAAACTGCTGCGCGTGCTGCAGGAGCGCGAATTCGAAAGGCTGGGCGGGCTAAAAACTCTTAAAGTAGACGTGCGCATGGTCGCGGCCACCAATCGCGACCTGCGCGCCGCCCTCGAACAAGGCGCTTTTCGCCAGGACCTCTACTACCGCCTAAACGTTGTCCCCATCAACATCCCGCCGCTGCGAGAACACAAGGAGGATATCCCGCCGCTGGTGGACCACTTCATCCGGCTGCACTCGGCGGAGGCCGGCAAGCCGATCCGCGGCATCACGCCCGAGGCTCTGAAGCTGCTCACAGCCTTTCATTGGCCCGGCAACGTGCGCGAGCTCCAGAACATCATCGAGCGCGCGATTGCGCTCTCGGCCGGAGACTGCATCGAGGCGCACGACATCCGCCTGGACGTCGCCGCGCCGCGAGCCGGCTCGCCCTCTGCTAGCGCAGGCGACTCGCGACTTCCCTTCCCACCCGAAGGGATAACGCTGGACGAGTTCGAAGACGAGATCATCCGCGAAGCCCTGCGGCGCGCCGACGGAAACAAGAGCCAGGCGGCGCGGCTGCTGGGACTCTCGCGCAATGCCCTGCGCTACCGGCTTTCCAAGATGGGCGTGGCGGATGACGCTGAGCCCGGCAGCGCCGGAAACGGCGAGTAGCCCAGCGCCGCGGCGCGCCGTGCTGCGGCACACCCGGCCCCCTCATCGCCTTCGCACAGGTCGCTTCGCGCGGACGTGGGCGACGCAATCGATCTCGACCTTGATCTTCGGCAACTGGCATCCCACCGTGGTGCGGGCCGGAGGGTTTTCCGGAAAGAACTCGCGGAACACTTCGTTCATGGCGGGGAAATCGCTGAGATCGGCCAGGAATACACCCAGCCGCACCGCGTCTTGCAGCGAGCTCCCGGCTGCTTCCAAGATCGCCCGGATGTTCTGCAGAGTCCTCCGCGTCTCGGAGCGAATGTCCCCAAGCTCCATCTGGTTTGTGTCGGGATTGACCGGCCCCTGTCCGGCTACAAAAACGAACCCGTCCACCACGATGGCCTGGGAATAGACGCCGAGCGGGCGCGGCGCTTCCGAAGTACGAATGACCTTGCGCATGAACCCTCCACTGGATATGGTTTGTGCAACTCGACCGATGGGGCCCGCGCGCTTGGGATCGCCGGTACCGCGCGCCACCGCCCGCCGGTCATTCCGGCCACGCCCCGAGCAACCTGCGAAGGATGACGAGCTGGCCGAGGTGGTAGGCGTTGTGATCCGCAACCAGCAAGGCCTCGCGCAGGATCGTCTGGCCCTCCCCGTGGGGTATCTTCGCGTGAAGGTCCGTCCGGGTGCTGGCCACCAGCCGCTCCATGGCCCTCAGGTCAGCACGAAAAGCCGCAACGCTGCGATCCCACTCCCCAGCGCCCGGCGGCGCATCCGTGGCCGGCCAATACCCTTCCGGCCACGAGGGCGAAGTGTGTTTCGGGTTGCGGCTGAACTCCAGGATGTCCCACTGCGCAATGCGCATGTGCTCGAGCAATTGCCATGCGCTATAAGGCAGCCCGGAAGGCTTCGCACCGCGCAGGTCCGCCGGCAGGTCCGCGAGGGTCTTCTCAAAACCGAGATGCGCGCCGCCGCCCCCCAGCAGATCCAGCACGTGCTTCCTTATCGAACTCTCCTGCCGCTTCAGCGCGTCATCCGGTGCGGACTTCTTGCGCCCAACGGGCTTCCGCGCTGCCGTTCGACGCGCTGCGCGAGTTTTGGAATCCGCCATCGCTCACCTCCATGTCAGGCTCCCTAAAATGTACACCGATGCGGGTCCTCACACCCTGCGTTTTGTCCGGACAGGAGCGTGCGGTTCCAGGGAACGAGCCGCGCGCAGCGAGTCGAACCCGAACTTGTCCCGGACTGCATCGGCGGCGCGCGTCAGCCTGTCCAGGCGCTCGCGCTCTCCCGCTTCCAGCAGATTTCTCTGAAAGACGCTGTGCTCCAGGTGCGTTGCCCGCACGCCGAGCAGGCGCAGCTTCTGACCGGGTTTGACGGTCTTCTTCAGCAGGCTGCGCGTCTGGGTGAAAATGACGGCGTCAAGGTGAGTAGGCTCGTCCAGGGTGAGGTCCCGCGTGAGGGTGCGGAAGGGAGCAAAACGAAGTTTCAGTCCGACGGTGCGCGCATAGAATCCGTTTTCGCGCAGCCGCCGCCCCACGCGCTCGGCAAGAAGCGAAAGCGTCCGCTCCAGCTCGGCCGCGTCATCGGTATCGGCATCGAACGTCGTCTCGTGGCTGATTTGCTTGGTCTCCTCGCCGTAGCGATAAGCCTCGATGTCGTGGCCCAGCGACTTTGCATAAAGCCACTCACCGTACTGGCCGAAGTGCGCGCGCAGCCGGTCCACACCGTAGGTTTGCAGGTCCCCGATGGCCCAGAGGCCAAGCGAGGTGAGCTCGGGCTCCGTCACCTTGCCGATGCCCGGCATTCGACGTACCGGCAAGGGCGCCAAAAACGCCGCTTCACGGCCCGGCAACACGTAGAGCAGACCGTGAGGTTTTGCCTGGTCGGAGGCGATTTTGGCGACCACGTGGGACGTGGCCGCGCCCACCGAGCAATTGAGGCCGGTCTTGTTCTTGATGGTGCGGATCAGGCGGTCGGCAGCTCGCAGCACCGGCCCGTGCAGCCGCTCCGTTCCGGTGAAATCGAGATAGGCTTCGTCCACCGACACCATTTCCACGGCGGGCGTGAACTCGCCGAAAATCGCGTAAATGCGCTCGGAGTACTGGTGGTATCTCGGGTAGTTGCCGCGCAGGAAAATGGCGTGCGGGCAAAGTCTCCTGGCGATTCCGATGGGCTGCGCCGAATGCACGCCGAATTTGCGCGCCTCGTAACTGGCCGCCGTCACCACGCCCCGGCCGTTTGGATCCGCGCCCACAATCACGGCCTTTCCGCGTAGCGCTGGATTCTCCAACTCCTCCACCGAGACGTAGAAGGCGTCCATGTCGACGTGCAAAATCTGCCGAATTGGCGCAGACGTCATACGCTTTGATTTTCAGCCTTCAGCCGTCAACGTTCAGCCGACGCCGTCTTGCCGGCTGCTGATCGCTCGGTGCTGACGGCTTTCTTTCGCGCCACTACAACGCGCGGGATGCCCGCCAGATCGGGGCGGATTTCGACTTCGCTCCAGCCTTTGCCCGCCATCGCACTCACCACGTCCGACTGGGTATATCCAACTTCGACCGCCAGCCATCCGCCCGGCCTCAGAGCATCGAGGGCCTCAGGTAGTAGACGCCGATAGATTTCATGGCCGAGCCCGGTGCCGCCCCAAGCCATGCGCGGCTCGAACTCGCGCACTTCGCGCTGCACCGAGTCGATCTCGTCACCGCCGACGTAGGGAGGATTCGAGACCACAAAGTCAAAGCCTTCCCCTTCGCCGCCACAGGCAACGCCGGCGAGCAGGTCTGTTTCGACGAAGCACACCCGGTCCGCCAGACCGAGGCGGCGGGCGTTCCGGCGCGCCACCTCCAGCGCGGCGCGCGAGAGGTCGGTGGCGAAAATCGAAGCGCCCGGAAGCTCCGAAGCCAGGGCGAGCGCGATGCATCCCGATCCCGTGCCCACGTCCACGACGCGAAGCCCCGCGCCGGTCAGAGGGGTGGCAGCCGGGCCCCGCCCGGGTCGATCGACGGCGGGAGGCCGCTCGCGGTCGAGCACCGCCTCCACCAAATGCTCGGTCTCGGGGCGCGGGATCAGGACGTGGGGCGTGACCTCGAAATCGAGTCCCCAGAACTCCTGGTGGCCGGTGATGTACTGCGTAGGCTTGCCGGTGGCGCGCTCGGCCACCAGATTGAAATAGCGCTCGAGGGATTCGGCGGGAAGGCTAGATTCAGGGTGGCTACAAATGTAGCCTCGGTCGCGCCCGAGCACGTGCATCAGCAGCAGCTCAGCCGCTAGCGGGGCGGAGGGGACGTCCGAGGCCTGCAGCTCGGCGATCGCCGTTCGCAACGCTTCGCGAAGCGGCATGGAAGAGACGCTGGTTCGCGCGACGAGCGGTTGCACGGGTTAGACCTCGAAGAGAGCTTTAGAACAAAGCGTCTCAGCCATGATTGCCCCTCACGCGGCGGCGCTGTCGCCTTCGCCTTTCAGGCGCTCAGCGCGGTAATAGTTAGTGAGCGCTCCGAGCAGGTCGTCAATCTTGCCGTCCATCAGGCGGTCGAGCTGGTGGAGGCTGAGCCCTATGCGGTGGTCGGTGACTCGGTTCTGGGGAAAGTTGTAGGTGCGTATCTTTTCGCTGCGGTCGCCGCTGCCGATCATCTGCCGGCGCTCCGCCGTGAGCTGCTGTTGCTGCTTTTGCATCTCCAATTCGTAAAGCCGCGAGCGCAGCACGCGCAGCGCCTTGGCGCGATTTTTGATCTGCGACTTCTCGTCCTGGCACGACACCACCAGGCCCGAGGGCACGTGAGTGATGCGCACCGCCGAGTAAGTGGTATTCACCGACTGGCCGCCGGGCCCCGAGGAGCAGAAAGTGTCGATGCGAATATCCTTGGGGTCAATCTGGACTTCCACTTCGTCGGCCTCGGGCAGCACCGCTACGGTGACGGCGGAAGTGTGGATGCGGCCCTGCTGCTCGGTAGCGGGCACGCGCTGCACGCGGTGGACGCCGCTCTCATACTTGAGCTGGCTGTACACCTTGCGCCCCTCGATCACGGCGATCACTTCCTTTAATCCCCCCACCGCCGAGAGGCTGCTGGAGAGCACTTCCACTTTCCAGCGCTGCGACTCGGCGTACCGGGAATACATCCGAAAGAGCTCGTCGGCAAACAGCGTGGCCTCGTCGCCGCCGGTGCCGGCACGAATCTCCAGCACCACGTTTTTTTCGTCGTTGGGATCGCGAGGCAGCAGCAGCGTCTTGATCTCTTCTTCCACTTCGGCGCGGCGCTTTTCGAGTCCGCGAATTTCTTCCTCGGCCATCTCCTTCATGGCGGGGTCCGCAGTGGCGTCGGCCAGCATCGGCCGGGTGTCTGCCAGCGACTTCTCAACCCCCTTCCACTCGCGGTATTTTTCCACCACTTCGGTGAGATCGGAGTGCGCCTTGGCGGTCTTGTGGTAAAGCGCGGGATCAGCCAACACTTCGGGCCGGCCGAGCTGCTGGGTTAGCTCGTCATACTTTCGTTCGATTTCAGCCAGCTTGTCGAGGAAATTCATGCCAAAATCACCCGAAACTCGCTCCAGAATCTTATCTATCTTGCGCTCGGTCAATCAGTTGACGGGATGAATCGGGCAACCAACTTGTTTTCAATCACTTGACGGCTTCGCCATTCTTCCAAAAAGTGAAGTGTCCTGTTTTGAATAAGTTGACGGGTTCGTTCGTAACATTTAGAAATTTCAATGTCTCTAAGCGACTACCAACTCCCCGCCGCGAGACTTCTCAAGCTCCATGGCGGTCTCGAGCGCCTTCACGGCCGTCTCGAGTTGGCTATCGTCCGGCTCGCGAGTGGTAATGCGCTGCAGCCAGAGGCCGGGCTGCGAGGCCCAGTGCCAGAGTCCGCCCTGGCGGCGGGCTGCGAAACGGATGAACTCGTACGACACGCCGGCGATCACGGGCAACAGCGCCAGCCGCCCCACCAGCTTGCCCACGAACGATTCGAATGGCAGCACCATGTAAAAGAGCATGGCGATCACCATCACCACCAGCAGGAAGCTGGTGCCGCAGCGGGGGTGGAAGCGGGTGGCGCCGCGCGCGGTTTCCACGTCCATCCGGCCCGTCTTTTCATAGGCCCACACCACTTTATGCTCCGCGCCGTGGTACTCGAAAACTCGCCGGATTTCCTTCGATTGCGCCAGTAAGGCGAGAAAGGCCAGGAAAAACGCGATGCGGATCATGCCGTCCACAAAGTTGAACACCACCAGGTGATGCACCACCGCGTAGCGGGCCTGCAGCCGGGTAGCCAGGTATAACGGCAAAAGCTTGTAAAGCGCGATGAAAAAGGCCAGCGAGAAGGTGATATTCAGCGCCATCATCCAACCGCTCATTTCCGGTTTCTTCTTTTCGGGCTGGCCCGATTTTTGCGCCGCGCCCGGATCCTCCATGGCATGCTCGGCGGAGTATTTCAGCGCGCGAATTCCAAGGGCCATCGCCTGCCCCAGCGTCCCGAGGCCTCGCAGCACCGGATAGCGGAGCCAGGGATGCTTCTCCGAAGGCTTGTCGAGGTAATCCTGGCCCACCGCGATGGACCCGTTGGGGCGCCGCACCGCCACGGCGTAGGAGTGAGGCGAGCGCATCATCACGCCCTCGATCACCGCCTGCCCACCCACCAGCACTTCTTCGGAGCCCTGGAACAGCGGCAACGCTCCGAGGCGCACCACGCGCCAGAAACGCGCCCCTGCCTTCCGGGACAATGTGTCGACCCACTGCAATTTATTCACCTTGCCTGCCTTTGGGAGTCTGTCCCCGCGAATTCGCCCATCGCCCTGCCGAGTGAGGGAACCGCAGGCCCCTCAAGATACGTGTGATTAGATGCGCGGCAGGAATGCCTGGACCAGAATAGCCGCGCGGCTCGCATGGTGTCAAACCGCCGACAGTGCGGACCCTCGATTGATCCCCGCGCAGGCGGGAATTGCCGATTGACGAATGCCGATTGCCCATTGAAGATTGCCGTCGCCGGCACCCCGGGTGAGGCCTGCCGCGCCAGCGTGTGGCCTCGGTTGCAGGGGTACAAATCTGCAAGTGGCACAAAACACAGCACATTCCGGCTTTGAACTGCCCATTTCGCGTTTCTGGGGTGCAAATCTGCAAACCATTGAGCCCGAAAGACATTCCGGCTTCTTTGCGGCACCCCCCGGTCGGACCGGTGGAAGAGTGGCGACGGCCAAGCCTAGGGTCAATTGTCCATCGTCCGTAGTCAGTTGTCTGTTGCCAAGTGCTCTAGGCGGGGGTTCGTGGCTTGTAGATCGTAGTTCGTTGCCACTGTTCCATGGTTGGTCGCGGCGGACCCCGAACAACGTTCCACGATCAACGAACCACGGACAACGGGCAACTGACCACGGACAGTTTGCGCCTCTGGGCCTCAAAAATTCCTCGCCAATAACCGTAGCATTACTATTTGGGAAAGTCAAGCAGAAAATGGGAGGTGGGCGACGTTCCGGATGGCAGACCATTCGCTCGGAACCGTACTTTCGGCCGTACGGCGCTGCTTGCGATGCCCTTGATGCTTGCGAATTACAAACCCGAGATGCCGGTCAAGTTGCTGACTGCGAGGTTCCGCGGTCGATTGGCCATTGCTGCCGGGGCGTCTATCCTGTGATAAAACATACCGGCGCCGAATCGAGAGTCCAAGGCCTCGATCCCAGATGGCACGGCGGAATGGAAGTTGGCGGGAACTAAAGGAGGGCAGAATTCCGATGAATCGCAGAAGCTTTCTCAAGAGCGGTAGTGCGCTGGCAGTCTCCGCGGGGATTGGTGCGCGAGCGGCTCAGGGTATCGTCCCTGCTCACAACTGGGGCAAGTACGACTTTGGCTCAGGTCCCGAAGTCAGCGACCGGCTGAACCAGGGTCCCTTTCCACAGTACCCTCCCGATGCCACGATCCCCAGCGATGAAGTGGTGATGACCACCACGCCGTCCGACGAGGTCGTGCCGGGCTACGGCAAGGGGCTGGTGACGTACATTACGGCCGATATGGGGACGGCGGAGATCCACTCGGACAACATTCCGCAGGCGATCGAAGACCTGATTGATTTTCCGCTGGGACAAAAGCTTTATATCCGGCCCACCTGGAGGGAAATCCAGCCGCGGCCAGGACGTCTTGATTTTCCCAATTACCTGAAACTTGTGTTCGACCTTGCCAGGAAAAACAACAAGCGCATCGGATTTCGGATTCAGATGAGCGCTCCGGATTATTTCACCCAGCCTGCGCTGCCGGACTTTGTTCTCAACAAAGTGCCGTTGGTGAAGTTGGTGGGCGCCGGCAGCGAAGGGAACACGTCCAAAGCAAGATGGATGCACAATCCGTACGCGCAATATCAGCCCCGGTTCGACGATCCCTTCTGCCAGCAGGCTTTCCGGGAGCTGGTGGGCCTGTTGGCGGCGGAATTCAATGGAAGTCCGTTGATTGAGTCCATGGATACCTTCATGTATGGCTTCTGGGGCGAAGGT
>DATJAQ010000149.1:0-8623 GCA_035516075.1 Terriglobia bacterium | reverse complement strand
GATGGGGCCGAGCGAGAGGGCCGGGAAATAAGTGAGCGCGCCCACAATAATCACCGTTCCCACCAGCAGCCCCACGAAGAGCGCCCCGTGGGTGGGCAGAGTACCGCTGCTGGCCGGGATCTTGCGCTTGGCCGCCAGACTTCCTGCCACGGCGAGCATGGGAATGATGAATAGGAAGCGGCCGATGAGCGTGGCCAGGCCCAGGGTGAGGTTGTACCAGGGCGTATTGCCGTTCAGCCCCGCGAAGGCGCTGCCGTTGTTCCCGTTGGTGCTCGTGTAGGCATACAGGATCTCGCTGAATCCGTGCGGCCCGTCATTGTTGACATTCGCGGCGGCCGGGCCCGGAGGATTCCAGTAGCCGTTCTTTTTGAAATTCGCCACCGAGCTGATTCCGGTGAAGACGAGAACGTTCGCGGCCATCAGAATGAGCGCCAGCATCGCCATCTTCACCTCCTTCTGCTCGATCTTCTTCCCGATATACTCCGGCGTACGCCCCACCATCAGTCCGGCAATGAACACGGCCAGGATGGCGAAAAGCAGCATCCCCTTGATGCCGGCGCCCACTCCGCCGAAGACCACTTCGCCGAGCTGAATGTTGAACAGCGGCACCAGGCCGCCGATCGGCGTGTAGCTGTCGTGCCAGCCGTTGATGGCGCCGCAACTGGCGTCGGTGGTCACGGTCGCGAACAGAGTGGAGGCGGGAATGCCGAATCGCACCTCCTTGCCTTCCATGTTGCCGCCCGGCTGCATCCAGCTTGCTTTGTTCTCGAGACCCAGCTTTGTCAGTTGCGGATTACCCGCCTGTTCCGCCCGATAACAGACGAATGCACCGGCCAGAAACAGGACGCTCATCGCTGCGAACAACGCCCAGCCCTGCCGTCGGTCCGCCACCATTCGGCCGAACTGATACGTCAGGCCGGCCGGAATGAGGAAGATCATCAGAATTTCGACGAAGTCAGTGAGCGGCGTCGGATTTTCGAAAGGATGCGAAGAGTTGGCGTTGAAGAAGCCCCCGCCGTTGGTGCCCACCATCTTGATTGCTTCCTGCGAAGCCACCGGGCCCTGGGCAATGGTCTGGGCCGAGCCTTCCAGGGTGGTCACCGTGACATTGGCCTTGAAGTTCTGGATCACGCCCTGCGAGCAAAGGAAGAGCGCGCCGAGTAGAGCCAGCGGCAGGAAGATGTAAAGCGTGGCCCGGGTGAGATCGACCCAGAAGTTGCCGATACTGTTCGCCTGACGGCGCGCGAAGCCCCGGATCAGCGCTACGGAGACGGCCACGCCCGCAGCCGCGGAAACGAAGTTCTGCACGGTCAGCGCGGCCATCTGCACGAAGTAGCTCAGCGTCGATTCGCCGGAATAATTCTGCCAGTTGGTATTGGTCACGAAGCTGGCCGCGGTGTTGAAGGCGAGATCGGGCGTCATCGCCGTGGCCCCGGACGGCGCATGACCCGTGCTGAAATGGTTGGGATTGAATGGCAGAAGCCCCTGCAGGCGCTGGATCACGTAGACAAACAGCAGGCTGACCAGGCTGAAGGCGATCAGCGAGGCGGCATACTGCGTCCAGCGTTGCTCGGCGTCTTCGCGCACACCGCAGAGGCGGTAGACCAGCTTTTCCAGCGGGCGCATCACGGGATGGAGGAAGGTCCGCTCGCCCTGAAAAAGCTTCGTCATGAAGACGCCCACCGGCTTGGTGAGAGCCAGGATGATCAGAAAGTAGACGGCGATGCTTAGTACGCCGATTGAAGTCATGGCTTCTCCTTAAAACCGCTCCGGGCGCAGAAGCGCGTAGACGAGATAGCCGAAAAGAAACAGGGCCGCAACTCCGGCAATGATGTAGTCCATAAGTCCGATCTCCCTACAAGCGATCGCACGCTTTGGTGAACGCCCAGCAGGCGACGAAGAACAAGACGCAGGCCGCGACGTAGCACAGGTCAAGCATGGCAACTCTCCCTTTGCTCCACGAAGATCACCTCATGACCGAGGGCGCGCAGCGATCGTGTCATCTTCCGCTCGGGAGTTGACCACCACGAATCGCGGCCTCCAACCAGGATCAAAGAGCGCGGGCTCACGGAGCGGACCAGGCAATCCTGCGCGTCGCGGCAGAGACAGACTTCGATCACTACATCGTGACCGCCGGCGGCGAATTCGGAGGTCAGGGCAAGCGATACCTCCCGAGTGTGTTCCAGCGCCACCGGCGGGCGGTCGATCGGCAGCCGGTGGGGAACCACCTCCGGCACCAGAAGCTGAAGGTTTGCTCCCAGGCCTCGGGCCAGACTTGCCCCCTTCTTAAGCGCGGCCTCCGTGCCCTTGGGCGTCGTGAAGATCACGGTCAAATGGAGCCTGGCGCCGGGATCGGCACCGAGCCCCGCGTTTCCGATCGCGGGAAGATCCGCCGAGCGCGACCGAGATGGAATTCGTCGACCGTCCACACTCGAATCCTAAAACACGCGGCCTAAACGAGGCATAAACGCGGCGTAAAAAATCCATAAACGCTCGAAACGCGGCGTGGCTCTGCGTTTTGTTATCGGAGGTCTGTGCCGGGTTCGGGCAGGTGGAAGAGATAGCCGGTCCACGGCTCGGTGAGCAGGTAGCGCGGTTTGGCGGGATTGGGCTCGATCTTCTTGCGCAGCCGGTTGATAAAGACGCGGAGGTACTCGATTTCCTCGCCGTAGTCGGGTCCCCAAACGGCCTGCAAAAGTTCGCGGTGGCTCAGCACCTTGTTGGGGTGTGCGACCAGGTAGGAAAGCAGGTCAAGTTCCTTCGAGGTGAGCCGCGCCTGCTCGCCCTGGACCGAAACTTGGTGAGCGTCAAAGTCGATCTCCACCTCGTCGAGGATCAGCCGCCGCGGCGTGGCCTCCGAGGCCAGGGGCGAGCGGCGCAGGGCGGCGCGAATGCGGGCCAGAAGCTCCGGCGTGCTGTAAGGTTTGGTCACGTAGTCGTCCGCGCCCGCATCGAGCGCCTCAACCTTGTCCCGCTCCTGGCTCTTGATGGTCAGCATGATGATGGCAAGGTCGGGCGACGGGCGGGCGGCGCGGATGGCGCGGCAGGTCTCGATCCCTCCCAACCCAAGCATATTCATGTCCAGCAGGACGACGTCGTAATGCCCGGCGCGGACCTTGTCCAGAGCTTCCTCACCGCTGCGGGCCTCGGTCATCTCGAAGCCGTTGGCCACCAGCGTGGTCCTCAGTACACGGCGGATCTGCGGCTCGTCATCGACCACCAGGATGCGCCCGGCACTCATAGCGCGGCCTTCTCCGGCGTCACCGGAATCGACAGGCAGAACTCCGAGCCCTCCGGGGAGCTCTTCTCCAGCCACACGTCGCCGCGGTGCGCCCGGGCGATCTCGCGGGCGATCGAGAGTCCCATCCCGGTGCCCCGCGTCTGGCCGGCGTTGGAACCTCGATGGAACTTCTCGAACACCCGGGGGCGCTCGGCGGCCGGGATCCCGGATCCCCGGTCGCGAATGTCGATCACCACCCGGTTCCCGTCGCGCCGCGCCCGGAGAAATACGGGCGAACCCGGCGGTGAGTATCGAAGAGCGTTATCCATAAGCTGGCGCAGGGCGAGCTTGATCAGCTCGGCGTCCACGTTGAGCGGCGGCAGATTAGGCTCCACTTCCACGCTGATGGCGCGGCCTTCGCCGGCGGGCT
Source organism: Terriglobia bacterium (assembly GCA_035516075.1). Classification (GTDB taxonomy): domain Bacteria; phylum Acidobacteriota; class Terriglobia; order UBA7540; family UBA7540; genus Gp13-AA77. The sequence goes on along the minus strand of DATJAQ010000149.1, from coordinate 4,973 downwards.
CCGCCTCGCGTCGAACGCCTTCCAGCATGGCGGCGGCGGCATAGCGGGCACGGTTGAGCTGGACGTCGCCGGCCTCGATCCGCGCCACCTGCACGGCCTCCGTCACCAGCCGGTTGAGGTGGTCGATTTCTTCGTCAACCACAGAGACGAGTTCGCGCCGGGCCTCGGGTTCGGCCACCGCGTCCGAAAGCAGCGCGCTCGAAGCCGCCTTCATCGAAGTCAAGGGAGTCTTAAATTCGTGAGCCATCGCATCCAGCAGGGTTGACTTCAGCTCCTGGCTCTCGCGCGCCGCCTCAGCGCGTGTGGCGGCGTCCTGGGCGTGGGCCCGCTCCAGGCCGATCGCGGCGAGATTAGCGAGCGCCTGCAACACCGTGTCTGAAGGCAGCGCGCCCGAGAGGGCGAGCGCTCCGATGGGCTCCCCGCCCAGCCGGATCGCCGTCACCACCGTGCCCGTGAGCTCGTCGCGAAACAACGTGCCCTTGACGGCCGTTTCGCGCAGCCGGTCATCAGTGCCGGGAAGAAGTTCGCCGGGGCCGCTCCGATGGATGGCGCCGCTGGAGCGGTCGTAAAGCGCGACAGCGGAAAAGTCGAAGGTCTCCGCGATCTGCAGCGCAATCTGGCGCGCCACATTTTGATCCATGTTCGTCAGCAGGATCGACCGGCTGAGCGCGTAAAGACGCTCCATATCGCGCTGCCGTTCCAAAGCCTCGCTGGTGCGCTGCTTGGCGCGGGCTGAGAGTTGGCTGGCGATGAGTGAGGTGGCGAGAAACGCGAAGAGCGCCACCCAGTTTTGCGGGTCGGCTACCGTGAGCGTGAGAACGGGCGGCACGAAAAAGAAATTGAGGCAAAAGACAGCCGCGATCGAAGCCGATATGGCTTCGATGAGGCCCCACCCGCTCGCTACCGCCAGGATGGCCGCCAGGTATGCGAATCCGGTGGTGGAAGCGCCCAGGCGCAGCACGCGGAAGCATACCAAGGTGATGCCGAAGACGATCGCCACGGAACAGACCGCCCGCAGGGCGGCCGCAGCGGCACCGGTGCGTACCATGCCAAGTGCGCCTTGCGAGCGTGGGGATGAGAGGGTCGGCACGGGAATCACAAACGGCCCTGGCGAATTTGGGCGCGCCCGCCGGCTCCCGGCGCTACGCGCCCAACTCCCGGGTATCGAGCCTATTTTCGCGCTGAAGCCGGCGGAAGATCTCCGCCGTCTCGCGAATGCCGTCTTCGAGCGTGGTGGCCGGCACGCCGCTGAAGTCGCGCCGCAGCGCGCTGTCGTCCACGTCGGACGGCAGCGGCAGCGGCTTGCCTTCGGCCCGTATCAGCTCACCGGCCTGCGGGAACATCGCCTTCAGTGCGGCCAATACTTCGTCGATGCCCACCACGGCGCCGCGGGGCGCGTACACTCGCGCGCCTTTCAGGCCGGAGCGCGCCGCTCGGATGAAGGTGGTGGCGGTGTCGCGCACGTACTGCATATCAACCCGGCCGGTGAATGCAATCGTGTAGGGGCGGCCCACCACGCAGGCTTTGATGGCCTTGGTGGGCCCCGACGTCATGCCCTGATCGCGGCCCACGCCGTACACCGTGGAGGGCCGCAGGGCGATGCTCGAAATGCCGTCGTTCTGGTTGTAAATGCGCGCCGTGCCTTCGTTGCACTGCTTGTAAACGCCGTAGAGGGTGGTGGGCTGCAGGGGAGCTCCCTCCGGGACCTGCGCGAAGCCGTAGAATTCCTCGGGCCCGTAAACCGCCGCTGAGCTGGCGTAGACCACCTGGCAAACGTGGTCCCGGTGCCTCTTGGCGGCCTCGAACATGTTGACGGTGCCCACCACGTTCACCAGCGCGCCCTTCGGCGGATCGGCAACGCAGAAAGGCACCTGGAGCGCGGCCAGGTGAATAATGTGGGTGATGCCGTTATCCGCCACCGCGCGTTCCACGTCGTCGAGCCGGGTGACGTCACCCGGAATCAGCCGCAGGCGCGCCAGTTGTTCCGAGCTCAGCAGGGCGCTCAGCCGGTGAAACTCGGCGTCAATGTCGAGAATCCAGGGCTCCACGCCCTCTTCGAGCAGCACCTTGGAAACCCAGGCGCCGATAAAGCCCTTGGCTCCGGTAATCAGAAAGCGCTCCGAATTGCGATCGGCGCCCGCTTGGCTTGTCATCTCGGTGAGTCTCCTGGCAGCGGCCTTCGTTCGGTGGCGTCCCGCCGTCCGGCCGCGGCGTCCTATCGCCCCTTCGACAGTAGCGAACCGGCGGGAACAATTCAATCGAAAGGCGCGCGGTGGTGCAGTTCCCACGCACGGTGCTCCGCGCAACTTCAACGGAGACGTATTCGGTAGCGATCACTCCTGGCAGGAGCCGGACAGCATAGCTGACCAACTGCCCCCGAACCTGTCAAAAGAGTATCCGGCGGATCGCGCCGGGCTGCGACGCAGCAGCCATAGGGATTTTACTGGAACCCCGAGCAACTCACGGTCGTAGGGTAATCTGGAGGGCTGTCATGCAGAAGGTGCTCGGCAATCTGCGTTACGCAGCGCGGCAATTCCGGCGATCGCCCGTTTTTACGGCCGCGGCGGTACTCACGCTGGCTTTGGGAATCGGCGGAACCACGGCAATATTCACCTTGATTCATGCGGTGATGCTGCGCTCCCTGCCGGTGTCCGATCCCGGGAGCCTCTACCGCGTGGGCGAGGGCGACGATTGCTGCGTGGAGGGCGGTCCCCAGGACCGATGGGGGATGTATTCGTTCCCTTTGTACGAGCGCCTGAAAGCGGAAACGCCCGAATTTGAAGAAGTGGCTGCTTTCCAGGCCGGCGGCGCCCTGCAGAGCGTGCGGCGTGAACGTGAATTGGCCGCCAGGCCTCTGCGCTCCGAGTACGTCACGGGGAGCTACTTCTCACTGCTAGGGGTGCGCGCCTTCGGGGGGCGCCTGTTTACCCCCGACGACGACCGGCCGTCCTCTCCGCCGGTGGCCGTGCTCAGCCACCGTGTCTGGCAAATCAGCTATGGCAGTGACCCGTCCGTGGTGGGTGCAACGTTCATCGTCGAGGGCCATCCCTTCACCGTCATCGGCGTCGCCCCGCCGGGATTTTTCGGCGAAACGCTGCAAAGCGACCCTCCCGATATCTGGATCCCCGTGCAGCAGGAACCTCTGATTGACGGCCAGGGCGCGCTGCTGAACCAGTCCGTTCCGGCGTGGCTGCGCATGATGGGCCGCCTGCGGCCGGGAGCCTCGATCCAGGGAATGTCCCCCCACCTCACGGGAGTGCTGCGCCAATGGATGCAGCACGATTCCGGGTATCCCGCCAACTGGATGCCGGACATTATCCGCATGCTTCCCAAGCAGGTGATTAACGTCGTCCCCGCCGGCGCCGGCGTGGCCGTCATGAAGGAAGAGTACGGACGCAGCCTGCAGATCCTCCTCTCCGTGTGCGGCCTGGTGCTGCTGATTGCCTGCGCCAATGTCGCGAACCTGCTGCTGGCCCGCGCGGTGGCGCGCCGCGGGCAAACGGCGGTGCGCCTCGCGATTGGCGCCACCCGGCGGCAGATTATCGGACAGGCTCTCACGGAGAGTGTGCTGCTTGCCATCGGCGGCGGCATTGCCGGACTTCTGGTGGCCGTGGCAGCCGCGCGCCTGCTGCTTGCGCTTGCCTTTCAGAGCGCGCACTTCCTTCCCATCAGCCCCATGCCATCGTTTTTGGTCCTGGCGTTCGCCTTCGGACTGGCCTTGTTAACGGGCGTCATCTTCGGTGCGGCCCCGGCGTGGTTTGCTACCCGCACCGATCCGATTGAGGCCTTGCGCGGCTCGGGACGCAGTACGAGCGATCACTCCACTTTCGCCCGCAAAGCATTACTGATTGTGCAGGCCACTTTATCGGTGGTGCTGGTGGCCGGCGCCACCATGCTGGCGCGAAGCCTCAATAAACTCGAGCATCAGGATTTTGGGTATCAGGTTCAGGGCCGCGTGCTGGTAGGGTTGCACAACCCTCCGGCCACCTACACCGAGCCCAAGCTGGCGGCCCTCTACCGGGAGCTCGAGGCGCGCCTCGATCGCCTGCCCGGCGTGCGGGGGAGCGGACTGGCGCTCTACAACCCGCTCACCAATAATTGGGGCGAGCTTATTATCGTGGCCGGCCATCCGGCCCCCAAAATGAACGAACAGGCGGGCGCTTCGTGGGACCGCGTCAGCGCCAGCTATCTTCAGAACTTCGGTATGACGATCCTGCGGGGACGGGCTTTTACCGCAGCCGACAACGAAACCACCGAGCCGGTGGCGATTGTGAACGAGGGCTTTGTGAAGCGCTTCTTCAAGACCAGCGAAGACCCTCTGAATCAGCACTTCGGACTGGACCTGCCCGAAAACGCAGGCACCTTTCGCATCGTGGGCGTCGTGCGGGACGCGAAGTTTGCGGGCTGGGGTCTGGACCGGCCGGCCATGCCCATGTTTTACGTTCCGCTCGCCCAGAACATCGACTACAAGCAGGATTTGATGAAGAGGATCGAGCTGCAATCGCACTTCATCGGCGGAATCATGCTGGTGACCGACACCCCGACCGGCGCGCTTGAGCCGGTGCTGACGCGGACGCTGGCGGACGTGGATCCCAACCTGACCCTGACCAGCGTCAGAACCATGCAGGAGCAAATCGATCTCTCATTCGACCAGGAGCGCGCCGTGGCCAGTCTGGCGGGTCTGTTCGGAATCGTCGCGCTTCTGCTGGCTGCGGTGGGACTCTACGGCGTCACGGCCTACTCGGTGGCGCAGCGCACGAACGAAATCGGAATTCGCATGGCGCTAGGCGCCGACCGCGCGAGGGTGGTCCAACTGGTCATGCGCGGAGCCTTTACGCGCGTGTTGCTGGGCCTGCTGCTCGGGCTGCCGCTGGCCGTCGGGGCGGGACGCCTGATCTCAGCCCAGCTCTACGGCGTTTCCAGTTGGGATCCCTTCGCGCTGGCGCTGGCCGCGAGTGCGCTCGCCATCTGCG
>DATJAQ010000148.1:0-24213 GCA_035516075.1 Terriglobia bacterium | reverse complement strand
GGGGCCGCCCTTGGGCGCGCTTGAGCTTCCGCTGCTCGGCCGCATTGCCGCCGGCCAGCCGGTGGAAGCGGTGGCCAACCCGGAGACGCTTTCGCTCGGCGACTTCGCGCGCGCCAACGGCAGCGTTTTCGTACTGCGCGTGAAGGGCGATTCGATGGTGGACGACCACATTTGCGACGGCGACTACATTCTGGTGGAAGGCACGAGCGCGGCGGAGAATGGCGAGATCGTGGTGGCGCTCATCGAAGGCACGGACGCCACCCTGAAGCGCTTCTTCCGGCAGGACAAGGGCCGTGTGCGGCTGCAACCGGCGAACGCTCAGATGGACCCGATCATCCTTCCCGCCCGCGACGTGACCATCCAGGGCCGGGTGATCGGAGTGCTGAGAAAATACTGAGAGCGGCCGCGGCGCAGCTCTGGGCGCCCGTCGGGCTGGCGACCGCGCCGCCCGGTTTGCGGTTCAGCCGCTATTCGACGTCCTCCGACTCTTCCGCCGGCTGCGGCTTCGCTTCCAGGCGAATCTCAGGCAAACTGGCCCCGCTCAATTGGCGGTTAAGCGCGGGCACGTCGGTGGTTTTAAGAGCGCTCCAGCGTCTCATAACGTCGGAATAATCGCGCTCGACCTCAGCCATCGCCGCCGCTTGCGTGGCTGTCGGCGCGGCGTCAGCCCCGCCCACCGGGCCGTAGAGACCTCCCACTTCTCCGCCGACTCTGGCCAGCGTAACCTCCGGCGACGGTGGCGCGAAGAAGCCGCCCGGCCGTCCCACCACTTCTGTCATTTTCTTCTGGAGTCCGGCGATTGAATCGCTCACCGTTCCCGTTGCCTGTTTGGAAAGCTTCTCAAGCTGTTCGCCGAGCGAGCGCGCCTCGGCGGCCGCATCGTAGCTGCCGGCTAGCATGGCGGCGAGGCGCCGTTCCATGTTGAATTGCTGCTCCAGGCCAGCGGGCGGCGTCTTGACGCGCGGGTCCATCTTCACCACCAGGGGCTCGGTGTAGGTCTGGCCGTTCGCCGTGAGCCGCACCGTGTACCGGCCCGGCAGCACGCTCGGACCCAGCGGCTCGCGCGGTGTGTCGTGCGGAATCGCCGCGATCGGATACCCATACCGCGCCGAGGGAGGGGGCGTGTAGTGCAGGTCCCACACCCAGCGGTGCATCCCGGCTTCGGCCGAAAGAACGCCGGGCATTCGCACCCAGTAAAGCGGCACGCTGAGCGTCTTTCGGAGTTCGTCTTCCGTCACCTCGGGCTTGTCGGTGCTCGCGTAGCGGCGCACCAGCTTGCCGCCGGCGTCGAGGATCTCGAGCGTCACCGGCCCGGATGCCGCGCGCCCCAGGAAGTAATCGATCACGGCGCCGTCCGGCGGATTCTGCGCGGCCGGTTCGTCGGGTGGAAGCGGCGTGTCGGTGTTGGTGTCGCGCCTCACGCGCCAGGCCGGCTCCGGCTGGAACAGATGAGCGTCGGCGCCGGCCACGGTCTCCGTGATCTGGCGCAGGGGGGTGATGTCATCGAGAATCCAGAACGAGCGTCCGTGGGTGGCCACCAGCAGGTCGTCGTCGTGAATCCAGAGGTCGCGCATGGAAGTATGGGGCAGATTCAATTGCAGCGACTGCCAGTGATCGCCGTCGTCGAAGGAAACCCACACGGCGCTTTCCGTTCCCGCAAACAGCAGCCCTTTGCGCACGGGATCCTCGCGGACCGTGTCCACCGGCTGCCCGTCCGGCAATCCCTGGGTAATGAGTTGCCAGCTCTTGCCCCCGTCTCGCGTGCGATAAATGTACGGACGCAGGTCGTCGATGCGGAAGCGGCTGACCGAGGCGTAAGCCGAGTTGGTGTCAAAATGCGAGGCGCTGATCTGCGTCACCTTGCTCCAGGGCGTCAGCTCGGGCGGCGTTACATCCTTCCAGTTCCTGCCGCCGTCGTGAGTGGTCCAGATCAGGCCGTCGTCCGTGCCGGCCCACAGGGTGTTGAGGTCCTGGAAGGAGGGTGCCAGCGCGTAGATCGCGCCCCGCTGCTTGGCAGCGTTACGGTCCTTGGCTGCCATCTCGCCGAGGCTGGCGGGCATGCCGGGCTGCGGGCGGGCGAGGTCAGGACTGATCGTCTGCCACGAATGGCCGCCGTCGGTGGTTTTGAAGAGCACGTTAGCGGCGTAATACAGCACGTGCGGATCGATGGGTGAGAAAACGATGGGCTCCGTGCGTTCGGCGCGATACTTGGCGCTGCGCACCGTAATCGGCGTGACGTTCTGCACCTGGCCGGTGACCCAGTCGAACCGCGACACCTCGGTGCGGCCGGCTCCGTAGACGATGTCCGGATGCAGCGGGTCCGGCGCCACGTAGCCGTATTCAATCACACCCACGGGATGCCACTCACGGAACGTGATGGCGCCGTCGTTGCCCCGGCTCGAAATGCCCACCGAGCCGCTCTCCTGCTGCCCGCCGTAAACCCGGTAGGGAAACTGGTTGTCGGTAATCACGTGGTAGAGCTGCGCCGTGGGCTGGTTGTACCAGGAGCTCCACGTCTGGCCTCGATTGACGCTCACGATGGCGCCCTGGTCGCTTACCAGCAGGATGATGTCGGGGTTCTCGGGATTGATCCAGATGTTTTGATAATCGTCGCCGCCGGGCGCGCCTCGAATGCCGGTCCAGGTTTTGCCGCCGTCTTCGGAGCGCCAGGTCACGGTGCTCGTGCTGTACAGCACATCGGGATTCTTCGGATCCACTTTGGGCACGGGCAGGTCGCCGCCGCCGATGCGCACGGCCGGGCGCCCGTCCGTGGTGGCCCGCGCCCAGCTCGCGCCGGCGTCGTCAGAGCGGAAGATCTGGACGCCGTGCGTGGTGGCCACCGTGGCGTAGACGCGTTGGGGGTTACTGGGTGCGATGGCGATGTAGGCTTGGTTCACATCGGGCGGCAGGCCGCCGGCGAGCTTCTGCCACGTGTCACCGCCGTCGGTGGATTTGAAAATGCCGCTGGGCTGCTCGTACTCGTTTCCATCCTCCCACGGGCCCAAGCGCGAGTCCCAGAGCCCCGCGTACAGCACCTCCGGGTTCGAGGGGTCCATCTCAATGTCGGTGGCGCCGATCGTTCCGTCCTTGGGAAGAACCTTCTGCCAGGTTTGCCCGCCGTCGGTGGAGCGGTACACGCCCCGTTCCGGGTTCGGACCGTAGGGATGGCCGAGTACCGCAGCGAATAACCGGTTGGGATCGTGGGGGTCTACGGCCAGCGCTGGAATCTGCTCGCCGTCGCGCAAGCCGAGGTGGGTCCACGTCATGCCTGCGTCCTCCGACTTGTAGATGCCATCCCCCACCGAGAGATCGGGCCTCCGCAATCCCTCCCCGCTCGCCACGTACACCACGTTGGGATCGGACGGCGCCACCGCGATGGCCCCCACAGACTGGCTGGGCTCGTTGTCGAAGATGGGGCGCCACGTGCGGCCGTAGTCATCGGACTTCCAGACGCCGCCGTCCACTTGGCCCACGTAGAAGACGTTGGGCTGGCCGGCCACGCCGCAAGCGGCCCGCGTCCGGCCGCCGCGGAAGGGTCCAATCATGCGCCAGCGCATTTCGGCGTAAAGGCCGGGGCTGACGGGCCCGCTCATCGGAACCGCTGCGCGGGACTGCGCCTTCGTCTTCGCTTCTGCCGGCTTGGCCGTTTGCGCCGCACCGGCGTTCGCGCTGGCCGCGAAAATCACAAGTGTGCTCAATCCGAAAAAGTTGGCGAGTTCTCTGACTAACGTTCGTCGGCAACTATTCACGATTCACCCCCAATGAAAGGCACCACTATAAACCACCTGCGCCCGCGCCGGAAGTATTCACAACGGGATTTCGCGCTGTAAGGTCGGCTTCGAATCGCGCACGTGGTCTTTCCCGCCACGCATCAATTTCCTTGGGGACGGCTCTCGCGCGGTGGCACAATTCAGTACGGCGCGGTTTTGGGCGGCGCGTGCGTCCGCGGACCGTGCCGGAGGTTAAACATGGCAGATCTGTTGGGCAAACATCTCGGAACGGAAACGCGTTCGCGGGATGAGGACACTGGTAAGTCGCGCCGCGGCTTTCTGCAATCAATGATCTCCGCGCCGCTCGTCGCCGGGCTCGGTTCGCGGCTCGGCTCACTTCGGGCCTTGCTCAGCGCGCGGGCGCGCGACCCAGAATCGGCTGGCCCCGCCGGGCTTGCGGCCTCGGCCGCGCAATTCCCGCAGCCCGGGTTTATCCGCTACGACAGCCACTGCTTCACCGTCAACGATCGTGACACGTTCCTCTACGGCGCGGCCTTCCATTATCCGCGGTGCCCGCGCGAGCTCTGGAGCGACCGTCTGCTGAAACTCAAGGCGGCCGGCTTCAACGTGATCGAGACCTACGTATTCTGGGACTATCACGAGCCCGAACAGGGCCGTTGCGACCTCAGCGAGTTCGAGGAATTCGTCAAGCTGGTGGGTAGCATGGGCTTCCTGATGATCGTCCGGCCGGGGCCCTACGTCTGCGCCGAATGGGACACGGGCGGATTCCCGCGCTGGGTGGCGCGGCAAGGATTTCCCTTGCGCTCGAACCACCCGAAGAGCATCAGCACTTCGCAGCACTGGTTCAGCCAGGTGCTTCCGGTGATCGTGCGCCATCAGGTCACCCACCGCGGGCCGATTATTCTGATGCAAGTCGAGAACGAGTACGACTACTGGAAGCTGGCGGACAGCGCCAAACGCGACTACGTGCGCGCGCTGGCCCACATGGCCTGGGACGCGGGCGTGGATGTGCCCCTCATTACCTGCTGGACCCAGCAAGTGCGCGATCGCAAAGATCCCGACTTCTCGAGGATGGTGGACACCTGCAACTTTTACCCGCGCTGGAATGTTACGCGCGAGGTGCTGCCGGCGCTGGCCAAGCTGCGCCGCGAGCAGTCCGACGCACCGGTGGGCGTGACAGAACTGCAAGGGGGCTGGTTCTCGGAATTCGGGGGCAAACTCTCGGTGGATCAGGAGGGCGTAAACGGCCGGCAGCTCAACCTGCTCTCAAAGACGGCCATCGAACAAGGCGTGGCGTATTTTAACTACTACATGGGATTCGGCGGCACGAATTTCGATTGGGCGGCGAAAAACCTCACCACAACGTACGACTACGCCGCGCCCCTGCGCGAACCCGGCGGCTTGTGGGAGAAATACTACGCGGCGCGCGGCGTGGGCGCGTCCCTGCGCCTCCTGGGTCGAGTCCTCACCCGCGCCGAAGGCGTTCCCGACGCCGCCGGGTCCACGAACCCCCAGGTGAGCGTCTCGTTGCGCGCCTCCGGCAAGAGCGGAGCGGTGTTCATCCGCGAAAATGGCAACGCCGTCCAGCGCTACAAAGCCAGCTTCCAGGATCCGAATTCGCCCACTCATCGCCTGATCGCTGTGCCCCGCGAGGGCGAGCTGGAGCTCGGTCCGCGCGAGATGAAAATGCTGCCCGTGCAGATCCCGATCGGCGACACCGTCTTGCGCTACTCCACCGCCGAGGTGCTCGCTTATCTCGAAGGCTCGCGGCCTTATCTGGTGGTCTACGACGAGCCAGGACGGCTGGCCGAGCTGAGCTTCGCCACGGAGAACGAGCCCCACGTGGAAGGCGATGCGGTCTACCAGTATTGGGACCGGGAATACGAGTCACTGGTGATGGGCGTGCGCGTGGAGCAGCGCAAGAAAATGCTGATGGTAAACGCGCATCTGCAACTGGTGGTGTTACCGCGCGAGCGGGCGCTGAAGAGCTGGGCGCCGGAGTGGCCGGCGGGAGTATTTCCCGGAGGCCCCGCGCTTCCCGAAGACGAACAGAGGAACCCGGTGGCGGTGCCCTTCTTTACGGACGCGGCGCTGCTCGTCGGGAACGGCCGGAGCAAAAAGACCCTGTGGGCGGACTTCGATTTTGCGTCCGGCGAGCACCAGGTAGATGCTCTCGTCCCGCCGCTGCCCGCGAAAGTCTGGCTAAACGGAGTTGAGACACCTTTCGAATACGACCGCCATTGGGAGACGTGCCGTTTCAAAATCACCACCCCGAAGCTCGCCCTGGCACCGCACTTGCTTGAGCCGGCGCAAATCTGGGTGGAGCGCTTTGACCCCGGCGCCGGAGAGTGGCTCGCCACCGGCTTGCGGCCGCTCGACGATCTGGGCCCCCTTCCTTACGGCTACGTTAAGTATCGCGCCGAATTTGCGTACCACGGCGAGCCGCGGATGTTTATCACCGCTTTTGCGGAAGACCCAAAAAAGGTGTTTCTCAACAGCAAGCTGGTGCCGCAGGCTTCGAAACCGGCGATAAACGCCGAGTTCGCTCTGGCGGATTACGCGCACGCGGGTACGAATACGTTGGAGGTTGCCTTCGAGCAGTTCGGCAACCCCAACTTCGGTCCGGAAATGGCCGAGATGAGAGGCCTCCAGGCGGTGCGTTACGGCAAGGATGCATCCTCCGGAACCGCCATCGACCCATGGCAGGTTCAGAGGTTTCCCGCGCCCATGCGGGGGCGGCGCGTAGACCCGGCCTTCGCCGGGATCAAATGGAGTTCCGGCCTAGGTAGTGGTCACTCGGCCACTACGTCGAGCGCAACGCACGGAATCGTACCTGCGTTCACCTGGTGCCGGGCGGAGTTCAGCCTCGACGATATTCCCGCAGGCTGGTTCATCCCGTGGAAGCTCACGTTCGAGGCCGATCGCGATGCTTTGCTCTATCTGAACGGCAGCTTCTTGGGCCGTTACGCGATCGCAGGCCCGCAGAAGGACTTCTTCGTGCCCGATCCCTACCTGACGTCCGGCGCCAAGGCGCGGAACGTGGTGACGGTGGTCCTGGCTTATACAGACTCTCCCGCCGTTATTCGCACCCTGACGGTTGCACCTTATGGCGAATTCGTCACCGAGCGCGTCAGAGTGGAGTTGCAGTGGTAAGGCGATCCAGCCGGCCGCACCTGTCCCCCGCGAGGCGGTGCGCTAATACTGTGTGACCCGAACCACCGAGTCGCCGTTGAAGGTGACGAACAGCACGTGCGGCGGCAAGCCGTAGATCCAGTCTTCCGTCTCGCTGCCGTCCGGCTGATCCTCACGTATTTTTCGGTCCGGAGGGCCCTTGGCGGAGAGCACCGCATCGTGGTCCATACCCAGCACGATCTGGTGATGCTTGATGGCCTCTTTGAACTTCGACGGTACCTCAGGCGAGTAGAGGACCGTGGGCGAGTGCCGGGTAAAATCAAGGGTGGCGGCGAGCAGTTGTTTGGCTTGATCCACCGTGAGGTCGGGGACCCTGCCGGGAAACTTCAGGGTAATGTAAGACCCATACGCCAGCGTCTGGCTCTCAGTGGGGTCCACAGGTGTTGCGATCGGCTGGGTGGGGCCGCCGATGCCGATCTCGAGGTGCTGATACCATTTCCTCCCATTCTTCCCGCCGCCGTTGATCTCGAAGGTCAGGTGGTCTTGCTTGAAATCGATCTTGGTGATTTTCACCGGGGTCCCGGCGTTGACGGCGGGCCCGTTCGTTTTCAGCTCCTGCTGGGCTGCACTTTGCTCGATGCGGCCCTTCGAGTCCACGTAGATGCCGTGCTTGCCCCGCGGAAGTGCCACCTTGGCGACCGCGATCTCGCTGGAGAGCCCGCGGATGAGATCGATTTCACCCTCCTTGTTGAGGGGTACGGCTTTGCTGGACTGGCCGGGCTGGTTCTCGGCGGAAGGCGGGCGGGCCGCACGGTCCGGCGCGCGCCCTGCGGGCACGAGCATCAGGGTCACCAACCACGGCACCGCCGGGGAGCGGCGCATGAGGGCAGCGACGCAGCCTGGAGTCTTCAACGACACGGCGATCACCCGGCCCCTAACCAATTCTACCAGCCGAAAGGCGGCTCTCAAAGACCCTGCCCCCGGCAAAGTGGCAAGCCGCGCCGGAGAGGTCCGGCTTAACCCGAGACGCGCGATCAAAGGAAGGCCAAAAAAGGCAGAAAACGCTGTCGGCAGAAGTGCTGAAAAGAGCTCTGCAAAGCCAAACCCGACGCCGGCAAGTTGACCTGCAAGGAACAAGTTAGCGCAAAGTTTATTGCCCATCGAGCTGGAAGGGCGGCGGATTGCCGATTGAATCGAGAGTCGGCGATCGAAAACCAGTAATGGGCGCGGACGACTCTGGTCCTTGACGGCTCCGAAGCCTCGCCGATAGAATCGTTGCGGGTTTTTCAGCACTCAACACCAACAGGTGTCCCTTGGCGTTGCGCCTTTACAATACGCTCTCCGGGCGCGTGGAGGACTTTATCCCGCTCGAGGACAACCGGGTGCGCATGTACACCTGCGGCCCCACGGTGTACGACTACGGCCACATCGGCAACTATCGCACGTTCGTGTTTCAGGACATTTTGCGCCGCCGCCTTCGCAGCCGGGGCTACGAGGTGCTTCAGGTGATGAACCTGACGGACGTGGACGACAAGACCATCCGCAACGCGCGCGCCGCCGGCCTGCCGCTCCGCGAGTACACGGGGAAATTCATTGACGCGTTCAAAGTGGACCGGAAGCTTCTGAACCTGGAGGATGTGGAGCACTTCGTGCGCGCCACCGACCACATTCCGGAGATGGTGGACCTCGTCCAGACCCTGGAAAACAAGGGGTTCGCTTACGTCAGCGAGGGCTCCGTGTACTTCCGCGTGGAGTCGTTCCCGGAGTACGGCAAGCTCTCCAAGATGAACCTTGCGGGCAACCGCGCCGGCGCCAGGGTGGACGCGGACGAGTACGAGAAAGCCGACGCGCGCGACTTCGTGCTGTGGAAAGCCGCCAAGGAGGGCGAAGATTCCTGGGAGACGCCGCTCGGCAGGGGGCGTCCGGGCTGGCACATCGAGTGTTCCGTGATGGCCATGAAGTATCTGGGGCCGACCCTCGATATCCATTCCGGCGGCACAGACCTGATTTTTCCGCACCACGAGAACGAAATCGCCCAGAGCGAAGCCGCTACCGGCAAGCCGTTCGCGCGCTTCTGGGTGCACGGCGAGCACCTGATCGTAAACGGCCAGAAGATGTCGAAGTCGCTCGGCAACTTCTATACCCTGCGCGACCTCATTGCGCGCGGCTTCAAGCCCACGGCGGTGCGCTACCTGCTGGCCTCGGTGTCCTACCGGAAGCCGCTGAACTTTACCTTCGAGGGGCTGGAACAGGCTGAGCAGTCGCTGGAGCGCCTGCGGAACTTCCGCCAGCGCCTGACGAACGAAGAATTCCCGGCAGGGTCGAACACGGGCCTCGCCGCCCAGGCCGAAGCCGCGGGGCGCGGCTTCGAAGACGCCCTGGACGATAACCTGAACACCGCCGGGGCCCTGGGCGCCGTCTTCGAGCTGGTGCGCGAGGCTAACACCGCCATGGATCGCGGCGAGTTTCGCGAGGCGGAGCGCGCAAGCTGCCTCGAGGTGCTCAAGCGCTGGGACCGAATCTTCGCCGTGCTCGACGACAACGACTACGCCCGGCTGCGGGAGTACGGCTTTATCAGTGCCGGCGACGACGGTTCGGAAGGGGGCGGCTACACGGGCGCGGTGCTGGCCGAAACCCTGAGCGAAGAGGAAATCGAGCGGCGTCTTGCGGCCCGCGAGCAGGCGCGCCGCAGCGGAAAATTCGGTGAGGCCGATCAGATCCGCGACGAACTGCTCAACGCCGGCGTGATGATTGAGGATACGCGGGCCGGAACCCGCTGGAAGCGGAAATGAGGGCGTTCCAGCTTGAACGCGGCGTTCCACCCCGGAGCCACCGGCCCGGGCAGATGGCTCGATCCGGGCGATGAGGATGTACGAAACCGATAACAGCCCTGCTTACCATGGCATTCTGCCGGGATTGCCTGTAAACTAGGAGTATGAGCCGCACGGCGCTTTGGTCCACGCTCCCGTCACTCGACCGCCCCAACCTCTTCGGAGGCGATTAAGTCTCCTCGGACGCCAGGACGCGGCGGCCGCCTTTTCTCACCACGAGCCGACCGGCGCCTGTACCATTGCTGCACAGCCCGCCAGAGGAGACTTATCATGAGCCAAGGACTAGCCGAAATTCGAACAGGTTTACCCGAAATCAATACCGCCCTGCCCGGGCCCAAAGCGCAGAAGGTTCTGGCGCTCGACGCCCGATTCGTTTCCCCCTCCTACACGCGCGACTACCCGATGGTGGCCAAGCGCGGCCGCGGAATGCTGGTGGAGGACGTGGACGGCAACACCTTCCTCGACTTCAGCGCCGGCATCGCGGTGGTGTCCACCGGCCACTGCCATCCGGACGTGGTGCGCGCCATCCAGAAGCAAAGCGAGACGCTGATTCACATGTCGGGCACGGACTTCTATTATCCGCTGCTGGCGGAGCTGGCCGAGAAGCTTTCCGACATCGCGCCCGGCCCGGGGCCGTACCGAGTTTCCTTCGGCAACTCGGGGGCCGAGGCCGTGGAAGGGGCGCTGAAGCTGGCGCGCTATCACACCCGCCGCCACCGCTTCATCGCCTTCTACAACTCTTTTCACGGGCGCACCATGGGGGCGCTCTCGCTGACCTCCAGCAAGCCGGCCCAACGCCGCCACTTCGGCCCGCTGCTCGAAGGCGTGTCGCACGTGCCTTACCCGAATCCCTACCGCTGCCCGTCCGGGCGCGTCCGTGCCGAGTGCGAGCACGACTGCACCTGCACCGACTTCATCGAGAAGCAGCTCTTCCTTCGCACGGCGCCGCCCGAGGACGTGGCGGCCATCGTGGTGGAGCCCATCCAGGGGGAGGGCGGCTACGTGGTGCCGCCGCCGGGCTTCCTGGCCAAGCTGCGGCGGATTGCCGATCGCCACGGCATCCTGCTGATCTTCGACGAGGTGCAATGTGGCATGGGCCGCACCGGCCGCATGTGGGCGTGCGAGCACTTCGGGGTGGTCCCCGACATCCTGGTGACCGCCAAGGGTATCGCCTCCGGCATGCCGATTGGGGCGACCATAGCACGGGCCGACCTCATGAATTGGGGCCCGGGCGCGCACGCGTCCACCTTTGGCGGCAACCCGGTGTCGTGCGCGGCGGCGCTCGAGACCATCCGGCTGCTCGAAGAGAAATATATCGCCAACGCAGCTCGGATGGGCGATTATCTTATGGCTCGGCTCGCGAGCTGGCCCTCCCTTCACCCGGTGGTGGGCGACGTACGCGGCAAGGGCCTCATGATCGGCATTGAGTTCGTGAAGAATCAGGCCACCCGCGAGCCCAACCCGGAGGCGCGAAACCGCGTGATCCAGCGTGCCTTCGAGCAAGGCCTGCTGGTGCTCGGCTGCGGCGACAACACGCTGCGGCTGATGCCGCCCCTGATTGTGGAGGAGCACCAATGCGACTTCGCCCTCGACGTGCTTGAGGGCGCTGTCGCGGAGGTGGAGAAGTAAACCGGCCCTCGTTGAGGCGCGCCGATGAACTGGTGGGCACGCGCGGTCTATGGGGCTCTGGTGTGGCAGGAACGCCGGCAGGCCCGGCGGGCGGGCCGCCGGAGCCCGGCCCGGGTGGTGGAGTCCGAAACCGCCGGCGGCGGTCGCGGCACCGCACACCTTGAGACGGGGCGCCGCGGCGAACGGCTGGTGTATTGGTACCTCCGCCGCAACGGTTACATTGTGGTGGCGCGGAACCGGAGGCCGGATGCCGGGGCCGGAGAGCTCGACCTGGTAGGATGGGACGGGCCGGTACTGGCCTTCGTGGAGGTCAAGACGCGCACCACCCTGGCGGGCGGCCCGCCCGAGACCACCGTGGGCGTCGAGCAGCGCCGGCGAATCATGAATTCGGCCCGCACGTATCTGCGCCGGTTGCCGAAGCGCGACGTCAGCTACCGCTTCGATATCGCAAGCGTCTTATGGGACCCGGAGGCGGGCTACCGGGTGCGTCTGGTGAAAGACGCCTTCCGCGACGCGGGGAACGGACCCGACGGCCGGCGCCGCGGCTGAGGCCGAATAGACTTGAAAGGTGTGTTGCCTTGCCCGAATTGAGAAAAGACCCGGTCGTTGGCCGCTGGGTAATCATTGCCACCGATCGCGCCAAGCGGCCCACGGACTTTATCCGCGAGAAGGTGCTGATCCGGGGCTCCGGCTTCTGCCCCTTCTGCTACGGCAACGAGTCCAAGACGCCGCCCGAGATTCTGGCTTACCGGAACGACGGGAGCAGGCACGACGAGCCGGGTTGGTCGCTGCGCGTGGTGCCGAATAAGTTTCCCGCTCTGGGCATCGAAGGAACACTGAACCGGCAGGGCGATGGGATCTACGACAAGATGAACGGCATCGGCGCCCATGAGGTGATCGTCGAGACCCCGGACCACTGGGCAACGCTCGCCACTCTGCCCGCGGCGCAGGTGGAGTCCGTGCTCTGGGCGTATCGCGACCGCATCTTGGACCTTAAGAAGGACCACCGCCTGAAGTACGTACTGATTTTCAAGAACCACGGCGAAGCGGCAGGCGCTTCGCTCGAGCACACTCACTCCCAACTGATCGCCCTGCCCGTGGTGCCGAAGCGGGTGCTGGAAGAGGTGCAGGGCGCTCGCGATTATTACGGTTTTAAGGAACGCTGTGTATTCTGCGACATGATCCTGCAAGAGGCGTCAAACGGTGTGCGCCTGGTGGCGGAAAACGACGAGTTCGTCGCCCTCTCGCCCTTCGCCCCGCGCTTCCCTTTCGAGCTCTGGATTGTGCCGAAAGTGCACCAGTCGGCCTTTGAGGAATCGTCCAAGCGCGAGTTCGAGCAGCTTGCCTCGCTGCTCAAGGACATGCTGGGGCGTCTCGAAGCCGTGCTCGACCACCCTGCGTACAACTACGTCATTCACACCTCGCCGGTGCCCGAGGGTCAGAACGACTTCTATCACTGGCATCTTGAGATTATGCCGAAGCTCACCAAGCTGGCTGGGTTTGAGTGGGGCACAGGGTTTTACATTAATCCGACCCCTCCCGAGGAAGCCGCTAAGTTCCTGAGGGAGGCCGCAACGCTGGCGGCCGTGTCGGTGTGAGCGGCAACGGACTGCGCCTCTGATCGCCGGGCACCTGCCATCGCCCAACGCCCCTCGCTAGCCGCTTTCAGGCCTCTCTCAGCGGCCTTGACAAAATCTATGAAATTTTGTATATTTGTCTTCATAAATCCCCCGACATTTTGAGCTTCTCGTGTCTTAACAGCCGGTGCCGGGGTATGGGGAGGTGGAATGCGGAATCTCATGATCGGCTGCGCAGTGGCAGCCGTGGTCTTCCTATCGGCGAAATCTGAAGCGCACGTGCCGACGCGGTACGTGAACGCCGCTCCGGTCAGCATCGTGCCCTTGAACCTCAGAGAGGTGGGCTTGGCGAGTTGGTACGGCCTGGAGTCCGCCGGCACCACGGCCAGCGGGGAACCGTATGATCTGAATCAACTTACAGCCGCCCATCGAACCCTGCCGCTCAACTCCAGAATAAGGGTAACAAACCTCAAGAATGGCAGGTCGGTGATGCTTCGGATTAACGACAGAGGCCCTAACGTCAGGGGCCGCCTGTTGGACGTCTCAAGGGCGGCGGCCGAAAGGCTCGGCTTTGTCAACTCCGGGAAAACACGAGTGCAGGTTACCGTAATGCGCTACCCCAAGGGTTACATCGCCCAACCCCGTTCCCTTTCCCTCCTGCCTTCCTGCGCGGCACCCAACGAGTAGATTCCTCATCAGATGAACTGTCAGCCGGATACCGTCGTCTATCCGGCTGACAGCGGCCTCCGGCGCTTCCCGGACGTCAGCCGGCAGTTGCCGTTTAGCTCTGGGCAGCCCTTCGTCCAGGCTGTTAACAGGGCTTCGTCGGGATGCGTAATACCAATGCCGGAAGAAGAAAGGACAAGGCATCATGAACACAACTCTGAGGAAAGCCAACAGGGCGGCAGTCGCGGCCTTGGCATTCACCGCCGCCATGTGGGGGGCAGACAAGCCCCTTTACGACGAGCAGGCCGACGCCCACGCCCAAGTGGCGGCGGCCCTCACGGAGGCTGCGCAGTCAGGCAAAAACGTGGTGCTCGATTTCGGGGCCAATTGGTGCGGCGACTGCCATGCGCTCGACGCGCAAATGCACACGCCGGAGCTGGCCGGCCTGATCGAGAAAAACTATCTGGTGGTGTACGTGGACGTGGGGCGATTCGACAAGAACCTCGACCTCGCCCAGAAGTACGGCGTGCCCCTCAAGAAAGGAATCCCCGCCCTGGCGGTGCTCGACTCGCACGGAAAGCTCCTCTACGCTCAGGACCAGGGGCAGTTTGAGGACGCCCGCCACCTCGGCCCCGACTCCTTCAAGCAATTCTTCGAACGATGGAAGCCCAAAGGTTAGCGAATTAGGCCCGGCGGCACCAAGCCCGCGCTCGGTTCTACGCCGGCGCCTGTTCCGCGGCTCGCCGCAGGAAGATCTCGATGTAGACGTTCACCAGGCTCACCGCCGCCGGAGTGATGCCAGGGATGCGGCCGGCCTGGCCGAGGGTAAGCGGCTTCACGCGCGTGAGCTTTTCCACCACCTCGCGTGAGAGGCCGGAGACCTGGCCGTAATCGAACCACTCCGGAATGCGGCGCGATTCGGCCCTCTTCATGCGCTCGATCTGGCGCTCCTGCTGGTTCAAATAGCCCTCGTATTTGAAGCCCGTCTCGACGCGCCGGTTCTCCTCGCGGCCAAAGAGGCTCTGCGTATTCGCCGCGGCGGGTCCGCGCGCGCCACCGCCCAAGGGGGCCAGGCGTTGCCCAACGAGGTTCTGGTTCACCCACTCGAGCAAATCGTCCATCGAAACTTCGGGCCGCTTCAGCAGTTGGGCGCCGGTCAGGGTGGCCGCGCCCGTGAAGCGGCCGCCGGCCGTCAGGCCGAGCTTCGTATAGATCCCGCGCCCGGCGCGCGTCTCCGGATCGAGCCGCGTCTCCAGCAGGAAGCGCGTGGCCGCCGAGATGCGCTCCTCCTTCGCGAGGAAGACCTGGTAATCGGTCTCGCGCACGGTACCCGCCTGGTAACCGAGCGGCGTCAGCCGCTCATCGGCGTTATCGATGCGCAGGTGCAGCCGGAACTCGGCACGCGAGGTGAACATGCGGTAGGGCTCGTCGCAGCCCTTGCTCACCAGGTCGTCGATCAGGATGCCGGTGTAGCCCCGCGTGCGCTCGACGACCAGCGGATGACGGCCCTGCACGCGCAAGCCGGCATTGATGCCGCCCATAATGCCCTGACAGGCGGCCTCCTCGTAGCCGGTGGTGCCATTGATCTGCCCGGCCAGGAACAGGTTCTCGATCTTCTTGGTCTCAAGCCAGGAAGTGAGTTCGGTGGGCTGCACCATGTCGTACTCGATGGCGTAGCCGGGCCGGATCATGTCCGCCCGTTCCAGCCCCGGAATGGAGCGCACCATGGCCCACTGCACGTCGATGGGCATCGAGGTGGACATGCCGTTCACGTAAATTTCGTTGGTATCGAGGCCTTCGGGCTCCAGGAAGATCTGGTGCTGAGCCTTGTCGGGGAACTTCACCACTTTGTCTTCGATCGACGGGCAGTAGCGCGGCCCCAGGCTCCTGATCTGCCCCGAGTAGAGCGGCGACCTGCCCAGATTCTCTCTCAGCACGCGATGCGTCTCAGCGTTGGTGTAGGCGATCCAGCACACTGTCTGCGGCTGGTCGATGGACCGCGTGCGAAAGCTGAACGGCGTGGGAATTGGGTCGCCGGGCTGCACCTGGAAGCGGGAAAAGTCGAGGGTGCGGGCATCGAGGCGCGGCGGTGTGCCGGTCTTCAGGCGGCCGATCTCGAACCCCAGCCGGCGCAGCGCTTCGCCCAGCATCACCGCGGGCTGCTCGCCCGAGCGTCCTGCCGCGTACGTCTCCTCGCCGCAGTGGATGAGGCCGTTCAGGAAGGTGCCGGTGGTGATCACCACGGCGCCCGCTTCCACCGTGCGGCCGTCGCGCAGCTTGAGCCCGCGGATACGGTAGGGGCGACCCTGGTGGCCGCCCTGGGCAGGCAAAACGCCTGCCCCTACGCCCTGGGCCGTGGGCGGCCCCGGCAACGCTTCCAGCACCAAGTCCACCACCTCAGCCTGCTTAATGCGCAGGTTGGGCTCGCTCTCGAGCACCTGGCGCATTCTGGCGCGATAGAGCTTCTTATCGGCCTGGGCGCGCGGTGACCATACCGCCGGCCCCCGGCTGGTGTTCAGCAGGCGGAACTGGATGCCGACCGCATCGATCACCTCACCCATCACCCCGCCGAGCGCGTCCACCTCGCGCACCAGGTGGCCCTTGGCCACGCCGCCCACGGCGGGGTTGCACGACATCTGGGCGATCAGGTCGAGGTTCATCGTATAGAGCGCCGTCCGCAGGCCCATGCGGGCTGCGGCCATGGCGGCCTCGCAACCGGCGTGGCCGGCACCCACTACCGCCACGTCATAGTTTTCGGTGAAACTGTGCGGCATTCCATCAACCTCGATGCGTCAGGCGAAAGGCGCCTTCCCGGAGGCGGGCTACTTCGCCGGCACCCACACGAAATCCTTCCACTCAGCCTCCAACAGCTTGCACGACTGGCAATCCAACCGGCGCGGCGCCTGGGCGCGCCCCGTAATGCGATCGGCGGAAACCGTATTGATTTCCGTTCGGGTTACCAGCGAGCACCAGCCGGTGGGGTGCCCTTTCGCGCTCGACACTTCGGTGCACGGCAGGCGCAAGCGGCTTCGCGTGGTGCCGATCCACTTGGAACCGAGCCGCCGGCATTCGGTGCGCAGGTAGGCGCCGCCACGCGCGAGATCGGGCGGGACGTTCACCCATTCCGCGTAGAGCGTTTCGGCCTCGATGTGCACGCGGTACACGTTGCCGGTGGTTTCCGACCGCCACAGCCGGTAGGGCGGCGCAGTGGGAGCAGGCGCCGGCAGACGCGGCGTCTGTGCCGCGAGAAGCAGCCCGGCGACAAGCAGGCCGAACCCGCTGCCGATTGCAACCGGCGTTATCCGTGGAGAACGCACCGCTTGTCCTCTTGGTTACCTCTGAAAGCTTAGCAATCAGGCGAAGCTCACGGCAACCGAATTCCCGTTGCAACTCGTCAGCGGCGCCGCGACTCGCGATGCTGGCAAGTACGAGGTTCTGCTGGGTACGTTGCGGAACGTCAGGACGTGTCGAACGGGCGGTCAGAAGCGAAAGGATAGTTCAAGCCCCCGGCAGGCTCGCGACACTGGGCTCCTGGCAATCAACCTCAACCCTTTGTTTTCAATAACATCGTGGGATACACGGCGTATCGCCTTTGTTTTCAATGATATCGTGGGATGCCCCAAAACGCCCTTTTATTATCAACAACATCGTGGGACCTTCCTTCATTTCACGATGTTTGGCGGTCTCCAAGTTCGCTGGCACGTTCGACCGAAAACGGGTTCACCATTTCGGTTGCCGGTGGCCGAAAGGGTGGCGGCCAGGGAGCACGTTGGGCCCAACAGGGGCTCGTTGCTTGCGCCGATACTTCCGTTGCGGGCGGGAAAGGTCGCCGCGAAAGGAGGAAGAGAGAAGTGGTCCATGAATAGTTACTACCATAATGAGAATACAAAAGTCAAGCAAAAAAAGACGCCGGAACAGGACGGCGTTTCGATCCAAAGTGGCTGTCGCGGAGTGCCCGAGGAATCGCATTCCACGCGCCGGAGGACCCGTCATCCGGTCTTTCAACTGCCGTCCGGATACCCGCCGCGGTGCAGCACCATGGGATAGTGCGGCAGCGTGCCGGGCTTGCGGACCGACGCCCGCCATCCGTCAGGGTAAGGCTCCAGCCCTTTGAACAGAGGCGACAATTCTGCGGTGGGCTCGCCGACCAATCGCTCCAGCGGCTCGCGAAGGTCACGAATGGCGTCCTTGCCAAACCGCGCCTGCCAGCGCTCTTCGATGGCGCCAAGCAGCTCGCGGTAGGCGTCCTGAGCCTCCCGGCCCTCGGGGGTGAGCCGGGCCAGCTTCGTGCGGGCGGCGGTCGGGTCGGGCTCAACTGCGGCGAGGCGTCTCTTTT
Source organism: Terriglobia bacterium (assembly GCA_035516075.1). GTDB lineage: Bacteria > Acidobacteriota > Terriglobia > UBA7540 > UBA7540 > Gp13-AA77. The sequence continues at coordinate 6,311 of DATJAQ010000148.1, read as the reverse complement.
GGAGAAAGCCCATCGCCATGCTGATCGCCTCCTTCGACACGCCAGTGAGGAACGGAAGGTCGCGAACCCGCACCCCTTTTTCATCGAGGACCCGCACGACATTGGCACAAATCGCGAGCGACAAGTCCGACTCGCGCTCGAACTCGATGGCGAACGCCAGCAGTGCTTGGGCGAGGAGCGCCGGCAGAGGGAGACCGGAAGCGATGCCACTCTTGCGCCCCGCGTGCGCCCGTCGTTTGTCATCCGGTAGTCTGCTGAACAGCCCGTACCCCAGGATGGGAAGACACTCGGGCAGCTCGACGTCAAACCGGCTAATCAGCGCCCGGAGCGCTTCCCGAAGTCGCCCGAGCTCGTCCTCGCCGAAGCGCGCCTGCCACCGCTTCTCGATGACGCCGAACAGCGGCCGCCACACCTCCTGAGCCCTCCGGCCACCTGCGGTGGCGCGCACCACCCAGTCGCGGGGAGGCGGCTTGGGCCGGGTGTCGGCCGGATCGGGTTCGACGACGATGTACCCCCACCTCTCCATGCCGTTCAGATTTGTCTTCGTGCGGGCGAGGTCCTCAAGTTCACCGACGCGCACCCCGTCCTTTCCGACGAACTTCATGCAGTTCGACCACATCGCCAGCGACCCCAGCCACGGACCCTGGCGCGAGCCCGCCGCTGAGCGAAGGTTCGTCGTCCGGTGCGGCATCTGACGCTCGAACTCGTTGTCGAACTCGATGGTGAAGGCCACCAGCGCCTGGGATAGAAGGGTGGGCAAGGGCAGGTCAGCCGCCGCAGCGCCGGCGCGGGTGGAGTTTTCGGTTTTGGCGGGTAATGGCATCGAGGCTTGCGCCGCCGTGACAGAGGTTCTCGCGGCGGGACAGGATGGCGCATTCGCCACTCTATCAGCGACACCGGTTCTCGGCAAGACGCCGCGCCGGCAGGAATACCCTCGAACTTCCTGGCCCTGCCGCACGTGAGGTTTCGCTCGTATGCCGTGTGCCCCCTCGAGCTCGTGGCGCCTGCGGCGATGCCGGAGCGGAGCCCCGTTCCGCCGCCGGCTGATATGATGAGCTTCTCCGATGGGTGACTCCCGCTCAATCCGTCCGCCTGAGGACCTGCGGCGGGAGATCCTGGCCTTCATCAGTGAACTACAGCATCCCGAGCTGGCGGAGGAGGGTGGGCTTATGGTGCGGCTCTCGCGCCAGCCGGGCGGAGACTCACCCGATAACTCCACCGAGCGCCAAGCCGGCGGCGCCGCGCCCGCCGATGACGGCGCTGCCGAAGACAACCTTCCTGAAGCCGGTTGGCGGCTGGAGATTGAATTCGGCAAGCTCCTCCTGGAAGTTTGGGGAGGTGGGCGTTCGGCTGTCCGCCGAATCGAATCGGGGGAGCGCGACGGCAGCCTCCTGCGCCTCAAAGCCCGCAAGCCGGGTGGAGCGGGACCCGTGCAGTTGGAACTCCGCGAGGCCGGCAGCGGCTTGGCCGGCGCGGACCCTGGCGTGAACGCCGGCACGGCGCGAGGCGAGCCTGAAGTCACGGGTATACGCCGGGCTCGCGACCGCGAGAGTTTCGAGCGCGAACTGCTGGCCATGCTGGGCCGCGCGTTCCCCGGCCTGCACTTTGAGCGAGTGTCGCATCGCCCGGACCGCGAGCACTGTTTCTCCGGCTGCTATACACGCGGATCGGCCCGCCAGGGGCGCGAAGCGTGGGCGTTCCTCGGGCTCGGCGAGCATGAGAGCCCTTCCGCCGTCGAAAGCATGCTGGCTCACGGGCTGATCTGGCTCGACTGGATGCGGGAGCGCGCGGAAGCTGCCCGGGAAGCCGGCGTTGTGACCGGGCTCAAACTGGTGCTGCCGTCCTCTGCCGTGGCCGTGGCGGCCCATCGCGCCGCCTATCTCGGTGCGCTCGCCGCCGGAATTGAGATTCTCGAATGGAGTCCCGGCGAGGAATACCCGCACACCGTCGATCTTCGCGATTACGGGAACGTGGAAACGCGGCTCACGCCACGCTTGCGCGGCGCGCGATTGCTAGAACAGTTGCAGCCCCTCGTTCGCGATCTCCTCCGGGACCTGCCCGGCGAGCTCGCCGCCCGCGTCAGCGTGGTTTCCGACACCCTCGGCGAGGCGCTCTCGCTGCGCGTGTTCGGGCTGGAGGTGGCGCATATCGAGGGTCGCAGCCTGCCCAAGGTTTCGTTCGGCCTCGAAGGCGACCGGCGGGAACTGTCGGCTGGAGGTCAAGTTGAATTCTCGGAATTCCTCGCCAACGTGCTCCGCTTGCGGCGCCCGCGCGGCCCGAACCGCGCTCATCCCATCTACCGGCTTCAACCCGAGCGCTGGCTCGAGAGCCTGCTCGTGGAAGACATCACCCGCCTTGACCCCGCCTTCCGGCCCGAGCACGTTTATCCGCAGGTGCCCGCCTTCACCGGCCCCGCCATGCCCAGCCTCTCGCGGGGCGTGATCGACATCCTGGGCGTGACTCGAGACCCCACGAGCGGCGCGCACCGGCTGGCCGTGGTGGAGCTCAAGCTCGACGAAGACCCCAACCTGCCCTTACAGGGCCTCGACTACTGGCTGCGCGTGAAGTGGCTGGAAGAGCGCGACCAATTCCGCGAGTTTGGCTATTTCGCGGGGCTCACGCCGTCGCCCGAGCCGCCCGTCCTCTACCTGGTGAGCCCGGCGTTTCGCTTTCACTCGACCACCGAGCGCATTCTGCGCTATTTTCACCCTTCGATCCAGGTGGTGAAAGTGGGCTTGAACCAGCGCTGGCGCGAGGGCGTCAAGGTCCTATTCCGGCGGACGCTGGTGCAGGGCCGAGTGGTTGAAGAGCGCGCGTTCGAGAGCCCGCCGCTGGAGCCGGACGCCGCGGCAACGCCAGATCGCGCGGCGCGTGCGGACAAGCCTGGATCACGATCGCGATGACGCCCGATCAGCCCGCAAACTCCGCCCTGCCGGACAACTCCGACGCGCCACCTCGCCCGCTGCTTCTGTTCGACGGCGACTGCGGCTTCTGCCGCTTTTGGGTGGCGCGCTGGCGCGCTGCCACGCGCGGCCAGGTGGACTTCGCTCCCGCCCAGACCGAAGCCGCGCGCTTTCCGCAAATCACTCCCGAGGCCTGGAAACGGTCGGTGCAGCTCGTCACGCCCGATGGCGCCGTGTACGCCGGCGCTGAAGCCGTGTTTCGCACCCTGGCCTACGCACCTGAACAGCGCTGGCGGCTCGCCCTCTACCGGCACCTGCCGGGCGCCCGCCCCGTAAGCGAGTGGGGGTACCGGGTGGTGGCGGCACATCGCGACTTCTTCTCCAAGCTCACGGCGCTCGCGCTCGGCCGAGACCCGCAGCCCTCCTCCTATTTCCTCAGCCGCTGGGTTTTTCTCCGGCTGCTGGGCCTCATCTACCTCATTTCGTTTCTGTCCCTTCGCGTCCAGATCACCGGCCTGGTGGGCGCGCGCGGAATCCTGCCGGCGGGCGATTTCCTGCAGGCCGTCGCGGCCAACTTTGGCTCGGCCAGCTACCGCCTGTTTCCGACTCTGGCTTGGATCAGCTCGAGCGACGCGTCTCTCAAGCTATTGTGTACGGGCGGAGCCATCCTCTCGCTGCTGGTCGTGCTCGGCGTGGCCACCGGGCCGGCGCTGGTCCTGTGCTGGGGCTTCTACCTCTCGCTGGTGACCGTGGGCCGCGACTTTCTCTCCTTTCAGTGGGACATTCTGCTGCTTGAGGCGGGCTTTCTCGCCATCTTCCTGGCCCCCTGGCGTCCGCTCGAGCCGCCCTGGCGGGCGGGTTCGTCGCGGCCCTCCACCGCCGTCTTGTGGCTGCTGCGCTGGCTTCTCTTCCGGCTGATGTTCCTCTCGGGCTCGGTCAAGCTGGTGAGCGGCGATCCCACCTGGCGCAATCTGACCGCGCTCGAGTACCACTACTGGACGCAGCCCATCCCGACGCCGGTGGCCTGGTTTGCCGCGCAACTGCCGGCCTGGTTTCAAAGAATGTCGGTGGTGGGCGTCTTTGCCGTCGAGCTCGGAGTCCCGTTTCTGATCTTCGCGCCCCGCCGCATCCGGAAAGCCGGGGCGCTGGTGATCGTTGCATTTCAATTGACGATCGCCTTCACCGGCAATTACGCCTTCTTCAATCTGCTCACCATCGCCTTCTGCGTGCTGCTCCTCGACGACGGCTGGTGGCGGCGGTGGCTGCCGAAGCGTCTGGCTGGGAAAATAAGCGGGACCGAAACTGCGATGCGCCCCGCGCCCGCCGGGAAAATCGTGCGGGCCGTACTGGCGGCGGTGCTTCTCGTAATCAGCGGCAGCCAGTTGCTGATGACGCTTAACGAGGGCGCCGCGGTGCCCGGTTTCGCGCACGAACTCGTGGATTGGCAGGCTCCCTTCTTCCTGGCCAACTCTTACGGGTTGTTTGCGGTGATGACGACCTCGCGCCTCGAGATCGAGGTGGAGGGCAGTGACGACGGCGAAACCTGGCGGCCCTACGAATTCAAGTACAAGCCCGGCGACCCGGCGCGGCGTCCGCCGTGGGTGGCGCCCTATCAGCCTCGCCTCGACTGGCAAATGTGGTTCGCGGCACTCGGCAGCTACCAGCAGAATCGCTGGTTTGTGAACTTCCTGGTGCGTCTGCTCCAGGGATCGCCCGAGGTGACGGCGCTGCTCGCCAAGAACCCCTTTCCCAGCGCGCCGCCGCTCTACATTCGCGCCCAAGGGTTCGAGTATCACTTCACGGATTTCGCCGCCCGCCGCGCCAACGGGGACTGGTGGCGGCGGGAACTGAAGGGCGCGTACTTCCCGGAAGCATCGCTGCGCGGAAAATGACGCGGGGGCGCCTGGTGTATAATTTTCCTTCGGGCGCCGTCACCGGGTTTTAAGTGCCGGCGTCTGACTCTTGATCTTGCGATGAAGCTTTCCCGCCGACGTTTCCTGGGTTCCTCCACGGTCGCATTGAGCTCCCATCTGCTCGAGGCGCTGGCCACGCCACTCGCCCGGTGGCAAGGCAAAGTGACGGTGAAGGCCTCCCAACCGCCCGCCGCCGGGGCGCCGTCCGTCACCTTCGTGGATGTAGCCAAGGAAGCCGGCCTCAACGTGACCAACGTTTGGGGCGGAGTGGAACACAAGTCGTACATCCTCGAGGCCAAGGGCAGCGGCATCGCGTTTTTCGATTACGACATGGACGGCTGGCTGGACGTCTACCTCACCAACGGCTCCCGCCTTGATGCTCATTGGCCGGCCGGCCAGGAACCCACCTCGCACCTTTTCAAGAACAATCGCGACGGCACGTTCACCGACGTCACGGCCAAGTCAGGCCTCGGCGTCTTCGGCTGGCAGACCGGCGTGTCGGTGGGCGACTACGACAACGACGGCTGGGACGATCTTTTCTGTTGCTTCTGGGGCCACAACATTCTCTTTCATAACAACGGCGACGGCACGTTTACGGACGCGACCAAGAAGGCCGGGCTTTGGGAGGAGTTTGACGAGAAGCACCCGCCGCGCTGGGGCTCGGGCTGCACTTGGCTCGATTACGACCGCGACGGTCATCTGGACCTGTTCGTCGCCAATTACATCGTCTTTGAGCAGGACAAAGTCCCCGCCCCGGGCCAGACGGCCTCCTGCCAGTGGAAAGGCCTTCCAGTGATGTGCGGCCCGCGAGGGCTGCCGGGCGGGTTGAACCTTCTCTATCACAACAATGGCGACGGGACGTTCACCGACGTCTCGGCCAAGGCGGGCATTCTAAAGCCCGGACCGCGCTATTCGATCACCGCCGTCTCCTACGACTTCGACAACGACGGCTGGCCCGACATCTACGTGGCGGTGGACTCCGAGCCCAGCATCCTGTTCCACAACAATCACGACGGCACCTTCAAGGATATCGGCGTGATGGCGGGCTGCGCCTACAGCGAAGACGGCCAGGAACAGGCGGGGATGGGCGTGGGCGTGGCCGATTACAACTGTGACGGCTGGCTGGACATATTCAAGACCAATTTTTCCGATGACACCTCAGACCTGTACCGCAACAACGGCGACGGCTCTTTTTCGGTGGAGACGTTCGAGTCCGGGGTGGGCCGGAATACGCAGTACGTGGGCTGGGGATGCGGCTTCCTCGACTACGACAACGACGGCTGGCCCGACATCATGCAGATCAACGGCCACGTCTACCCCGACGTGGATCGCACCGATCTGGGCATCCGCTTCAAGGAGCAACGGTTGCTCTACCGCAATCTGGGCAACGGCAAGTTCGCCGATGTTTCGAAGGACGGCGGACCGGGAATCACCGAGCGCTACTCCAGCCGCGGCGCCGCCTTCGGCGACTACGACAACGACGGCGACCCTGACG
>DATJAQ010000147.1:0-13290 GCA_035516075.1 Terriglobia bacterium | reverse complement strand
GGTGAACTGGGTCTCCAATGCCGGTTGCCAGTGCAGGATGAGGGTGCCACTGCCCTTCATGGCCGTCGAGCGCCAGACGAGCGAATCAAGGCCGAGCCTGTTTCGAGCCAACTCAACCCGGGTGGCGAACGTCACCGGCGGCAGGGCGACGGAAGGATTTGAAAGGTTCACCGCGTTAGCGGAAAGCGAGCCGGAGTAAACCGCCGCGCGAAAGCCTAAAACCACGGACACGTCGCGGGCGCTCAGGTCGAGCGGCCATTGACGGTTGTTCCAGGTGGCGCTGCTCTGGGCCACCACAAGCTGGCGAATGCCGAGATCGACCAGGTTATCGAGGCCGGCGAGGCCCTCGCCCTGGGTGGCCGGGCCGGGCAGATTGGTTGAGCCGTCGGGGCGCGTGTAAAGGTGCACTTGCGCGCCTTCCAGATCGACCCTGCGAAGCCGCAACCGACGGTGGAACGCGGCTGTGGGACTAATTTGAATCACCAGTGCGCGGGCGGCGAAGAGCGGAAGCTCGGGCGGAGCTTCGCTGCCGTGAAGCACCAGGCTGCGGAGCGTGACCTGAAACGTCCAGGGCTCGACGATCAACTCACCGATTTCCACCCGGGCGCCGGTGACCTGCTCGAGGGCAGCTCGCGTGTGCTCAAGAATGATCCGGTTGAACCAGCTCGTGCTTAGCACGGCTACCGTGGCCAGGTAGAGTACGACAAGGAAGCTGAAGAGATACGCCACCACGCGCATGGGGCGCGACACCCTGAGGTGCCTTGACCGGTGGCCGGGGCTTGGGGCGGTCATCACGATGCCGCCTCCACTCCGGCGCTCCCGAATACGCGCGCGCCGCGTTCGGTGCGGGCTTGTTTCAGCCATTCGTCGAGCAGGGCATCGATTTTTTTCTGGACAAGAATCTCGCGGATGCGGCTCTCGACCTCGGCGAGCGGCGGCGCCTGTTGCCCACCCTGGCGGGCCAAATCGGGAACCAGGGTATCGCGATAGTAGCTCTCGACCTCTGCCGCCTCCACGGTGGCGAGGGGCCGCCAGCGTTCGTCGATCAGGCGCAGAATCTGCTCCTGGGCCGCGAGGATCCTCCGCAGACCGTCCTCGCTGAGGCCGAGAGCCTGCAGACCGGCTCCGTAGGCCGCGGGGCTCGAGAATTTCTTCCGAACTTCCTCAAGCCGCTGGTCCACCGCGCTGTCGTCCGGAGACACTTTGATTCCATCCAACTCCACCTCGTGCTCAAGCAGAAGGCGGTCGATCAGGCGATCGCGCACCTGATTGAGCGTCGCGGCGTCGGGCCGAGCCGCGGCCGGAGACTTGCCGTCCAGCAAGAGCTCGAGCCGGTATTCCGCCGCGACGTCACTCGCGGTGATGGCCTTCGCGCCCACCGCCGCCACGACGCGGTCCAGCGTCTCAGCGCGCGCGAGCGCCGGCGTCAGCAGCATGACAGCCGAGAGCAGCATCAGAAGCTTTGGCCGATGCTCAGCACGAACTGGACCCGGGGTAATCGCAGCACCTCCACGTCGCTCGGTGAACAGAGCGAGACATTCGGATTGGAACACGCATAATACTGGGGAACGTTCGGGCTATAGGCCACGTCGAAGCGCAGCGGCCCGACCGGCGTCTGGTAGCGCACGCCAATTCCTCCGGCCTGGACGTCGTAGTCCAGGTCCGACGGCGAGTTCTGGGTAAACTTCAGCAGTTTCAGCCGGCGATAGGTTGAGAACACGTTGCCGGCGTCCTCGAACAGCACGAAGCCCAGGCGATTTCGCGCGAACGGGAAGCGCAATTCGACCTGGTTGAGGAAAAGAGCGCGGCCGCCAAGGGGAAATCCGGTGATGGGGTCGCGGGGCCCGGCCTGATTGAGCGCGAAAGCGCGATCCGAGTCGGCGCCGCCCATAAAAAAGCGTTCCGGCAGGGGCACGCCGTTTGCCGGGGACGTCTGGCCGAAAGTCGGCTCGAGGCCGAGGCGGGTATTGCGAGCCAGAATGACATGCGAACCGAGCCGGTAATAGGTGGAGTTCTGGCCGATGACCCGGCCGAAGTCAGCCGAAGAACCGAGGCGCGTCCAGGCGACGTCCGCGTCCACCGACGAGTAGGAGCCGCGGGTGGCGTCCACAGGGTTATCGCGGTGATCGTTGACGTAACCTCCGCCGACGGTCGCCACCAGCACGCCCTGGCTGAGCAAGGGAATGCTGCCCGGGCTGATCTCAAGGTTCGAAACCGTCACATGGCGGAAGTTGTAGCGTGCGAGCAGGGAAGCGTGGCTGCTGAACTGCTTCTGGATGGTTACCGACACCTCCTGCCTGCGGGAGTTGAAGGTGAGCACGTTTCGGCTCTGGTCCGCCACAACGCTGACCCGAAAGTCCAGCCCGGGATGGTTGAGGAAGCCGGGGATGCCGTAGCTCGTGGAGCCTATCTTTTCGAGGTTCGAGTAGTGCCCTCCGAGACTGAACGTCTGGGGCCGGCCGTCGAGGTTGATGCGGTCGACCTCAAGCGCGACCCTGGGACTGACGCCGTACTTGCCCTGGGAGTTGCTGCCCGGCAGTTGCTGCACATCCATGCCGCCGCCGTAGCCCAGCGTCCAGCGCTTGGCTTCCTCCAAGCCCACCACTACGGTCTTGCCGGGCTCCGGCGTGTCGGGGTTCTGCGTCGAAATCTGCACCTGATTGAAAAGGCCAAGATCATAAAGCCGCTGCTGGGTTTGGAGCAGCGCGCTCTCGTTGAGCGCCTGCCCAGGTTGAATCGCAAGCTGCCGGTCAATCACACTGTCGCGCGTGAACTGGTTGCCGAGGACCACCACGCGCCGGATCGTCTGTTGCGGGCCGGAGTTTACATGGTAATCGAGATCCACCTGATGGGCGGCCGAGGGCTCCGAGGCGTGTAAATCCACGGTGGCCTGGCTGAAGCCGTGGTTCGATAAATAGGTAAGGATCGAATCCCGATCGGCGCGGGCTCGTTCGGGGGAGTAGGGGGCGCCGCGCAACGCAATCAGCGTCAAACGCACCTGTTTCTCCACCTCCGGGCTCAGTCCCTCTATGGTCACCTTGCTGACTTGGGTCTGGACTCCCTCGGTGATGTTGAATGTGACGAAGAGCCGGTTCGGGTGGCCCTCGAAGTTCTCATCGAGGGCGGTCGAAATGCTGGCGTCGAGGAAACCGTGCGACGCGTACACATCGGTGAGAGCCTGCACCGATCGGTCGAGCAGGTCCGGGCTGAAATTCCCATGCTGCGACGCGAAGGCGGCGGCCGGCTGAAGCGGGACGGCACTGGTCAGGTCGTCCGTCGTCAAAGCGTGATTCCCGCGGAAGCGGTACCCAACGAACTCGCCCCTCGGTCCGAGGTCCACCGCATATACGATGTCGAGGTTGCCCTGGGGCCCGGGGGATCCCCTCGGCTGGAGCTTTACTTTCACGTTGTAGCGCCCCTTCAACTCGAAGTAGTTCTGGAGCGCCCGCTCGCCCTGAAGCAGAGTGATTTCGTCGGCGCTGGCCTGTCGGTAGGCGGGCAGAACGTCCCGCAGGGTTGAGGCCGAGACCTTTGCTCCTGCCACGCGGATGCGTATCTGCGGCCCGGCGTCGACGCGCAGGGTAAGGCGTTCGGTGTTGGTCCTCGAAACGTAGGTGCGGCTCGTGGTGTTCACCGAGGCTTGAAGGTGGTCCTGCTTCGCGTAAAAACTGCGAATGCGCGAGAGGCCCCGTTCCAGCCGCAGGGATGTTAGGTGGATTCCCGGTTTCCAGCCCGACTCGCGGAGAAGCGTGGCCGCCGGAAAGCGCGGATCACCCGTGAAATCGACCCCTTTCAGGCGTGCCGCGGGGCCGGCGATGACGGTGAAGATCACGTCTGCTTCCTGGGATTCAGGGTGCCGGTTTTCCTTTACCTGGACTTGCGCGTCGTAGTAGGCGCTGGAAGCCAGCAGGGTCACAATACGCCCCTGCGCCCGGGTGAGAGCCTCCTCGGAAAGCGATTGCCCGAGTCGCAGACCGGACGCGCTGGCCAGCGTAGCCGGGTCTACGCCCTTCGGAGGCTGGTCGACCCGAACGACGCCGATGAAATACTGGAATTTGGCCCGGAAAATGAGAACTGCTCCTTGTCCTTGGGGCGCGGCGTCGGCCGTCAACTCCACGAATCGGCCGGTGCTGTAAAGGTTTTTGAGGCTTGAGGCAACCCTGGTGCTGTCGAGTGGTTCCCCCTTCTGCTGGGTGATCTGGGCCGCGAAGTCGGAGGCGTGAAGGTCCGCGTCGCCCTCCAGGCGCACCTCCACCACCGTCCGCCCCCACAGGCTCTCAGGCGCCGCGGCCCTTGCCCCTATCGCTTGAACTGCGGCCGCCACGAACAAGAAGATGGTCTGAACGGCGAGCGGCGCCAGGCGCGGGCGGCGCGAACTCTCAGGGGAGCAGGCGAAGGACGGGGTGCGGAGGCGGGTTCGAAGCTGGCGCGTCACTTTCAATTTTCGTGTGCGTCCGGGACCGCCATCCTGGGACCAACAAACCTGGCTGAACGACAAGTCGATTTTGGCCGGCTCTCACGAAAGGAAGCGATTCCGGGTGAAGGGCGGCGGGCAGGCTTCCGATCGCGAAAACGCCGGGTCCCTGGGAAGCGGCATCGCATCTCCGCGGCTGCGGGCTGTCGAGGTCCCTTTCCATACTACGAGGCCGGTTTAAAGGGCGCAATCAGCCGCTGGGTGCCCCAGGAGATCTCGATGGTGCCGCCGTTGCCGCCATTATTAGTCAGGCCGATGGTAAGCTCTTCCGCGGAGTCGCTCCGTTGCTCGACCGTCATCGCTTCTTCGGCGAGCTTGGCGTCGGGTGCAAACCGGGCAACGGGTTGGCTCGAGACCACCAGCGACCATTGTCCGGGAGCGATCATCCGCGCCAGCAGGATGTGCTTGCCCTTGGGGACGCGCGTCCCGCCGAAATCGAGATCGGTATCCGATTCGATCGTGGTGGGCACGTCGGCGCCGATCCTCCACAACTGGCCCGGCTTGATGAGCGCGTTCAGGTCGCGGCCTTTCAGCGTGGGCCGGCCGTAGTCGATCGACACGTTGGCCCCTCCGATCACCGCCTGGGTCTTGCCGTGCTCGTTCCCGTGGCCGAAGGCGCTCGCCGCGGCCAGGGCCAGGGCGGCTGCGAGGACTATGAAGGTCATTGCGGCATGTTTTCGCATCACGGTCTCCTTTTGTTCGGTTGCTCAGTATGCGCTGCGGGCGGCTGCGCCGGCGCCCGGCGGATCAACTTCCCGCCGTCAGTTTGCCCACGGCCTCGCGCAGTTCGGGCGCGCCTACGAAGCCCACCCAGTGCCCTCGCACGATACCCTTCGAATCGATCAAAAACAAGGTAGGAAAAATCGAAATGCCGCCGTAGGCCGCGTCAGCTTCCTTCGTCCAGTCGCCCACGGTGAAATCGATGTGATGTTCGGTGAGGTAGCGCTGGCGCACCGCGTCGGTGTAGCTAAGCCCGAGCAGGCGGTCGGCGTTCGCGCCCACAATTGCGAGGCCGCGGCTGCTGAACTGGCGGTTGAGATCCACCAGCACGGGCGCCTCCTGAATGCACGGAGGACAGCCCGTGAACCAGACGTAGAGCAGCACCGCTTTGCCGGCCACGCCGGCCGAATCAAGCATGCCCCTGCTGAGCCCCGGCAGGGAAAAATGCGGCGCGGGTTTGCCCTCCCAGCCCGCGAGTTGATGCTCCAGCGCCTGGCCGAAGCGCGGATCCGATTTGACGAGGCTCACGTCAACTTTGGTGATTTCGCCGCTGTGCGGGTCGCGTGTCAGGAACTTCGGCACGCGCGGGTCAGCCTCCATTACCCCCAGCAGTACCGCCGCGGCGCCGGGCGCGCGCAGGTCGAACTGCTCGGAGATGGTCTTCAGAGCGGGCGGATGTCCGAATTTGTCCTGGTATTGGGCCACAAACAGCGGAATGCGAAAAAAGGCGCGGTAAAGTTTGTCGAGGGCCTGGCGCTCGGCCGGTTGGGTGAACACTTTGTTGTAAAGCTCGGTGACCACCAGCGGCTGGCCAGGTTCGAGGTGGTCGCGAATGTAGTTGACCACGCGAGTTTCGGCCTGGATGTTGTCCGGCGCGGAAGTCTCGGTCTGCTGCGTCTTGGTGGAGGGCGCCGCCTGCTGAGCAAGTCCGGTCGGCACGGATACGAGAACGAGACACAGCGTTCCCACCGCCAGGAGCGGCGACGCCGCGCCCCAGGGGCGGCGGGAACGGCCTGTTGCCGGATCTGGACGCGGCGAGCTACACATTATTTCGACCTCCCGTGCGCGCCACCGGCGGCCGCGCTTTTCGAGGCCTGCCCGAATCCCTGCCATTCGAAGAGCAGGGCATCCTGCATGTACATATCCTCGTAACTCCAGCCGTGGTTTCCCTCGCGAAGGGCGAACTGGTGAGGGAAACTCTTGGAACTCAGGACCTGGTCCAGCAGCGCATTGCCCTCGTTGAAGCCGTAGCGGTCCTCTTTGCCGCAGTCGAAATACATCTTCAGGCCCTCGAAGGCTTCGGGATGCTCGGCCAGGGTGAGGGGATTGTTGGCGTCGAAATAGCTTTCGTTCAACGGGCTGCCGAAGGGCTCCTGAAGCACCCGGGCGTAGAATCCCCAGCGGCCGGTGGAAGGCAGGGGATCGGGAAACTTCGGCAGCAGGGCGGCGCTCTGCGCACTGACGGAACCGAAAAGGTCAGGGTGACGCATGGCGAGGTGCAGCGCGCCGTATCCGCCCATCGAGATGCCGAAAATGCCGCGACTAGCCGGTTTCGCGATGGTGCGATAGTGCTGGTCGATGTAGGGGATGATCTCCTGGACGAAGTAGTCCTCGTAGCGAACCTTGCCGTCGAACGAATTCACGTAGAACGTCTTGCCGGCATTCGGGAGCACCACGATAAACGGTCCCACTTGCCCCTTCGCCAGCAGGGCATCCAGAATTGCTTTGCCGCCACGTTCGGCCCAGCTTTGCTCGTCCTCAAACATCCCGTGCAGGAAATACATCACCGGGTAACGCGCCGAGGAGGCGGAATAGCCGCCAGGCAGAGCCACGCAATAATTGTTGAGCGGCGCGCTTACCAGCTTGCTCGGAATCTGGCCGCAATCCAGGGTGGTCGGCCCAGAGCCTTCCGCCGCTCGACCCGTGGCCGGCTGAAGACACACGGTTGCGACAATCAGAACCAAGGCGGCTCCGGCCGCTCGCCATGGCCGGGGCCTTCTGAATTGCCGACCAGGCCCCAAGGCGGCCTTTGGATCTTCCTTTGGGTGTGGCCTGCCTTCGAGTATCTTATTCATATTAAAAAACATAGTGGTTTTGAATCGTGCCCAGCTCGATGGCCAGGGCACGACCTGCGCCTCCTCGAAACTGACCGCGAATGAATCGAAACGCCATATCCTCACTTAATTCCTTAGGTATCATAGGCTTAGCCCGCACAATTCGTTTCGCTTGAAATCCACTTAAGTAGCCTGAAATGATTAAGATCCAGCGTCCAGTTCGTTTTTCGGCGCTTTTTCGATGTCTTGGTGCTAAACGCGGCGCTGAATTGTCAGCGCGACTCCGGCAGCTACTGTGGCGGATTTGCCGCACTCTTGGTTTGGTCGGTTTGGACATAGACAGAAGTGTTGCCGCTCTTCGAAGTGGCGCCCACGGCTTCGCCAGTCTGCCGGCCCACGCCGCCGCCGGCCCCGTACACCTTGCCGTGCACCCGGCTCTGGGGAGGGTGGCCATGCGAGCCTGCGCCGGTTGCCGGCTTACCCTCTCCTGATTCACCTTCCGGCGCCGGCTGGAACTCACCCACGGCGCCGGTGGGAGCTGCTGAAGAGGCGTCCTGAATTGAATTTGTGCCCGGCGTCCTCTGAACCGGAGCTGGCTTACCCGTTTGATCCCCGGCCTTCGCCGCGGGCTGGCTGCCGGCGGCGTCCTTCTGCGTTGCAAGGTGCTCAGCCGCTTTACGCGCCGCTGCTTCGGAGCCCGTGACAGCGACTCCCTTGAGCGCCGGTGCGGCGCTACCCGAGCTTACGACAGGTTTCGCGTCGCTTAGTTCGGGCTTGGCCGCTTCGGGCGATTTGGAACTCGAGGCCTGCGGGCTGGGCGCGCTTTGGGCCTGACCGAGCGCACAAGCCAGGGATAACGCTATTGCCGCCAATAAAGTGCGCGTCATTTTCGACACTCGAACCGCCGTTCCCCAACCAGAATCGATGCCGGAGCTATTGTGAACTTGGCGCTCCGCCGGAGTCAACCTTGGGCCGGAGCACCGGCATGACTGAATCCGGGAAATTGCCCTCGCCGTCGAATTCCAGCCCCTCAGCCTTTCCGCTCACCCGCCAGTCCGGAAGGCTCGCTGCCTCTGCAGCCAGAGGCTCGGAGACTAGGATGCAATCCAGGCTCAGGGTGTTGCGAATGGCTACCACGTGTTGCCCTGCGGGTAGGGGATCCCCCAAGGCGCGGAGCCCAAATTCCAGGGCCTCGCGGTCCGAACGGAACCACATCGGTAACCGGACCACGCCGGTGTTGAGCGAGGTGCGCCCGTTCACGTACATTTTTTCAAAGTCGATCTTGCGGAAGAGCCGCTCGTGGATGAAATCCGCCAGGCCCACGCCCAGGCCGTTGCCGGCGCTCTCGTCCGTAAGGTCGCGCGCGTAAATGAGCCTGATTTCAGGCGCGTCGCCCGGTGCAAAGCGCATGCCGCGGCCGATCACCTTGGTATCCATGCCTGCGCCGCTCACGTTCTTGCCGATTTCATCGACGATCAGCAGATCGAGCCGGGAGAAGGGAAGACGCGGCAGCAGGCTCTTGGCGAGCGCAAGCATCTCTTCTTCCATCGCCACCATGCCTTCGGGCGTGGCGGCCCGGATTACCGCCGCCTGGTGACAGGAGTTCTCCGCCACTGCGACGCCGGCCAGGATTTTGCCGGTGGCGAGCACGGCCCCTCCCACGGCGCGCAGCACCGGCTCGGCGCCGTAGCGCGCGGCCAGGCGGTGAAACTCGCGCGCCCCTTTCTCTTTGCCCATGCCCACCGCCAGCATCTTCAGCAGGCCGCTTTCAATCCGGCCCGTAAAACTGGTGTGAGGTTTCACGCGGTTGATCAGCACCACGCCGTCCGACTGCCAGGCGTGACGGTCCATGGAAACGGGGAAGCCTTCAGGTGTGGTCCCGGTCTGTATGCTGGCCATCGAGGAGAGGACTTCGGCGCCGATGAACTCGGGGGTGACCCCGTAATCCTCGAGTACCCGGCGTTGGCCCGCATCGGTGGCGCCGCCGTGGCTGCCCATGGCCGGGAATGCGAAAGGCTTTGCACCGTGGCGGGCCAGCCACCGGCAGACGGCGCGCACGATCTCGCGCAGGCTCGCAACGCCGCGGCTGCCCACCGCCACCGCGATGCGCCGGCCTGCGAGCTGGCGCGGGTCGAGGCCGAGGGCGCCCAGGGAGTCGCGGACGGCGGCCTCCACGTCGCCGATCGCGGGATGAGTCGGCGAGACGCGCTCCAGCAGGTGAAAGCGTGCGAGTTGTGGGGAAGTGTTCATGCGCTGACGGGCTCCAGGGATTATCACAGCACAACCGCGTGTCCGGCGCCACTGGCCTCTGGCGGCGGCGCCCGGACGGCAGCGGTTCGAAACGAAGCGGTATGCTAGAGTCGAGTGTCGAATCGAGGCGAACCGTGAGCGCAACCGTACTTGATGGCCTGAAGATTCGCGACGAGATCCAGCGCGAACTGGCGGAGGAGATCGCGTCCCTGAAGTCGCACGGCATCACACCCGGCCTGGCCGCCGTGCTGGTGGGCGAGAACCCGGCGTCTCAGATTTACGTCCGAAGCAAAGTGAAGGCCTGCGAGATGCTCGGGCTCTACAGCGAGAGGATCGAGTGGCCCGCTACAACCACCACAGAGAAGCTGCTGGAACTGGTCGAGAGCCTGAATCGCCGCGAGGAGATCGACGGCATCCTGGTGCAGCTTCCGTTGCCCGCGCAGGTGGATACCCGGCGGATTCTGGAGGCCGTCAATCCCGCCAAGGACGTGGACGGTTTTCATCCCACCAACGTGGGACGCCTGGTGGCCGGGCGGCCCGGCCTGGTGGCCTGCACGCCGGCCGGGATTATGGAGATGCTGCGGCGGTACCAGATCCCCATCAAGGGCGCGCGCGCCGTGGTGGTGGGCCGCAGCGACATTGTGGGCAAGCCCATGGCTCTGCTGCTGCTCCACCAGCACGCCACCGTCACCATTTGCCACTCGCGCACGCGCGATCTGCCGGCGGTGACGCGTGAAGGCGACATCCTGGTGGCCGCCATGGGCCGGGCATCGCTGATTACGGCGGATTTCATCCGGCCGGGCGCCACCGTAATCGACGTGGGCATGAATCGGCTCAGCACCGCCGACGAGGTACGTCAAGCGTTTCGCGACCCCGGCGAAGCCCTGCGCAAACTGGAGGCTAAGGGCACCGTGCTGGTGGGCGACGTTCAGCCCGAAGCCATGCACGAAATCTCCGGAGCCTATACGCCGGTGCCCGGGGGCGTGGGCCCGCTCACCATCGCCATGCTGATGTCGAACACGGTGCGAGCTGCGAAATTGAGACGGGAGACGAGCGGCAAGTGACGAGTGACAAGCGATCGAAAGATTTGCGGATTGAGGAATTGAGCCATTGACTCATTGACTCAATGAATCAATCTTCCAATCGCTCGCCACTGTTCATGTATGGCATCTTTCGGCCTCACAGGCGGCATCGCCTCAGGCAAGACCACCGTGGCCGCGATGTTTCGGGACCTCGGCGCCAGGGTGATTAACGCCGACCAGATTGCCCACGAGCTCCTCCGCTTCGGATCAAGTACGTTTGAAAAAGTTGTGAACCGATTTGGCCGCGTCATCGTCGGCGCCGCCGGCGAAATCGACCGCGGGCGCCTCGGCGAGATCGTGTTCGCCGATTCTGCCCAGCTTGCCGCCCTCAACGCCATCATTCACCCCGCCATCATGGCGCGGCGCGACGAACTGCTGGCGGCTTACCATGCTGAAGACCCTGCCGCCGTCGTGATCTCCGACGCTGCGCTCATCTACGAGGCGCATATCGAGTCCCGCTTTCTCAAGATGATCGTGGCCTGGTGCCGGCCGGAACAGCAGCTCGAGCGCCTTCTGGCCAAGACCGCGCTCTCCCGGGAGCAAGCCGAGCGCCGTATTCAGGCCCAGATGCCGGTGGATGAGAAGCGCCGCCGCGCGGATTACGTAATCGACACGTCGGGAAGCATCGACGACACCCGGCGGCAGGTGGAGGCGCTGTTTCCGGAGCTGAAGCGGCTGGCGGAGAGCAGTAGGCAGTAGGCGGTCGCCTGACTGGAGAATGCAGAAATTCCTTCAATGAGTCATTGAGTCAATGAGTCAGTCATTCAATCACCCAGCCACTCAATCACCGATCTTTTTCCTCCACTCGTCCCCCTGCCGCAGCAGGTCATCGAGCGCCGCTTGAACCTCGGCGAGCTTGCGCGCTTGCGCCGCGTCATTGGCGTCCTTCGATACGGTAATGGGAGGAGCGATGAAAATCGCGGCGCGGCTGAAGGGCCGCGGAATTTCCGTTCGGTCCCAGCTCTTACTGAACACCCACGCCCGGGCCGGCCGGATGTGAAAGCACAGGACGGCCGCGCCAGTGGCCTTGGCCAGCATTACCGCGCCCGGCTTTGCCACGTGACGCGGTCCGCGGGGACCGTCGATGGTGAACGCCGCATCGTGCCCGCGCTGAACGGCACGCGCCATGCCCACCAGCGCCCGCGCTGCGCCCCGGCTGGCCGAGCCGCGTGCGATCTCGTAGCCGTGCTTCGCGATCACCTGGGCGGTGAGACGCGCGTCGAAGTTGTAGCCGCTCATCACCACGATTCCGCGTTTGCGCCAGAACCAGGTGGCGGCGAAGATCTCGCTGTGCCAGAAGGTGTACACCACGTGCTTGCCGGGGGCCTGCGCGGCTTCCCAATGCTCCCAGCCGACTACTTCCCAGCGCAGACTGCCGCCAATCAGCCGCACCACGAGGGCCGCTAGCCACCCGAGCACGCGAACCTGGAATGCTTGCCAGCGGGTGAGCTCTTTGGCACCGGAGTCGGCTTTGGTCTTGGCGGATAAGCCGGCACCTGGAGGATCGGGTGATTGAGCCATCGGGCGATTGAGTCAATGACTCATTGAAACAATATTCCCTGTTGAAAGGAAGTGTGCTGGTCGCAGACTGCCTGCTCCCTACCGCGTACTGTTTATTGCCCCCCTACATTCCCTCATAGTGCGGCCCGCCGCCGCCCTCGGGGCACACCCAGGTGATGATCTGGTAGGGATCGGCCACGTCGCACGTTTTGCAATGCACGCAATTCGATGGATTGAGCTTCAGATGTTTGCCGGCACCGCCCGCGGTCTCTTCCATTTCGTACACCTGGGCGGGGCAGAAGTACTGGCAAGGATTCCCGAATTCCTCCACGCAGCGATTATTACAGATGTCGAAGTCGGCGATTCGAAGGTGTGACGGCTGGTCTTCCTCATGGTGCGTTGCGGAATGGTATACGTCCTTCAGCTTGTCGAAAGTCAGCTTGCCATCCGCCTTAGCACGCTCGAACGGCCGGCCGTTAATCGCCGCCAGCCGCTTCATGTGCTCGAAATCGGCGCGGCCCGGGTAGCGCGCGTGCAGGCCGCGCCCGCCCGTCACGAACTGCAGCGCGCCGTGCAGCGCGCCCGCGAAAAAGCCATGTTCGAATCCCTGGTGGTAGTTGCGGACCTTCCACAATTCGTCGTGCACCCAGCTCGAGCGCCACTCGTGGTCGAAGCGCGCGAGACCTTGCGCCGAAGTGTCTCCGGCGGCCAGCGCCTCGAAGATAGCCTCTGCCGCCAGCATGCCGGTCTTCATCGCCAGATGAATGCCCTTCAACCGTTGCGAATTCAGGAAGCCGGCCGAATCGCCCACGATGAGGGCTCCGTCCGCCACCGTATTGGGGATGGCGAAGTAGCCGCCCTCGGGCACGGTCTTGGCGCCATAGCGCACCATCTGGCCGCCTTCGAGCAGGCTTCGAACCCAGGGATGCGTCTTCCAGAGCTGGAACGCGTTATGGCCATCGAAGCGCGGATCGTCGGCGTCGAGTCCGGAGACGAGGCCGAGCGAAAGGCGCGTTTCCGAGAGCGCATAGATAAAAGCCCCGCCGAATAGTTTGGGCGCGAGCGGCCAGCCGGCGGTGTGCGCCACGTGACCCACGGGCAGGCGTCCGGCGGGGACGTCCCAGAGTTCCTTCACGCCAATCCCGTACGCCTGAGGATTGCGGCCGGCGTCGAGATTGAGCTGGCGCACAAGCTGCTTGGTGAGGGACCC
>DATJAQ010000146.1:0-10181 GCA_035516075.1 Terriglobia bacterium | reverse complement strand
CACCGTGGCGCTGCGGCTGCCGCTGGCGGTGGGTGTGAACGTGACGCTGACGGCACAGTTCGCTCCGGCGGCGAGCGACGTGCCGCAGGTATTGGTCTCGCCGAAGTCCGCCGCGTTCGTGCCGCTCAGCGCGACGCTGGTGATGGTCAGAGTTGCCGTGCCGGTGTTCGACAAAGTGAGCGTCTGGGCCGCGCTCGTGGTGCCGACCGGCTGACTGGCGAAGGTGAGGCTGGCGGGCGCGAGGCCGGCCACCGGGGCCGTGCCGGTGCCGGTGAGGCTGGCCGTCTGAGTGCTGCCGTTCACTCCGTTGGAGTTGTCGGTGACCGTGACCGTGGCGCTGCGGCTGCCGGTGGCGGACGGGGTGAATGTGACGCTGACACTGCAGTTCGCTCCGGCGGCGAGCGATGTGCCGCAGGTGTTGGTCTCGGCGAAGTCCGCGGCATTCGTGCCGCTAAGCGCGACGCTGGTGATGGTCAGGGTTGCCGTGCCGGTATTCGACAGGGTAAGCCCCTGGGCCGAGCTCTTAGTCCCCACCAATTGACTGGCGAAGGTGAGGCTGGCGGGCGCGAGGCCGGCCACCGGGGCCACGCCGGTGCCGCTCAGCGCAGA
Organism: Terriglobia bacterium; assembly: GCA_035516075.1. Lineage (GTDB taxonomy): Bacteria > Acidobacteriota > Terriglobia > UBA7540 > UBA7540 > Gp13-AA77. The sequence continues at coordinate 9,572 of DATJAQ010000146.1, read as the reverse complement.
CGTCTGGGTGCTGCCGGATTGTCCGTTCGAGTTGTCGGTGACGGTGACGGTGGCGCTGCGGCTGCCGGTGGAAGCGGGCGTGAAAGTGACGCCGATGGTGCAGCTCGATCCGGCCGCGAGCGACGCGCCGCAAGTGTTGCTGGCCAGTGCGAAGTCCGCAGCATTGGTGCCGCTGAGAGTGACGCCGGTAATGGTGAGGGTTGCGGTGCCGGTATTCGAGAGCGTCAGCGTCTGGGCCGCGCTGGTAGTCCCCACAAGCTGGCTCGCGAAGGTGAGGGTGCTGGGCGTGAGGTGAGCCACGGGGGCCACGCCGGTGCCGGTCAGGGCAGACGTCTGAGTGCTGCCGGTCACTCCGTTGGAGTTGTCGGTGACGGTTAGGGTGCCGTTATCCGCGCCGCTCAGGGTGGGGCTGAAGCTGACGTTGATCATGCAGCTCGAGCCCGCTGCCAGCGTGCCACCGCACTGGTTGTCTACCAGGTAGCCGCTGGTGGCGGCGACGCTGGTGATGATGAGGTCGGCGTTGCCGGTGTTGGAGAGGGTCAGCGGCTGAGAGGCGCTGGTGGTGCCCACCAACTGGTTGCCGAAGCTCAGGCTGCTGGGCGCCAGACTGGCCTCAGGCGCGACGCCGGTGCCCGTGAGCGGCACCTCGGCGGGCACATTGGACCCGCTGTTTCCGATACGGATGTCTCCCGACAATGCGCCCTCCATGGAGGGGGCGAACATCACCGATACCGTACAACCGTCGCCCGGATGGAACGTCCGCGGAAAGGGCCCGCAGTTCGAAGTCTCGGGGAAGTCGGTGGGATCGGTGCTCGAAACGTTGTAGATGATAAGGTCGGCGCTGCCGGCGTTGCTGAGGCTCAAAGTCATCGGACCGCTTTGGGTGCCAACCGCCTGATCGCCGAAGTCTAGCGACGCGGGCGACGTTGACAACTCCCCGGACTGGAGCAGGACATCAATTTGCGACTGTGGAGTCACAATGAAGACGAAGTCGAACCGGCCGTCGCCGTCCAAGTCTCCGTCGGCGAGTCCGACCTGCGCTGTCGAATTCGGATCTGTGACATAGCTCACGTAGTTCCCGAAGGTGCCGTTACCCACTCCGCCTGTTCCGTTCCCCAACAGCACCGAAAAAGTATTTTGGCTTGCACTCGCCACGGTCAGATCCGTGATGCCGTCGCCGTTGAAATCGCCTTCTACGAGGAAGGATCCGCCCGAAGCTAATGCGTACGGCACGTAACTCTGGAAGCCGCTGCCGTTATTCAGCAACACGGCCACGTTGCCGGCGGCCACATCCGTAACAGCCAGATCGAGATTGCCGTCACCATTGAAGTCACCCGCCACAACTCCGGCCGGCCCCAGATCGGTGGTAAACGGGGTGCCGGGGCCAAACGTCCCGTCTCCGACGCCCTTGAACACCCAGACCGTGGGATTGTTCGCATCGGTGACCGCAAGATCCAGGAATCCGTCGTTGTTGAAGTCGCCCAACGCCAGGCCGTTGGCTTGAATCGCGAAGCCGTAAGTAACTGCGGATTGAAAAGTGCCGTCGCCATTCCCAAGAAGGATGGCGATGGCGTCGGCACTGGGAGAATGGCAGGCCACGGCCAAGTCAAGCGTGCCATCCTGGTTGAAGTCCCCGGTCGCCACGAAGACGGGCTGGCTGCCTGCAGGGAGGGGAGTAGGGGGTCGGGAGGTGAACGTACCGTCGCCGTTGTTTAACAGGATCGTGAGCGTGGAATCCGTGTAATTTGCCACCGCCAGATCCTCATAACCATCGCCGTTGAAGTCCCCGATGGCCATTCCTTGCGGAAATGTCCCGGTCAAATAGTTCGTCGCTGCCTGGAACGAACCGTTTCCGTTGCCTAGGAAGATCGAAACATTGCCGGGTCCAGTCTGCGTGTTCGAGACCGCAATATCGAGGTAGCCGTCGTTATTAAAGTCGCCGAGCACCGGCGCGTTCGGGTGCACACCGGCCGATGGCGATTGGTTCGTCAATCTGAAAAACAGCGACGCGGTGGGGGAGGTCACGGTGAAGTAGATCGTATTCGAAGCCAAAGAGCCGGGATTGACAACCTCGACGGTCGCAGTGCCCTCAGCGGCAACGTCCGAGCCTGGCACCGTGGCTGTCAATTGCTTCGACCCTACGAAGGTGGTGGTGAGAGCGCTTCCATTCCATTGCACCACGGACCCTGCCACAAAGTTGTCGCCGTTCACCGTGAGCGTGAAGTCCCCGCTGCCCGGTGCTACCGTCACGGGCGAGAGGTCTTCAACGTAGGGTACGGGGGACCCGTCGGCCTGGGCCTTCGGAACCCACACGCCGCAGGCGGCCAACAGCGCCAATGCGATGAGCCAACGGACCCTGCCCAAGTTATGATTCGCGTGTCGTTCCATGTTCTCTCCCCCTCGCCTACAGTTCGAATGCGGACTCCCGCCCGCGGACAACCCCTGAGGCTTCTCCGCAACACGGTGGCGCTCACCGCTTGTTCTCGTCGTGCAATTTCTGGGAGCTTCCGGCTTACCGCAAGCCCACTACCCTTGCACCGCCACGAACTTGAGTTGTAGTGTGCTGGGTTGGACTGAGGACTGTCAAGGCACAACGTGCCTGATAGCTGGTTACGTATGCCAAGCTTCTGAATTAGCCAGAATTATAACCCTTAGACTTCTCCTCCTCGCACTCGGACTGAGCGCGAAGACTCACGCGTCATCGGGCTCAAACCGTGGTGCGCCCTCCCCCTTGGCAACGGCAGTTATTGTATGACTTTTCGACGGGCACGTCCAGAAAACAACAAGATTCTGTGCCGTTTTAGACGCCCTGCCTCAAGCTCGCGCATGAGGACACGTTGACTCGCGCATTGTTCCGGGCCTGGCCTGGAAAAGGCATGTCAAGGAGTTTCGCCGGGCCTGCAACCCCCAGTCGAAGTCGAAACCCGAGGCGCGGCCTCAACATCGTGGTGAGGAAAATCCGGTTGACTTCGCCCCGCGCGCAAAATAGTATCGGCCCGCTCGAGGAACCCGATGCACACTACGATTCACTGCTGAGGGTCACGCTGATGCGGCGCAAGTAGAGCTGACCGGCGCTTGTGGGCGCCCGGCGCCGGCGCTATACTCGCGCTTGGCTGGTTTGCATCGGCGAAGGAACATGGTGCGCAAATTGTTCGCGGCTCTGGTTCTGATGTTTGCGCTGGGAGCCGCGCCGGGCGTCGCGTTCGGCCGCCCATCGTCCCACAAACCCCACCCCGCTCCCCGCCACAAGCCTCATCCCGCCGGTCCCCGTCTCGAGCCACACCCAACGGGCCACGCCCACAAGCTCTCGCCCCAGAACAAGAAAGCCCATCGCCATTACAAGTTCAAGAAGATTCACGGCCACCACAACGCCCAAGGGCACTGAAAGAACCGGCCAACAGCCGCCGGGCCGGCATTGCAGGCGGGCTCATTGATCGGCCGCTGTGGCAGGCTAGCCGACGCCGATGAGAAGCACCGGGTTTTCGACCTGGTGGAGCAGCTTTCGGACGGATTCTTCCCCGAGAACGCCGGCCGCGCTCAACACCAGCACACCGACCGGCTCCCTGCGCACCGCCCTTAAAAGGCCCGTGACATCCGGACCGCGCACCGGCCGAAAGTGTACGGTGGTGCCGCTTCCCTCGACGGACTTGGAGACTTCCTCCGTCAGCCGCTCGCCGGCCTGCGGCGTCTCAGCCACCACAAACACCGTCAGGCCATTTCCGAGCGCGATCGCCAGGCGGACGGCAGCGCCCAGCGCCTGCCGGGAGCCGGGCGAGCCGTCGTAGACCAGCACCACCGGGGCCGCCAAGGGCGCGCCGTGCTGGACGAGCAGCAGCGCCTGCGGCGCGTTCGCCGTGACGGCGCGTGCCGTGGAGCCGAGGGCCCGGCCTGCCGGGGCCGATGCGCCTTTGCCGACCGTAAGCACATCGGCTTCCGAGGCAGCCTCCAAAAGCGCGGGCGCAACCCGCCCTCGAACCACGCGAAACGACCATTGCACCTGGGCGCGCTCTGCCGCCCTGGCCATCGCGCTTCGAGCCTGCTCCGCCTTCACTCGAAGCTCCCGCTCCATTCTCGGGGTATCGAGCGGCTCGGCCGAGGCCGAGGCATAGCTCACCTGGCGGGCAAAGGGCAGGCTGGCCAGCCGGAGCAGGTTGATATCCTCCACGAAAATCCCGAGAAGTTCGGCCTCCACGCTGGCCGCCAGGCCGGCAGCCGCCTCGAGCGCAGCCAGGCTGGGCCTGGAAGCGTCCAGCGCCACCAGAATCCGCCGGATTACGAATTCACCTTCGCGCTCGCTCATGCCTCACCCGGGGCCTTCGGCGCCGCAGCCAGCGCCTGCCGCTTTTCCGCCAGCGCCATCAGCCGGCTTTCCACCCGCTGATTGAGGGTTCCCTCCGGAAACCGGCCCTCGGAGTCGCGTTCGCCGGCGGGCAATCCGGTAAGGATTTCGATGCCCTGGTCGATGGTCGCCACGGCGTAGACATGGAACCGGCCCGCGGCCACCGCTTCCACCACATCCTGACGCAGCATCAGGTGTTTCACATTGGAGTCCGGGATCAGCACGCCTTGTTGGCCAGTCAAGCCGCGCGCCTTACAGAGGTCGAAAAAGCCCTCGATTTTCTCGTTGACGCCGCCAATCGCCTGCACGTGTCCGTGCTGATTCACGGAACCGGTGACGGCCAGCGACTGGCTGAGCGGCGCCTCCGCCAGCGCCGAAAGCAGGACGTAGAGCTCGGCGCAGGAAGCGCTGTCGCCCTCCACGCCGCCATAGGACTGCTCGAACACCAGGCTGGCCGAAAGCGAGAGGGGCCGGTCCGGCGCGTAGCGCGCGCCCAGAAACGCGGAGAGGATCAGCACGCCTTTGGAGTGAATCGGCCCGCCCAGCTCCACCTCGCGTTCGATGTCCACCACTTCGCCTTTGCCCAGGCGCACCCGGGCCGTTATGCGGGTGGGATGGCCGAAGGCGAACTGGCCCACCTGGCTCACGGCGAGGCCGTTGATCTGGCCCACTTTTTCAGCCTCGGTATCGATCAGGAGGGTTCCGCGCTGGATTTCTTCCTGCAATCGCTCGCGCACGCGGTCCAGGCGATGGATCTGGGTATCGACGGCCTGCTGCACGTCGTCCGCCGTCGCCACGGCCCGGCCGGCCTGGCGGGCCCAATAGTCCGTCTCGCGCAGCAAATCTACCAGGCTGCGGCGGTGAGTCGATAGCCTCTCCGCGTCGCCCGCGAGGCGCGCCCGGAGTTCGATCAGCCGCCCCACGGCGCCCGCGTCGAAGGGCAACAGGCCGTCCTGCCGCGCAATGGTGCCCATCAGGCGCGCGAACAGAAGGTGGGTCTCCGGGTTGCGCGGCGTGACCTCCTCAAAGTCAGCCGCTACCTTGAACATCTCCCTGAACTCCGTGTCGTATTGCGCGAGCAGGTAGTAGAGCAGGCGTTCGCCGAGCAACACCACCTTGACGCGCAGCGGGATGGGTTGCGGCTCGAGCGACACGGTGCTGACGAGACTCAGCATCTGCCCCAGGGACTCGATGCGGATCTCCCCGGAACGGAGGGCTCTTTTGAGGCCTTCCCAGGCGTAGGGCTGCATCAGCACCTTCTGGGCGTCAACCACCAGGAAACCGCCGTTGGCGCGGTGCAGGGCGCCGGGCCGGATCAGGTCGAAGTCGGTGACGAGCGCACCGAACTGGGCCGTGTGCTCCACCTGGCCCAACAAGTTTTGATAGCTGGGGAAGTCTTCATACACCACCGGCGCTCCCTGCTTCCCGCCATGATCCACCATCAGGTTTACCTGATAGCGACGGAAGAATGGGGAACCTTTCCCGGCGCGGCGTTGAGGAGCGCCCACCAGCGCCGCCAGCGGCGACTCCGACGGATTCAGGAACTCGTCAATGTTGTCCACCACGTCCTGCTGCAGCGCCTGGAGGTGGCCGACGACTTCCGGCAGCGTTTCGTATTTGCGGCGCAGCTCGTCCAGCAGGTGGCCGACGGCGAAGATAGCCACCTCGTGGTTCAGCGCTTTCAGCCGCTCCCGGCCCTGTCTCTCCCATTGCGGCGCCTCGCGCATCATCGACTGCAGGCGCTGCTGCAAGGCCGACATGTCGGCCTCCATGCGCTGCCGCTCCGTCTCGGGAAGTTTTTCGAATTCATCGGGGCTGTATACTTCTCCGTTGTGGAGCGGCGCGAAGACCACGCCGGTGGGTGCGCGCATCACCCCCACCCCCTTCTCCCCGGCCTCCCGCCTGACCTCCTCGAACGCCTTCTGGTGCCGCTCTTTGATTTCCTCTTCGATACCCTGCTTGCGCGTGCGGTAGTCTTCGCTTTCGAAGGCGGCCGGCAGGGCGGAGCGCAGTTCGTCCACCAGGCGCTCCATATCCCGGCGCAGCACCACGCCCTGGCCGGCGGGAAGGCGCAGAGCGCGGGGCTTCTCAGGCTCCGCGAAATTGTTGACGTAGCACCACTCTTCGGGGGTGGGCTCCCGCGCCGCCTGCAGTTCGAGGAAACGGCTCACGATCGTGTGCTTGCCCACCCCGGACGGACCCAGGGCGAACAAGTTGTAGCCCGCGTGCTGTATCCCGATTCCGAAGCGGATCGCATCGACGGCCCTGCCCTGGCCGATGAACTCGTCGAAATCCGCCAGTTCGGCGGTGGTCTTAAACGAGAATTGCCCCGTATCGCATCGCTGGTAGAGCGCTTCAGGAGGAAGAGGTTTCGTCATGGCCATCGCCGGTGCCTCACGCCAGGTCGGTTCTGTTGGAACAATGTTTCACCCTTGAGTTTAGCAATCCTGACGAGACGGGTTGTGACGGGTATCACAACGGGCGTTAGCGGCGCTGGTTAGGATGGAACTCGGATCCCCGCTGTTTCAAAGTGGCGCGGCGCCGCCGGCGTGCCGTCAGAATCAGAGCTCGAAGATGCGGTTCCAAACCCGAATAAGCCGGCCGCATTTCCGGGAAGGTTGAGTACAATCTAAAGAGTATGCTCTATCGTTCTGGTTATCGGTTTCGTAGGTTCTGCCTGACCGCGCTTCTCACCACCCTCACCGCCTGGCCGGCCCTGGCCGGCACCTCCTGGAATGGGACGCTACGCGATGGCGCCGGGAAGCCGGTGGAAGGCGCCACCATCACCCTGCGCTCGGCGGCCCAGGGCGCCTCCACTGAGGCCACCACCGCGGCCAACGGGTCCTTCACTTTCGCCGGCCTGGTGGCGGGCGACTATGAGCTCTCCGCCGCCTGGAAAGGCGAACGCTGGCGCACGCCGCGCCCGCTGAGCGTGAAGGACGGGGCCGCACTCACGGCGGGATTGCAGCTTTCGTTCCAACCGCACGAACTGCGCGTGCTCGCGGCGGCCGCCGGCGAGGCGTCCCAGGCGAGCGGCGGGGAGCGTCTTTCCGGCGGCGAGGTGTCGAGTCTGCCTCTCAATGAGCGCGACTTCAGCAAATTGCTGCTGCTCGCGGCCGGCACCATGACCGACGCCAATGGCGCGGCCAATTTCACGCAGCAGTTTGCCGTGAACGGCCAGCGCGGCGCCGCCACGGTGTTCGCGCTCGACGGCGCCGACACTACAGACCCGGAGCTGGGCGGCGCGACGTTTTCCAATTTCAACGTGGACGCTATCCGCGAAGTGCAGAGCAGTTCGGGAGTGATGCCGGCTGAGATTGGCCACGGAGCGGCGGGTTACACCAACGTCGTCACGAAATCCGGCGTCGATCAGGTGCACGGCAGCGTATTCGAGTTTGTTCGCAACGCGGCCTTCGACGCCCGTAATTTCTTCGACCGCCGGAGCTTTGCGGACGAGCGGCGCATCCCGCCCTTCGCGCGCAACGAGTTCGGGTTCACCAATGGGGGCCCGGTGGTGATCCCGGGGGTCTACAACGGCCGCGGCCGCACTTTTTACTTCGGCGAATACCAGGGCTTCCGTCAGGTGCTCGGCACCACCCAAGTATTCCCCGTACCCACCGCCGCCGAGCGCACCGGCGTGGACACCTCGACCTACCCGGGCGACACCCTGCTGGTTCCGGTCAGCCCCAAAGTCGCTGACGTGCTGGCGGGCTATCCGCTGCCCAACGACGCGCAAGGAGCCTACGGCGCGCGCACCTACGCCGCCTCGTCGAAGGTGGCCACAAGCACCGATCAGTTTTCGGTGCGCATCGACCACCGCCTCTCAGACAAGGCTTCGCTCTTCGGGCGCTTCAGCCTGAATCAAGTCTCGGGGCCGCTCACCAATCCCGATCAGACGGCCATCAATCCGACCTTCGCCGTCCGCTTCTTCGACCACCAGCGCAACGCCGCCCTGAAATACACCCGCAGCCTCTCTCCCCACTTCATGTCGGAATCGGCCATCGGATACATCCGCAGCACGCCCTTCTTTCCCACCGTCAATCACACCCAGCCCGCCATCGGCTTCGGCGACGGGCTCTTTGAAGGCTACAATTCGGCGGACGGCTCGGTGCTCGGCTCCTACGGGAACCTCTTCCAACTTAAGCAGGACATGAGCTACTCGCATGGGGCCCATCGGTTCAAGTGGGGAACGGAGATGCGCTTCAACTTCGACGCCACGATTTTCGGCGTGAATCCCAACGGGGCCTATTCCTTTGGCGGGGGAACGGCCTATTCACCGGTGGCGATTCTCTCCGCCAGCGGCCGGCACGACATCGCGGTGGGCGATCCGCTGCCCGATTCGCTGACGGGCCTGCTCACGGCCACCCCTTACTCCTACGTGGTCAGCGCGGCCTCAAACCTTGCCTCCCAGGGCGACAAGTTCGACGAGGCGGCCGTCCGCCGCCAAGCCTACGAGTTCTATTTTCAGGACGCCTGGAAGGCCACGCCGCACCTGAGCGTCAGTTACGGACTGCGCTACGACGTGAACAGCGTCATCCAGGAAGCCAAGAATCGAACCTCGCTGCCCGAGATCGTCGGACCCGACGGCCAATCGGCGCCTTTTTGGGTGGCGGGCGCAAGCCAGATCTACCTCTTCAACCCGCGGCCGCCCTACCCGCATGACGGGCACGGCTGGGGCCCGCGCCTTGCCCTGGATTATGGCCTCGGCGATCACACCGTGCTGCATGCCGGAGGGGCTGTCACCACCATTCTCCCCAACCTGTGGCAGGACAATTTCCTGACCGGCGCCATTCCGTTCTCCTTCGGACTTTATATCAGCGCCCTCCCCGGGGCTCCGTTGCCGTTCGAGAACACGGCCGTCCCCGTGAATTTGCCGCCCGTTTACACACCGCAGGGCAGCCTGGTGGTCCCCACGGGAGTCACCACGGCCGTGCCGCCGAACACGCTCATCGATTTGCAGCGCTTTCAGAACGACCTGGCCGCGCTCACCCCCGGCCATCAAGTCCAATTGCTCTCCATGCAAGGCATCGCGCGGGATTTTCGCAACGGATACATCGGGAGCTGGACGGCCGGAATCGATCACAGCTTCGGCGATGTGAACGTCAGTGCCGCTTACGTGGGCACTGCGGGAGTTCATTTGGCCAGCGTGTTTTCGCCCAACAGCTACGGAGGAGCGGATCCGGCCTTCGCACCCTTCACCCAGTTCAACTCCGCCGGGCGCCCCACGGGCGGA
>DATJAQ010000145.1:0-10547 GCA_035516075.1 Terriglobia bacterium | reverse complement strand
TTGGCGCCACGGCCGAAGTAATCGTGCAACGTCTGGTACTCCTTAAAGAGCAGGTTGTAAACCTCGTGGCGCGCGGCGTTGGGGCGGTAGCTCTTGCGCTGCACGTGCGCCATGCGCTGGGCGGCGTCAAAGATGGTGGCGTAGCCTCCCGCCTCGAGTCCGGCTGCGACGGCCCCGTGCATCGCCGATCCCAGGGCGGAGCAGGTCATCAGCGGATTGGCCAGCTTGATTTCAAGGCCGGTCACGTCGGCGTAAATCTGCATCAGCAGCGGGTTGCGCTCCGGCAGGCCGCCGCAGGCCACGAGTTCCTTCACCGCAATGCCTTTCGCGTTGAAGGCCTCGATGATCTGCCGAGTCCCGTAGGCCGTGGCTTCGATCAAAGCCCGATAGGTCTCTTCGGCGCGGCTGGCGAGCGTCAGTCCCAGGATAACGCCGCTGAGGTCGACGTCCACCAGGATCGAGCGATTGCCGTTCCACCAGTCCAGCGCCAGCAGGCCCGAGGCGCCCGGCTTCAAGGCCGCCGCCCGCCTCTCCAGCACTTCGGTGACGGGTACCTTCAGTTTGCGCGCCTCGCGTTGGATGTAATCCGGCACACCGTGCTCGAAAAACCAGGCGAAGATATCGCCTACGGCCGACTGGCCGGCCTCGTAACCCCACAGGCCCGGCACCACCCCGTCCTCCACCGTGCCGCACATGCCCTCCACCATCTGGCGCTCGGTGCCGAGCAGCAGGTGGCAGATGGAGGTACCCATGATCATCACCATCGATCCGGGCCCGGTCACGGTGCAGGCCGGCACGGCCACATGGGCGTCAACGTTTCCGATCGAAACCGGAGTGCCCGCTTTCAGCCCGGTCTTGCGGGCCCACTCCGCGGTCAGTCCTCCGGCGCGAACGCCGAGCGGATAATAGGTCTCGGAGAGTTTCGCGAGCGCCGTCTCGAAGCCCGGCTTGACGGCGCAGAAGAAGTCCGGCGAAGGAAAACCGCGGCCCTTCACCCACATCGCCTTGTAGCCTGCCGTGCAGGTGTTGCGCTTTTCCTCCCCGGTGAGTTGCCAGACGATCCAGTCGGCCGCTTCAATGAAGCGCTCACTCGCGTGGTAAACAGCCGGCGCCTCATCCAGAATCTGGAGCAGCTTGGAGAAAAACCATTCCGACGAATACCTGCCGCCGTAAATGCGGATGAAGTCCTCGTTGCGCTCGCGCCCCACTTCATTGATGCGGTTGGCTTCCGCTTGCGCGGCGTGGTGCTTCCAGAGCTTCACCCAGGCGTGCGGATGCTTGCGGTATTTCGGCACGAAGCAAAGTGGCGTACCGTCCGCGAGCGCCGGGAGCGGCGACGATGCGGTGAAGTCTGTCCCGAGGCCGATCACCTGCTCGGCCTTCACGCCCGCCTCTTTGAGCGCGCGCGGCACGCCGTGCTCCACCACCCGCAGATAATCGCGCGGATTCTGAAGGGCCCAGTCCGGCTCCAGTCTCGCGCCGCCAGGCAAGCGCTCATCGATGACGCCGTCGGGATAGGGCACCACGGCCTGGCCCGCCAGTTCGCCGTTGCGAACGCGAGCCACCACCACGCGCCCGGACTCCGTGCCGTAGTCTATTCCAATCGCGAAGTTGTCAATGCGCATGATTCCGCGTGCTCCCAGGGCCGCCCGAGGATGGCGCCAACCGGCCATTTTGATTATGACACCGCTTTCAGTCCACGGGGGCGCTCGAGAAATGCCTTTTCGAACCTCGTGAGCCGCGAACCGGGATCGCACCCGGACGTCGCCGCGCGATGCGGGGTTACGAAGGGCGGTGGCGGGTGTTGTTAATCGACGCGCAGCGCGCTGAGGGGATCGACGGCGGCGGCCTTGCGAGCGGGCACGTAGCCCGCCAGGAGCGCGATCACCGTCAGCAGACTGCCGACGGCCAGAAAGGTTACCGGATCGGTGGCCGCAACACCATAAAGAAACGTGGCCAGCAGTCGCGTCAGCGCGAGCGCGGCGGCAACTCCGAAAGCCAGGCCGGCCAGCACCAGCTTCAGGCTCTGGCTGAGCACCAGACCGAAAACGTCGCGCCGCGTGGCGCCCAGTGCCATCCGCATGCCGATCTCGAACGTCCTTTGCCCGGTCGAGTACGACACCACGCCGTAGGTGCCGATGGCCGCGAGCAGCAAGGCCACGGCCGCAAAACTGACGAAAAGCCACATCATGGAGCGCGGCTGAGCCGCAGAACTCGAGACCACGTCCTGCAGCGTGCGGATCTCGCTTACTGGCACGTTCGGGTTCACGGCTCGTACCAGCTCGCGAATGCGGCTGGCGGCTTCGGTGGGGTTCGAGTCCGTCCGCACGAGGAGGGTCATGGACGTGGGCAGCCTGCCGTCGAGACCCACCGCCTGCGGATAAGGCATATAGACGGCCCCGTTCAGCCAGGCGGGGGAATGATCGCTGAGGTCGTATTGGCGGACGTCTCCGGCTACACCAACCACTGTGCGCCAGCTTTTCTCCCACGTGGTCCGGAGGTGCTTCCCGATGGGGTCCTGGCCCGGCCAGTACCGTCGCGCGGTGGCCGCGCTCACCACCACGACGCCAGCGGACTGCGCACCGTCGGCGTCGGTAAACCCTCTCCCCTCGAGCAGCGGGATGTGCAGCAGGCGGAAATACTCCGGCGTGATGGCTCCCGCCCACAACATGGGCGCGAAGTTTTCTCCGGGAATCACCGGATGTTCCTCGAGTTCGGCCGGAATGGCCGGGATCTCCGTACCCAAAGGAACCGCATTGACGGCCGCCACCTCGGAGACGCCGGTGATGCTCCCGGCCCGGTGCGAGAGTTCGTCGTAAAGGCTGATGCACGACTGCCGCTCCCGGCAAAGAGACGGCGTGGGCGAAATCCGCGCCGTCAGGATGTGCTGCGGGCTGAAGCCGGGATTCACGTGTGCGAGCATCCAAAGGCTTTTCACGAGAAGGCCGGCGCTCACGGCCAGGACGGCAGCCAGCGCCACTTCGCCCGCGATCAGCGCGCTGCGCACGCGCACCCCGGCCGTGCCCGTCGACCGGCGACCGCCGGTCTTAATCGAGGTCGCCAGGTCCATCTTGGTCGTGCTGAGGGCCGGGGCCAACCCAAAGGCAAGGCCCGTTACGATGGCGACGATTGCCAACAGGGCGGCGACACGCCCATCCAGTTGCGCCGCAGGTATGCCCAGCGCGTTTCGCGGCAGCAAAAGCTTGAAGTCCGAGAGTGTGGCGTCCGCGAAGACGAGTCCGAGCGCGGCGCCCGCGAGCGCAAGCACCACACTCTCCGTGAGCAGTTGCCGGATGATGCGGCCCCGCCCCGCGCCCAGGGCGGCGCGAACCGCCATTTCCTTCCGCCGCGCGCTGGCGCGGGAGAGCAGCAGGCCGGCGATGTTGGCACAGGCGATCAGCAGAACGAGACCCACGGCACATTGCAGCACCATCAGCCTGCCGCGGAAATCACCGGTGAGATCTTCCTGGAGAGGCACGACGCTGGCGTCCGCATTCCAGTTGCGGGCCATGGGATAGGGAAAGAGTGGGATGGTCTGCGACACCAGCGGGCGAAGCTCGCCTCGCGCCTGCTCGAGCGAAACCCCCGGGCGCAACCGCGCGATCAGCGGCATGAAACCGGTATTCCAGGTCTCGAACGAATTGCGCGGATCGAGGCGCAGCGGGATCCAGAGTTGCACCTGAGACGATGGGAAGCCGAAGCTCGGCGGCATGACGCCCACCACCTGGCGATCGACCCCGTCAATGGTGATGACGCGGCCGACCACTCGGGGATCGCCGCCAAATTTGCTTTGCCACAGCGAGTGGCTGAGAAGGACGATGCGGTCCTGACCCGGCCGGTCTTCTCCGGGGCGAAAGATGCGCCCGAGCTCCGGAGCGGACTGCAGCACGACGAACAGGTTGGCGGACACCGAACTCCCCTCCGGGCGCAGCGCCTCGCCCTCTCCTGTGAGGTCGAACCCGGCAGCAGTCGTGAAGCCGGCGACGTCCATCGTCCGGCTCTGCTCTTCGAGCGCCACCAAGGCGCCCTGCGGATAGTAGTCCGTGACCCGGACGAGACGGTTCGCGTCCGCATAGGGCAAGGGCCGGATCAGCACGCTGCTCACGATGCTGAACATGGCGGCATTGCCGCCCATTCCGAGTGCCAGCGACAACACCGCCAGCGCCGTAAACCCTGGGCTCCGCTTCATCATGCGCAAGGCGTAGCGCAGGTCCTGGCCGAGCGTTTCCAAAACGCCGATGCTGTTCAAGCCGTAAACCTCCTCGCGCACGCGCGTGGGATTGCCAAATTTCCTGGCCGCGGCGTAGCGGGCCTCCTCCGGCGTCATGCCTCGAGCGAGGTTCTCATCGGTTTCGATTTCAAAATAGGAGTGGATCTCGCGGGCGCGCTCGGCGTCCCAGCTCGTCCGGCGGAAGAAGCGCATCCATCGCATCGCGTCACTCGCTCGCCGGCTGCAGCACCCGCCCAATCGCCCGGCTCAACTTCTGCCAGCGGTTGGTCTGTGCCGCCAGGTGTCTGCGGCCTGCCGGCGTCAGGCGGTAGTAGCGCGCCTTGCGGTTGTTTTCGGAGGTGCCCCAGAAGGAAGCGATCCAACCTCGAGTCTCGAGCCGGTGCAGCGCCGGATAGAGCGATCCGTGCTCGACCTGGAGCACCTCCTCCGAGCGCCGCTCGATGAGGTGCGCGATGGTGTGGCCGTGGGCCGCACCCAGCACCAGCGTCTGCAGAATCAGCATGTCGAGCGTGCCCTGAAGCAGCTCGCCCTCCAACGGAAGCGTCCCCCGTTTCGGCATCAGCTCACCCGAATGAACACGTTCCCATAGATCATCTACTACAGTCAAGAGCGATCATTGAAGCCGTCAAAGCTGTCGCTCTTGAGGGCGCTCCGCCATCCGCGTAGCGCCTTTAGTAAGACGATCTATGGGAAACTGGGCGCTCCGGAGTTGTGCTGGGCCGAAACTGCTCGGCTCACGCCCTCACCCGCGGGCGCCCCCGATGCGCTATCGGCGACGGCCTCCTTGGCAGCGAAGTCGTCAATTCCCTCTAACGTCGTGGCTTTGATCGACACTTCCGCCGGCCACCAGAGCGCTGTCTCAGCGCGGGGAGCCGGTTGTTGAAGGGTGTTAATTCGGAAGGATATTCCGGCCTTGTGTCGGGGCATCTCAGGGAGCATTGACGCCTGCCCTGTGACTTCCGCCAACCTGCTGATTCCAAAGGTGCGGTGAAATTGGGAGTCACATCTTACTCAATCCGGCCTCGCCGGAGGCTGCGCTGACAAGTGGCGAGCGCCCAACGCCAACTGGCCGCTTGCCATGTTCAACGCTGCACGAACTGCAGGCAGCCATCCGCATGATTCGACTCTTGGATCCTGCCTTCGACTCCCTTAGTCCCGTCAATAAGCCCATTCCTTGCCAATTCTCCGGTCTTGGGCCTCCCGTCGTCCGTAACTGCGTGGAAACATCCACAATGGCTTCGGCTCCGCCATGTTTTCCATAACCTATTGATCTGAACAGGCTTAACCACATTGGCTTCGGGTGGCTTCGGCACGCTGAATTCATCCGGCTCCTGCCAGTTGGGCCGCACAGAGCGGGCGAGACTGGGTGTCGTCGAAATCGGTGCTATAACCGCATGATTAAGAGAGGCGTGGTGTCAAGGGAAAGGTGATGGTCTTCGCGAGAGGCCTTCAAGCCGCCTCCCGGCACCACCAATCTAGATCGCAATAATGTGGGTCGATTTGGAGCAGCCGCCAGGAGCGAATCCCGAACGAGCAGGAGGCGAAATGGATTTAACTCCGCTACGCCTTCACACGTGGCGCTCGACCAGGAATCCCTGATGCCAAAGCCCAACGAGCAGTTCCTGGGCGCCCTGCTTCAAGGCTCTCTCGGCGAAAGCCGCCACCAACCCTTCGGGCCGCGGCTTCCGGCTACACTCCACAAATCGATCCACCACCTCTTGCGCCGGGTGTTGGCCGTTGAGCATGGCGATGAGCGGCTGGAACGAAGCATCCAGCTCCATTTCCAAGCCCGACGTCTTGTCAAAAACGGCGTAAGAGTCCTCCGGGAGGTCGTAGTGCTGGATCTCCACGTCGGGCGAAAGGGCCAGGAACGCGGCAGGCTGCCAGCCATCGTTTTCCGCCGGCGCCGGAGGCCTCTCCAAGGCAAGTTCCCCGTGCTTCATCACGGAAAAGGTCAGGCATCCGCCCTGGCATCCCCACTGCTCCCGGTAGCGGCACGTGGCGCACTTATCCATGGGATACAACCGGCCCTGATACAAGCCCATCGCCTGCCGGTAGTAGGCCTGGATTTCCTGCAGGTTCTGAAACTCGTCGAGGCGCCGATTCCAGAGCTTGGAGAGGCAAAAGCAGCACCACACCTTGAGATCGGGGCCGATATCCACAATGGGCTCGCAGCGCGCGTTTCGTTTGAGATCCACGACGCCCTTCAGCAGCAGCTCGCCGGCCTGCTCGGGAGTGAAAATGCACAGCGGAACCACGTTGTCCATTCTCGCTTCAATGCCCGCCTCACCGGCTCGCCGCGCAAATTCCACCACGAAGGGCCCCATGCGCTTGTAGTCTTCCAGTTTCAGGCAGGCATTCTGCGCCCCCACCACGGGCAGCGAGAAGCTCATGCGCACCTTGTCGATCGAATACTGCCGGGCCAGCTCCAGAATGTAGTCGTAGCGGGGCTCGGTCTCAAAAATGTTGAAGCTGAGGGTCACGTTCCCGAAGGCCGCCACGGCGGCCAGGTTGCGCTGGATGCCGTCCCAGATCTTGGGCGGATAGTTGTCCGGATGATCGATGTTGAGCAGGAAGAACAGGCGCCGGGGCGAAACGCGGTTGAAGAGCGCATTGTAGCTCTCGGGCCAGGTCGCGTTGCTGAGGATGTCGACGCGCATCCCAGCCTCCAGCGCCATTTGCATGATGCGGGGAAACTGGGGGTGCAGGGTCGGCTCGCCGCCCATGGCGCGGAAAACAGGATGGCCGGAACGCTTCAGGAACTCGATCACCTTGGCAGCATCACTCACGGACATCGTCTGGTTGCGGCTGTCGCGCATCTTCTCCTGGGCAAAACAATAGACACAGTGCAGATTGCACTTGGTCGTCAAGAGCACGTTGGCCATTCTGTCCTCCATCCGGTTAGCCCATCGGCCGGCAGCCTCCGGCTTCGCTGCCGGCCGATGGGTCCGTGGACCCCCCGCGTATCACAGATCGGGCCGCAGGGAGCCCGCCCTTTATCGCCGCCGCATGCGGAGCGCGGCGAATTGACCGCCGAACTCCTGCGCGCCAACGTTGAAGACGTAACCAATGGGATAGAAAATTGGGTTGAAGAGTGGGTTGTAGAGGGACCTGTAGCTTATGACGTGGTTGAACACCGTCTGTTTCCACCACGTGTCGATGGGATAGTAGATGGGTCCGGGGCCTACGCCCACACGGCCCGCCTTGAATTCATCGACCAAGCTCATCAGCGCACCAACCCGTTTTAGCTGCTGGACTTCATCGCTCGACAGTTCCGCACCGTACTCTTTGGCGACCACTTTGGGGTCGTGGAACAGCCGGGCTTGCAGCTTGGGGTCTTGATCGCAAGCGTCCATCATTTTCTTGATTGCGATCTCGTTTGCCATAGCTCACCTCCTTTGAAGTGAGAAGACCCAGCCGATCTGGAGATTCCGGCCTGTAGTTGGGTCCGGGGCACCTCCGAAGCCGGCTGAGGGTGTGTATGACTCGAAGCTAGCTCGCGAACCGGCCCGGCGCGGTGATGCGAGTCACGGGTAATTGTGATGATAATGCGGCAATATTTCAGTCACTGCCGCCCCGGCAATTTGCCGGCCTGCGCGCCCGTCACAAGCCCCTGTGACCGGTGCTACGGAACCGATCCGCCGATCTTCTTACACTGAGGCTGAAGTTCAAGGCTCGTTAGCAGGAAGTGTGCGCAGCATCAAGCGCTCACGTGGGAGGTGGATATGTTGCGGCAATTTGCGTCAGCCAGTGTCGTCGCCGGTATCGCCGTGGCTTGCGGGGCCTTGGTGGTTCTCATGGTGCCCGGTTTCGGGATTCAAAGGTCTACCCCGCTGCTGGCCGTATGGTGCGTTGCCCCATTGATCTGGGGACTTTGGGCCGCAGTGGCGCCTGCGAGTTGGATCCCTCAGCGGCTGCCGTTGTGGGGCGCGATTCTGGGCCTCGCGGCCGGTCTGCTCGCCACTTTTGTCCTGAATATGCCCCTGCGCGTACTCGGCGTGGCCCTGCCCGTGCCGGAGCGGAGCCTGCTGGCGCTCGCGATGGCGGCGTTCTACTACGTGCTTTGGATGCTGGTGCGGAAGGTTCACAAAGCTCTCGGCGGCCCGGCGGCTGAATCCCGTCCAACCACCATCTACACCCGGGCGGCTTGACACGACCCCCGGCCTGAGGCGGCGCCCGCGAGAGAATCGGCCCGGCCAAAATCGAGTCGCCCGAGGAGCGCGCAAGATGGCCGCCGCGCGCAGCACCGGGTGGTGCGGTGTACCCCGCCTATCGGCCGAGCCGCTGATCAAAGAACTTCGCCATGATGTCGAGCGCCTCCTTCGTCTCGGGCAGGTGGTAGTCGTACCAGAAGGCGTGGGGCAGCGCCTCGAACACCGCGAGCTGCGCGTCCACGCCCGCGCGCAAGAAGGCGCGGTGCAGAATCGTGGTGCCGCTCAGCAGCAGGTCGCGGGTGCTGGTGATGAAGAGCGATGGCGGGAAGCCATGCAGGTCCGAGTAAAGCGGCGAAAGCACCGGGTCCTTCGGATTCGTGGCGCCCACGTAAGCATCGGGTTCGGGCTGCTTGGACGGTGGCTGGAGATTTCCGCCGAACCCCCAGATGGTGTAGAGCGCCTCCGAGTCCGCCGCCTGGCTCATGTCGCCCGTGCCGGAGAAGATGCCGAGAGCGGCCGGCAGCGGCAGCCCCTCGCGCTTCAGCTCCGCCGCGGTTTCCGCGGTGAGGATGGCGCCGGCGGAGGTGCCGAAGAGGCCGATGTTTTTCGGCGAGTGCGTCTTCAGCAGTTCCTTGTAAACGGCCACGGTGTCCTCCACCGCGGCGGGAAAGGGATGCTCCGGCGCCAGGCGATAGTAGACGGAGACCACCGTGGTCCCGGTAAGATTCGCGATGGGCACGCCCTCCACCAGCGAGCCCGAGTCTGAGTTGAAGCCTCCGCCATGCACGTTGATGAGGACGCGCTGTTTCTTGGCCGGCGGCATCACGAGGGGCGTAATCACGTCGCAGTGCACGCCGCCGAGGGTCTTCTCTTCCACATTCACCGGATAAAGGCGGCGCGCTTCCTCCGAGCGGCTCTTTCTGAAGGCGTCGGTGCCGGCGCGGCGCTCAGCGAGCGACCGCTCGGGCCCCTTGGGGCCGGGGCGCGAAATGAACTTCTGCGCTTCGGGGCTGATCGTTCCGGGCACGGGAACCACGCGGGTGACGTGCGCGGTGCCGTCCAGGTCAATCGCCACCGTGTCCGCCTGCGGCACGGGCGCGGACGGGTTCTGCCCGGCCCGCGCCGTGGGGATCAAGGTGAGAAACATCGCGGCCGCGCCTACGACCAAGCCGGCGCGAACCCCAAAGATTAATCGCATGAATTCCTCCTCACTTCGCTCCGATGATCGAGTGGAGCATCAAAACACAAGCGCGTGAAGATCGGCAAGTCCGGGCCGTTGTCAGTATGCCCTGTTCATTTGCTATACTGTGCGGGTATGTCACTGGCTTTCAGCACCCGGCGCCATCATCAGCGTGGCCACCACGCGTTCCCATTGCCACGGCCGGCCGGGCGCTGACAGCAATCCCAAGGTAACGAGCGCATCACGGTCCGCCAGTGGCAAGGCGGACGTTTTCATTTTTGGAGTCAGACATGAATCTCAATTTCAGCAAACTCGACGGCCTGGTGGCGGCGGTCATCCAGGACCACACCACCGGCCGCGTTCTGATGGTCGGCTTCATGAACGAAGAGGCTTTTCGACGGACGGTTGAAACCGGTTCCGTGACCTTCTTCAGCCGCTCGCGCAACAAACTCTGGGTGAAAGGCGAAACTTCGGGCCACCGCCTGAAGGTGAAGGCGATTTCCACCGACTGCGATCAAGACGCCCTGCTGGTGAAGGTGGAGGCGCTCGGACCCGGCGTGTGCCATGAAGGCTATTCGAGCTGCTTCTTCCGCACCCTGGATGATGGCCGGTGGGTGGTGAGCGAGCCGCGCACATTTGATCCCGAAGCGGTCTATTCCGCGGCTTCGACCAGCGCCACCCCGGAGGCTGACCCGCGATGAAGCTGAAACTCGGCATCCCCAAAGGCAGCCTGGAGAGCGCCACTCTCGACCTCTTTCGCCGCGCCGGCTACAACATCACCACCTCCAGCCGTTCCTACTTCCCCGCCATCGACGACCCCGAGATCGAGTGCATGCTGATTCGCGCACAGGAGATGGCCCGCTACGTGGAGGACGCCGTGCTCGACGCCGGCCTCACGGGTCGCGACTGGGTGGCTGAGACCGGCGCCACCGTAACAACCCTGGCCGATTTGATCTACGCCAAGCAGAGCTTCGGGAAAGTG
>DATJAQ010000144.1:0-38578 GCA_035516075.1 Terriglobia bacterium | reverse complement strand
TGGCGCCGCATTCGGTGCCCGGGTTTTTTTGTCCCACAACATTTCGGAGCCCGTCCTGGCGGCGGGTTGCACCGTCAGAGTGCATCTTACCTTTCTCGGCCTTGTTGCGCAATTGTCAAATATTCATAGGCGCCATCCGCTGGTAAGCGTTTGGGCAAAGATGAGCACAGTCTTACCTTCGTTGATCCACAACCCATTACCCTCCTTCGCCCTGTCGGCCGGCATCCCTCAGAATACCAGCCACTTGCGGACACGTGTGCGAAACGGCTTTGGAACCTGCCTTGCTCCTCTAGCTGTCTCGAAGAGCAGTGCGCTCCGCTTCGCGGGAGAGCGCAGGCGGGGGAGTGCGCCACGAGGTCCGTGCCGAAGAAAGTCGAACTGACACTCGAGGCCTACTTCCTGGTGGCCTTGACGTCAACCTCGGGGATCGACAGCCTCGTGTTCCTGACTCTCGTGCTGGGCGCCCTCGCAATTGCCGCCAAGCTTGCCGCGGCGGCCAAAGGCCCGGCCATGGCGTTGGTTGCTGAGTTGGAGCAGGTGCTCTCTTGAAGGCCCGGACGGCACTTGCTGACTTCGATCTGAATCCCCGGTTCCGCCGCGAACCCAGAGCTCCGGCTTGCTTATGACCCAGATAACGCTGCTTCTCGCCCAAGGCTCGGCCCGGCGTTTCCTCCTGCTGGGCGTTTTCACCGGCTCGCGGCCGGATATCGCTGCCTGCCTCCCGATCCTCCAGCTCCAAACCCTCACCCCGCCTGCGGACACCGCAGCGCTGCGTCACCGCCTCAGGAGCCGTGGCCGCCCTCCGGCGCCGCCTTGCGAACGGCGCCCGCGCACTCGTGCGTTGCGCGCCGGCTCTCGGCGCGCGCGCGAACCCCGGAAAGCCCGCCATGGCCGAAAAGCGTGAACGAGCGCGTGAGCGCCTGGCGTTGGTGGTCCTGCTCATCGCCTGTGCGGACGTTTACCTGGCATTCTCGATCCGCGCCCAGCATCCGTATCTCGCCCTCGCATGCGCCGCTGCGGCCGTGATATTGGCAGCCGGCGTGATTTATACCTGGTGAAGGGGGCTGGGCCCGCCTTAGGAAACGGACGACAACCTCGTTCGCTCCTCTTCGGCATCGCGTCGCACACCGCGATCTCCGGTTGAGAGCGGTCTTACTCCGGCGCGGTCTTGATGAATTTCAGCGCCGCCGAATTCATGCAATAGCGAAGCCCGGTGGGCTGGGGGCCGTCGTCGAACACGTGGCCGAGGTGGGCGTCGCAAAGCTTGCACCGCACCTCCGTGCGCGGCAGGCCGAGGCTCAAATCGGTACGGGTATCGACGTTCTGTTCCGCGATGGGCGCCCAGAAGCTCGGCCAGCCGGTGCCCGAATCGAACTTGGTCTCAGAGCTGAACAGCGCGTTGCCGCAGCAGATACAGCGGAACAGCCCCTTCTCGTGCAGGTTCCAGTACTCGCCCGTGAAGGCCCGCTCCGTGCCAGCGTGGCGGGTGACCTCGTACTGCTCGGGTGTGAGCAGCTTCTGCCATTCGGCCTCGGGCTTAACCACCTTTTCCATTTTCACCACTCCTTCGCGCTTCCCCGCGTCGGTGAATTGCACCAGCGACACCAACTTCGGTGTGGACTTCCCGCCGCCGGGCCATCCGGCGCCAGCGGCCCCGCTGCGCCGCAGCAGCGTCCATCCCCCGGCCAGAACCGCTCCCGCCGCCAGAAAGCCGCGGCGCGTCATCACACCCTTCCCCATCTCCACCTCCAGCAACTCCTATGTTATAACAGATGCCGCGACAGGCGATTATGTAACAATCTCACGGCCATGGCGCGCTCCACGCTTCTCTCTGACGGATACGATCGTGCGCCCGGCGGAGGCCCCGGATGGTTCGCATGAAATGCTGGCGGATCCTGTGGATGATGGTTGTGGCCGCGGCAACGCTCCCCCCACTGAGCGCCGGCGGCCAGTCTCGCCCCCGCGCGGTGAAACGTGGGCTCGCGAACCCCAAGGCGGCGGCACGTGCGGCGGCGCCACAATCTGCCGCGTGGCCGGGCGTTGTAACGCCGGCTGAGATTCCGCCGCGGCGCTCCTCCGAGATCACGGACGGCTTCGGCATCAACTCCGATCTTCCGCGCGACCCCTACCTGCCCTGGAACCGTTGGTGGTGGACCCGGATGTTCGACGCTGGCGTGAAGTGGATCCGCATCGGCCAGTACGAGAACAGCTCCGACCAGACGAGCTGGGACTGGATCGAGCCCAAACGCGGAGTGCTCTCGGTGTCGCCCGAGCTCGACGACTACGTGAATTCGCTGGTCGATAACGGCGTCGAAGTCCAGGTGCAGCTTCTCTACGGCAACCCGATGTACACGTCGCCCGCCGGCCGCCGTCCGGACTCCATCGTGCCCGAGCCCGGCAGTTTCCATAACCCCGACCGCAGCCTCTATTCCGTTTTCTGGCCGCCTACTACGCCGGAGCAAATTGACGCCTTCATCCGTTACGTGAAGTTCATGGTGAACCACTTCCGCGGCCGCATCCATTACTGGGCGCTGTGGAACGAGCAGGACATCGACTACTGGAACCCGAGCCCGAATCCCGAGGACTACGGGCGGCTCCTCAAGGCCTTCGTACCCGCCGTTCACGAGACGGACCCGGAGGCGAAGGTCATTTACGGAGGACAGGCCTGGCCGCTCTCCGGCGACTTCACGCGCAGGGCGCTCGGCACCTGCCAGTGCGCCTCCGGCATCGACGTGATCGCCTACCACATTTATCCCAACTACGGGCACAACCTGAATCCGGAGGCTGTGGACGACAGGGCGCACGCCGCCGGAGGCGGGAAGGCCACGCGCGAAATGCTGGCCCACTATCCGGGCATGCGGCCGGGCGTCCAGTTCTGGTGCGATGAGTTCAATTCGATCCCTTCGTGGACGAATATGGACGACTCCGTACAATCGAAGTACATCCCGCGCCAACTCGTCTACAACTGGGCGGCGGGCGTCAAAACATTCGTCTGGCTCCTGGCGGCAGGCACCGATGGAAACGAGTACGACGATTTCGGCATGATTCACGGCCTCCGGTATCTCCCCGACGACTTCACGCCGCGGCCCGTCTATTACGCGCTCGCCCATTCCAACTGGCTCTTCTCCAACACTCACTTCGATTCCACCGTTCACGTCGAGAGCGCGGAGCTCAACGCCGTCGCGCGACGCGCAGGCGCTCCGGCGTTCGCCTACGGGTTCCGCGCCCCGAGCGGAAAGGCGATTGTGGCCTACTGGCTCGGCGCGCGCAGCCTGCCCGGGAGCCGGGACCCAGGCTATACGGCGAGCCTGCTGATCAAAGGCAGCGGCATCCGCCACCCGGTGCTGATCGACGTGGTCTCCGGCAAAATCACCCCGCTGTGCTGCCGCAGCGCGGAAGACGGGCCCATCGGCCCCGTGCCCGTGCGTGACAGTGTGCTGGCGATCGCCGACGCCGATTATTTCGATTGGCCGGTGCTTCCCGAGGCCCCCAGCTCGTTGGTGGTAAAGCCCGAGGTGGGCGGGCTGCGCCTGACCTGGGAGGTTCACGGCGCCGGGCGCACCGGAGTGAGGGTGGAACGTCGCATCGACGGCACGGCCGGCCAAACACCTCAAGGCGCCGGAGGCTGGGAAAAACTCGCCACCCTGCCCCCGGACACCATCGAGTACAGAGATACCACGCTGGCCGCCGACGAGCAGGCGTCCTACAGGATCCGCGCCGTCAACGCCGCAGGACAGTCCGCCTATTCCAATATCGCCCGCACGGGACGTTAGACCTGATCCACGGAGGGCGCGCCGACCCGTGCTATCCCTTTCGCTTGCAATGAGTTGGGAAGGGTTTATTTCTAAGTTCATTATCTTCAGCGAGTTGGGGAGTTCTGCGGGTTGCAAGAGGAGCGCGCCCCGGGCCCGCGCGGAGTAGCGACCAAGCGCTGGGCCCGCCGTGGGCTGTTCCAGCGAGCGTGCGGATGTAACGTCGCCTAAGCGCAAATGTTTCAACAACTTCTCCCGCCGTTACACGTTCGCGCCAAGTACGGGAATGAACCGAATTGACAGATCCAACCCTAAAACATTTAGAATCAATGCGTTAACCCCGATAATTCGTTTCTCGAAAAAACAGGTCAACCCTTGTGGAATGAAAGACATGCCCAGTCCAATTCGTTTTCGGCGGAGTTTTGCGCCAGAAGCAGGTCTCAAGGCGTGGCTGGAGGGCGGATTTGAGTCATCGGCTTGGCTCGCTCCCCTGGCTGCTTTTACCCGCATCCAGCCGGCTGCGGGGCTGGGAACGGCGATGATGTCCCCGACCGTGAAAGCGCATCCGCTGCGCCTTACATAACTCATGATATACTTATACACTAAGTAATTTAAGGAGTCAAGCGGAAAATGCACGCGGTGCTGCGTCGGCCCGATCCGGTGGGGGCATGAGTCGCCCCACCCGGTCAGTGCTGGGGCGTCTTCTCTTCAAGTTCAGGGTGGTCGGCTTTGATCTTCTGCATCATCTCGCTCATAAGTTGAGGCATGTCCACCTTCTGCCAGTGCTCGGTCATTTCGGCCTGAAATTCCCCGCTGACAGCCGGCTGTTCCTGAACGTAATGGCGTCCGACAGGAGACTCGTAGAACGCGATAATTCCCTTGATTTCGTCGTCGCTGAAGTGCCGGGCCATCACGGGAATATAAAGATCGATGAACTCGTCCGTGCTGAATCGCTGCGTCATGTTGGCAATCACTTCGTCAATGAGCTGCTCCCGATAGTCGCTGGCCGGCAGCTTGCCAATCATCAAGGGCCGGAGTTGTCCCATCAACACATTCATAACCCGAACCATCTGCGCTTTCACGCCGGCGAGATCGACCATCTGGCGGATGTCGGCGACGGTTGCGGGGTCCACCGCGTCCAGCGCCGCCTTCTCGGCCTTCACCCGTTCAGCGTCGACTGTCAGGTTCGCCGGGGTGCCGGCTGCGTCTGAGCGTGCCAGCGTGAAATTCACGTCGATCTCGGTTTCCACTTCAACCGGATCGCCGTTCAGCAGGGTAGTCTGATAGCGCCATCGCCTGACGGCATCGACGGCGGCTTGGGCGAGCAACGGATGGCCCGAGACGATCTTTAGATCCTTCACCGCACCGTCGCGGCCGATGACCGCGTTGAGGATCACGGTGCCTTCAACGTGGGCCATCTTGGCAGGCGGAGGGTATGCCGGCACCACCTTATTGACCAGCTTTGCCTCCATCACATTCCCGCCCACGCGGATGCGTTTGGGAAGTGCGGGAGGCTCCGTGCCCTGCGTATCGGCTTGCTCGTCGGCGGACTGCGGCGCGCCCCGGAGGCCGGCTGGCGAGCTTGGGGACTGCGCCCGCGCCGCACCGCCGCACATCGTCACAAGAATCATAAGCACCATCGCCCGTGTTTTCACGAATCCTCCTGGCTGGCTGCCGCAAGTCACGGCTAGCTTACCCTCTGGCCGGGCAGACAGCAATGGCCGCCAACACAGGCGCCGGCCTTGTGCCCGCCATGGGGCGACCACGAACGCCGCCCCTTCGGCCCTAGCGGCGCGCGCAGTCTGATATCATAAACGTGATTACAACATGCCAGCGCCCGAAGCCCCAGCCAGCCGAAACCGCAAAATCCTGCCGCTCGACGAGGCCGTGGAACGTGTCCGCGATCTCAAGCGGGAGGGCCGGCGGGTGGTATTCACCAACGGCTGCTTCGATCTGCTCCATCCCGGCCACACGCGCTACCTGGCCGAGGCGCGGGCCCTCGGCGACGTGCTGGTGGTAGCCCTCAACAGCGACCGCAGTGTGCGCACCCTCAAGGGGCCCGGCCGCCCGGTGGTTCCCGAAGGCGAGCGCGCCGAAGTGCTGGCTGCCCTGCGTTCCGTCGATTACGTGACCGTCTTCGACGATCTCACGCCGCGCGACGTGATTGCGCGCATGTTGCCGCAGGTGCTCGCGAAAGGCGCCGACTGGGGGCCGAGCGCGATTGTGGGCCGCGAGGAGGTGGAGGCCGCCGGGGGCCAAGTGGTGTCGGTGCCTGTCGCCGCTGGATATTCCACCTCGGCGCTGATTGAAAAGATCAAAGCGCGGCGCGCCGGAAGTTAGCGCGCGATTTGCACCCGATCGTTCCCCTAAGCGATGCCCGTCGAGGAAAACCACGCCCCCGCCCGAGGCCTTACCGCCAGCCTCGAATCTCGTCTCGCGCCCCTTCTGAACCACCCCGCCTTGCGCGCCGCCTGCGACGCGGCCGGACGGGTTCGCGGGCCGGTCACCCTCTCCGGACTCACTGCGGCGGCCAAGGCCTTCGCCGTGGCGGCAGTGGTCCGCAAATTCGGCGCCGCCCAGGAGCTCGACCGGCCAGTTTTGGTGCTGACCTCAGACAACGAATCGGCAGACCGCCTTAGCCGGGCGGCTGCCACGTTTCTCGGATGGCTCGGCGGGCGGCCGGACGCTGTGGCGTCACTGCCCGCCTTCGACTGCTCCCCTTACGAGGGCCGCTCGCCGCATCCGGAGATTCTGGAGCGCCGCGCACTGGCGCTGTGGAATATCGCCCGCGGCCGGGTTCGCCTTTTGGTGGCGCCCCTGGCCTCGGCCCTCGGGCGTTACGCCGACGCGGCCTACTACCGCTCGCTCGCCCTCGAGCTGAACCCCGGCGACGAGCTGAGCCTTTCAGACTTTGCCGAGCATCTGGCCGGCATCGGCTACGAGGCGTCGGAGCCGGTGACCGCGCCGGGCCTCTACTCGGTGCGGGGCGGGATTGTGGACGTATTCGCGCCCGAAACCGAGTGGCCCGTGCGGATCGAGTTTTTCGGCGACGTCATCGAATCGCTGCGCGAGTTCGACGCCAACACGCAGCGCTCGCGCCGCACGGTGGCGTCCGCCTGCATCGTGCCGCTCTCCGAAATCCGGCGCTCGCCCGGCTTGTTTCAAATGCTCATCACGCGGCTCGCAGCGCGAGAAGCGTCCCCGGGCGGCGCCGGGCGCGAGCCTGCGTGGGCCCCCGAGTACTCCGTGCCGTTTCCGGGCTGGGAATTTTTTGCTGCGCTGGCCGAGCCCCGGCCGAACACGCTGGCCGCTCTGCTGGGGCAGGCGGGCCGCAACACCACCGGGGCACGGAGCGCCGCGGAGCAATGGCCCGTGGTGATTTGGGACGAACCTCTGGATCGCCAGCGCCAACTGCCGCAAATTCATCAGGCATGGCAGGAAGCTTACGACAGCGTGCGCGATATGAGCCCGCCGCGGCCGCGCCCACAGGAAATATTCCTATCTGGGGAGGAGTTCTGGAGGTCGCTCGAAAATGCGCCCCGGCTGGGCTTCAAAGAGCTCGGGGTTGATGCCCCTGTCGCCGCGCCTGCCGTCATTCCCGCGAAAGCGGGAATCCATACCGCTGGCGAAACACTCTCAGCACCCAGCGACGACGCCGGCTCCGCCGGGATTCCCGCTTTCGAGGGAAGGACGGCGGATGATGAGTCGCGAGCCGACGGGGCCAGCGGCGATTCGCCCAACTCCGAAAACGCCTCCCTGGCGCTAACCCTCTCGCTCGATCGCCCCGAGGATTTTGCCCTGCCTTCGCAACCCGCCCCGCGCCATCACGGTGCGCTCAGGAATTGGACGGACGATCTGCGGAGCCGCATCGCGGCCGGTGACTCGGCGATCCTGGCGCTCGCCGCCTCGGGACGGGTGGAGCGGCTGCACGAAATTCTGAGCGAGTATGCGATTCCGTTCGAGGACGAGCGAAAATCGCGCCCGAAGGCTGGCCCTTCGCCCGGGACGCTTGAAGGAACGGTGGGGGTGGGAGCGCGGAGCGAACCCGGCGAGAGGCTCCCGCTGCTGATCGTACGCGGCGATCTCGACGCGGGCGTGGCCTTCCGCGATTTGGGAGTCCTGGTCGAAAGCGATAGCGACGTGTTCGGCGGCTCCGTCTGGGGGCGGCCCGGGCGGCGCGACCGCTCGTCCGTGATCTCCACCTTCATCTCCGACCTCAGCGATTTGAAGGTGGGGGATTACGTGGTGCACCTCGATCACGGCATCGGACTGTACCAGGGCCTGCGCCAGATTGAAGTGGAGGGCAAGCGGCGCGACTTTATGCTGCTCACCTACCAGGAGGAGGCGAAGCTTTACGTGCCGCTCGAGCGCCTGGACTTGGTGGAGAAGTACCGCTCGGGCGGCGAGGGCGTGAGGCCCACGCTCGATCGCCTCGGCGGCGCCACCTGGGAGCGCACCAAAACCCGTGTAAAACGCGCATTGCGCGACATGGCGGAAGAGCTTCTGAAGCTCTACGCCCAGCGCAAAATGAGCGGCGGCCTGGCCTCCGCGCCCGACACGCCCTGGCAAAAGGAATTTGAGGAAGCCTTCGAGTTTGAAGAAACGCCGGACCAGCTCAGCGCGCTGGCGGAGATCAAGCGCGACCTGGAGAGCCCCGAGCCCATGGACCGCCTGCTGTGCGGCGACGTGGGTTACGGAAAAACGGAGCTCGCCATGCGGGCCGCCTTCAAGGTGGTGCAGGACGGCCGCCAGGCGGCTGTGCTCACCCCCACCACCGTGCTGGCCTTTCAGCACTGGAACACTTTCCGGCAACGCATGGCGTCCTTCCCGGTCCGCATCGAAATGCTCAGCCGTTTCCGCTCCGCCTCCGAGCAGAAAGCCGTGGTGGCCGACGCGCAAGCGGGCCGGGTTGACATCCTGATCGGGACCCACCGCCTGCTCTCGAAGGACGTGGCCTTCCGCGACCTGGGCCTGTTGATTGTGGATGAGGAGCAACGCTTCGGCGTGGCCGCCAAGGAGAAACTCAAGAAATTCCGCGCCAACGTGGACGTGCTCACGCTGACGGCCACGCCCATCCCGCGCACGCTGCACATGTCGCTCGGCGGGCTGCGCGACCTCTCGGTGATCGAGACCCCGCCGCGCGGCCGCCTCGCCATCCAGACCGTGGTGGCGCCGTTCGGCGAGGGTGCGGTGCAGGCCGCCATCCTGCAGGAGATGGCCCGCGACGGCCAGGTGTACTTCGTCCACAACCGGGTGGACTCGATCTTCGGCATGGCGGCGCTCATCCAACGCCTCGTGCCCACGGCGCGCATCGGGGTGGGGCACGGGCAGATGGGCGAGAAGGAACTCGAGCGGGTGATGCTGAAATTCATCGAGCACGAGTATGATGTTTTCGTCTCCACTTCGATCATCGAGAACGGGCTCGACATTCCGCGGGCCAACACCCTGATTGTGAATCACGCCGACCGCTTCGGCCTGGCAGACCTCTATCAGTTGCGCGGACGGGTGGGACGGTCAGACCGCCGCGCTTACGCCTACCTGCTGATCCCGGCCGAAGACGCCCTCACCCCTATCGCGCGGCGGCGGCTGGCGGCGTTGAAGGAGTTCTCCGATCTGGGCGCCGGCTTCCGCCTGGCCGCGCTCGACCTGGAGCTGCGCGGAGCCGGCAATCTGCTGGGCGCCGAGCAATCCGGGCACCTGAACGCCATCGGCCTCGATCTTTACCTGAAAATGCTGGAACAGACCGTCGAGGAGCTCAAGGGCAACGCTCCGGCGCTCGAAGTCCACACCACGCTCAACCTCGGCCTCGACATCAAGATTCCCAGCACCTACATCGCGGACGAGAGCCAGCGCCTGCGCATGTACAAGCGCATTTCGGGCGTTGCCAACGAGACGGAACGCGATGAGCTGGCGGCGGAACTGCAGGACCGCTACGGCCCGGTACCGGGCGCGGTCACCACGCTCCTGGGCTACGCGCTGCTGAAGGCCGCCGCCGAGCAACTCCTCATCCACTCCATCGAGTGCAAAGGCGATGAGATATGGATTCGTTTTCACCCGCAGGCGCCCGTTGACACGGACAAGCTGCGCCGCTTCATGCGGGGCCACGGCGATGCGGTGCTCCGCCCCGATGGCTCGCTCCGCTTTCGGATGCGGGCGCACGACTCGCGGCTGCTGGCCGACCTGCGGGCAACCTTGCAGGAGATCAGGACCTCGAATTAGAATCAGAGCGGGGGAACGGCGGGCGGGGCTGGAACGGCCGTTTGCCATCAAAGGACTTCGAACTCATGAAAAGCAAGGCCCTCACCCTCTGCGTCATTCTTGCCCTGGCGGCGCTCGCCCGGCCGGCCGGCGTTGCCGAAGCCAAGATCATCAATCGCATCATCGCGCGGGTGAACAACGAGATCGTCACCCAGCGGCAGTTTGAACGGAAGCAGCAGGAATTGCGCCAGGAACTGGCGCAGAAGTACTCCGGCGCGGAGCTCGAAAAGCAATACCAAGAGCAGCGCGGCAATCTGCTGCGCGGCTTGATCGACGAGGATCTGATGGTGCAGAAGGCCAAGGATCTCGATATCAGCGTGGAGACCGACGTGGTGAAGCGGCTGGACGACGTTCGGGCCGCCAATCATCTGGACAGCCTGCAGGAGCTGGAGAAAGCCGTCGAGGCCCAGGGCATCGTCTGGGAGGACTTCCAGGACCAGATCCGGCGCCAGCTACTGATGCAACAAGTGATTGAGCACGAAGTCGGCTCGCGCGTGAACCCCACCCGCGAAGATGCCCGCAAGTATTTTGAGGCCCATCGCGACGCCTTTGCATCGCCGGGCGGAGTGCACCTGGCGGAGGTTCTGATCTCCAACGACAAGCACAAGCCTGACGAAGCCGAAAAGCGCGCCCAGGACGCGCTGGCGGAACTCAAGGGCGGGGCGAAGTGGGAGGACGTGGTCAAAAAGTACTCGGACAATGCTGACGCGGGCCCGCAGGGCGATATCGGCTTCTTCAAGCAGGGGACGATGGCGCCCGCGGTGGCGTCCGCCATCGCCAAGCTCGACGTGAATGAGACTTCAAACGTTGTCCAGGTTCCGTCTGGATACATCATTCTTAAGGTGATGGAAATCAGGACGGGGGGCAGCCCCAAATTTGAAGAGGTCGAACAGCAGGTTGAAAGCACGCTGTACAACGACCGGATTCAGGGCGCGCTGCGCAATTATCTGGGAGAATTGCGGCGCGAGAGCTATATTTACCTGGCGCCCGGATACGTCGACAGCGGCGCCGTCAAGTCTACCAACACCGACGCCCCTGAGCTGAACGAATGAAAGAGAGTTTCGTCGCCGACCTCAAGCCGGGGCTAGCCCTCAACACCACCTTTCTCGTTCAAGGCAAGGAACTCAAGAAGGCCCGCACCGGCAGCACCTACCTGGAAGTCCGCTTGCAAGATGCCACCGGCGTGATCCTGGGCCGGATGTGGGACGTCGACGGTGAAGAATTCGATTTTGAAGTCAACGATCTGGTGAAGGTCAAGGCCCAGGTTGAGGAATACCTGGGCACAGCGCAGCTCCGGCTGCGCGCCATCGCCAAACACGGCGCTGACGCCGACCTGCGCGACTATTTGCCGCGCGGGCGGCGCGATCCGGAGGCCGCCTACGCGTCCCTGCTGGAGCGCCTGCGCCAAATGCCGGAGGGGCCCATCCGGCAGCTCCTCCTGGCCGTGACGGAAGACGAAGAGATTGCCCGTCAATTCAAGCTCGCTCCGGCGGCCGTCCTTTACCATCACGCCTACCTCGGTGGCCTGCTCGACCACGTCTGCTCGCTGGTGGAGCTGGCGGACCGCGTGTCGGACCATTACCCCGAGCTCAACCGCGACCTGGTGATCGCCGGCCTCGTTCTGCACGACCTCGGGAAAATCGAGGAGTTGAGCTATCACGGAGCTTTCCGCTATTCCACGCGCGGGCAGTTGGTGGGCCACATCATGATCGCGCTCGACGTGGTCCGGGAGAAGATCAAGGGCGTGCCGGAGTTTCCGGCCGGCCTAAGGGACCGGATCGAGCACATCATCCTGGCGCACCACGGGAAACTCGAGTTCGGCTCTCCCAAAGAGCCGATGTTCCCCGAGGCCCTGGTGGTGCATTACCTGGACGACCTCGATTCCAAGCTCGAAAGCATGCGGGCCCAGTTCGAAGCCGACCGCACGCGGCCCGGCGATTGGACCGCGCGGAACCGCGCTCTGGGCCGGGAGCTCTTGAAGTCTGAGACGACTGCGGCTGCGCCCGGCGGGCCCGCCGCCGGCCATCACCCTCGATGAGCGGCTATGCCTCGAAAAACCCATAACCATCCCTGCGATCTTCCGCCGCTTGAGCTCGACTGCATGAGGATGCTGTGGGCGCTCGGTGAAGGTACAGTGCACGAGATCCGAGGGCGGCTGCTGCCGGAGCGGCCCCTGGCCTATACCACCGTCATGACGGTGATGGGTCACCTGCAGCTGAAAGGCATTGTGAGCCGGGAGAGGCGCGGCCGCTCCTTCGTCTACCGGGCGCTGGTGCCGGAAGAAACCGTGCGCGAGCACGCTCTTGACCGCTTGACGCGCAACTTTTTCGTGAGCTCTCGCGCAAGTCTGCGGAGCTACCTGACCAACGCGGAGGGCGCAGCCCCGCGTGCCGGGGCGCACCACACTCCCGGCGGCAAGCGCCTAACCGGGCCCCAGCCGGGCATCGATCCGAGTCTGCTCTGATCCTCTTCTGGCACCCACACCATGGTCGAGCCCACTCCTGAGAGCCGGCAACTGCTTGTAGCAGACATCGAGCGCACTTTGCCGCACCGATACCCTTTCCTGTTCGTCGATCGGATTACGGAATTCGTGCCCGGCGAGCGCATCGCCGCCATCAAGCATTTCTCGGCGGGCGACCAGGCGGGCCAGGGCCACTTTCCGGAGGCGCCGGTGGTTCCGGCGGGCATCGTGCTCGAGATGGTCACGCAGCTTGGCGCCGTTCTGGTACTGGAGCGGCCGGAAATGAAGGACAAGGTCGCAGTGATTTTGAATATTCCCATGGCCCGGATGATCGAGCCGGTCCAGCCCGGCGACACGCTGCGCGTCGAGGCCCGGGTGGTGAGACTGCGCGAATCGGTGGGAGAATTGAAGGGCATGGCCTACCGCGACGGGACTCTGGTGGCCGAGGGCCAGGTGCGTTTTGCGATTGCCAATGCTTCAGACCTCCTGCCCGCCGGCCGCCCTCTCACGCCCTAGAACCGCGCCGCCGTGCAAGCCGCTGCGCACCCGCCGATGTGGACGATTCCCTCTTTTTCAGCCTAAACTGGAGGTCAAAGCGGCCCGGACCGCTTCTTTATGCGTTTGAAACCCCTGCAGATTCGAAACGTCGCCATCCGGCCCGCGCACATTCTGGCGCCCATGGCCGGCATCACCGATACGGTGTTCCGGCGCTTTATCAAGCGCCTCGGCGGGTGCGGGCTGATCATGACGGAGTTCGTTTCAAGCGAAGGCATGCTGCGCCAGAACCTCAAGTCCACCCGATTCCTCTACTACACGGAGGAAGAGCGGCCCGTCACCGCGCAGATCTTCGGCGCCGACGCTGATCACCTCGCCATGGCCGCGCGCATCATCGAGGAACTGGGCTTTGATTTGATCGATTTGAACCTGGGCTGCCCGGCCAAGAAAGTAGTGAAGTGCGGCGGCTCCGGATTGCTGCGCGACCTGCCGCAGCTTGAGACGATTCTGCGCAAGATCCGCGCCGCCGTGTCCATTCCTTTCACCATCAAGATTCGAACCGGCTGGAGCGAAGACGAAATCGTGGCCGTGCCCGTGGCGCGCATGGCCGAAGACTGCGGTGTGGAGGCGATCGCCGTTCACGGCCGGACGCGCCTGCAGGGTTTCAGCGGGCGCGCACGCTGGGACGTGATCGCCGAGGTGAAGCAGGCGGTGCGCATCCCGGTGATCGGCAACGGCGACGTGATGACGCCGCGAGACGCCGAGGCGCTGCTTGCGGCCACCGGCTGCGACGCCGTGATGATCGGCCGCGCCGCGCCCACCAATCCCTGGATCTTCCGCCAGATGGAGGAGTACTTTTCCACGGGGAGTTACCTCGAACCCACGGACGCGGATCGCTACCAGTTGATCCGCGACTACTACGCCATGCTCGTGGCCGAGGAGATGCCGGGAGCGATCGGCAAAATGAAGCAGTTCGCGAGCTGGTTCACGCACGGCGTGCGCAACGGAGCGGAGTTGCGCCGCAGCGTTCAAAGCGCAGACAGCCCGCATCAAGTGTTGGATCGGGTGGATGAGTTCTTCAGCCGGGTGCCGGCCACGGCGGGCAGGACCTGCGATACCGCCGCGCTGCCGTAGCCGCGTGAGGCGCGGGCCGCGCCTCATCCCTCGGGGGCACTTTTCTCACTCTGCCACTGCCGGTAGGCTTCACTCTTCGAAATGCCGCGCGCCTTGGCAACGTGCTTCAAGGCCGCGCGCTCGTCGATTCCCTGCTCCGACATCGTGCGGTCAAGTTCATCCTGAAGCGACTGCCCGGCGGCAATGGGAACGCTTTCGGCGCCGTCTTCAGAGGGTCCGAGCAGCACCGTAATTTCGCCCTTGACAACTTTTTCCTTCAGGCGGACCAGCACCTCCGAAACTTTGCCGCGCAAGAACTCCTCATGGAGCTTGGTCACCTCGCGGGCCAGCACCAGCGGCCGGTCGCCCAGGATCGCCAGGACGTCTCCCAGGGACTCCGTTACCCGCTGCGGCGCTTCGTAGAATACCAGCGCCCGCTCGTGCTTCAGTTCCCGCAGGAATCGCTGCCTGGGCAACCGTTTGGCGGGCAGAAAACCGACGAAACGGAACTCCTCCACGGGCAATCCGCCCGCGGCCAGGGTGGCCACCAGCGCCGAAGCGCCTGGCACCGGGATCACCGTCACGCCGTGGCGCACCGCCAGATTCACCAGCCGGAACCCCGGATCCGAAACCAGCGGCATGCCGGCGTCGGACACGAGGGCGATATCCTGGCCCTCCTCCATGCGAATGATCAGTTCCGGCGCCCGGGTGAATTCGTTGTGGTCGTGATAGCTTACGGTGGGCGTCTCGATGCCGTAATGATCGAGCAACTGGCGGGTGCGCCGCGTGTCTTCGCAGGCCACCACGTCGGCCTCCTTGAGAACGCGCAAGGCGCGCAGGGTGATGTCCTCAAGATTTCCGATCGGCGTTCCCACGACGTAAAGATGCCCGGGAGGGGCCCCGGGGTTGCGATCGGAGGCGGCGAGTGTTTGCTCATTCGGCATCGGAGTATTCCGCCCAGCCGCTCGTGGCGCGGCGCCTGCAGGGTTGGCCATTCGTCTTGAGTTTAGCAATTCTGCGAACCCGGAGCAATCACGATTAGCGCGCGGAACGCGTTGTCTCGGGCGGCGCGGGCGCGGTGTGCGCCGGCGATTGGCAAACCCCGGGGACGCGCGCTAGAATCGCCTGGCACCTTCGTCGGCCGTCGGAGACCCTGCATGGAAATCAAAATCATCCGCATTGAGAAACCAGCCGACCTCAACTTTATCCTCGGCCAGTCGCATTTCATCAAAACCGTCGAAGACCTTCACGAGGCCATCGTCCAGACGGTGCCGGGCATGAAATTCGGCATCGCGTTCTGCGAATCTTCCGGGCCGGCGCTCGTCCGGTATTCCGGCAACGAACCCAGGCTAATCGAGCTGGCGCAGAAAAACGCCCTCGCCCTGGCCACCGGCCACGCCTTCATCGTTTTCATGGAGGGCGGTTTCCCCATCAACATTCTGAACAGCATCAAAAACCTGCCCGAAGTCTGCCGGATCTTCTGCGCCACCGCGAATGCCGTGGAGGTGATCGTGGCCGAAACGGAGCAGGGCCGCGGAATCCTGGGCGTTATCGACGGCCTGAAGAGCCAGGGCCTCGAATCCGAAGCCGACATCCAAGTGCGCAAGGACTTCCTGCGCCAGATCGGCTACAAGCTCTGACAACCCGCGGCGCAGGCGCCGTGCCGACACGGGCCGTGTAACCCAAGGGACCGGGCCCACTCCGCCCCATCAGGACTTCACGGTCGTTACGGTTGCGCCCAGTTCGCCGCGCGCCAATCGCACCGAAACAGCGCTGCCCGGAAACACCGCTTGCGCGTCGCGCACGATGCGGCCCGCCGCGTCGCGCGTGATGGAGTAGCCTCGATTCAAAATCGCCGCCGGATTGCGCTCGAACAATATCGCCCGCACCTGGTCCAGCCGGTTGTGCCCGCCCGTCAATCCCCGTCGCACTGACTCGTCGAGCCTGTTCCGCCGCTCCATCAGAAGCGCGCGACGGAGTTCGAGGAGGCGCTCAAAATCGTACCGTGCCACGCCGGGAGCCGCGCGCAGCAGCGCCTGGCGCGCCAGAGTCAAGCGCCTGCGCAGCGCAGCGTCGAGGGCCGCCGCCGCCTCATCCACTCTCTGCGCCCGGCCGATAATGCGCGCGCCCAGAGTCTGAAAGGCGGGGTGCATGCGAAGCTCACCGAAAAGGTGGCGGGCGTCGGAGAGTCTCAGTCGAATCGACTGCGCGAGGTGGCGAACGCGGTTCTCAATCTCGGCCTCGAAATCCTGCCTGCGGCGCACCACCAGCTCGGCGGCCGCCGAAGGCGTGGGCGCCCGTAAATCCGCCACGAAGTCCGAGATGGTGAAGTCCGTTTCGTGGCCCACGGCCGAAATCACCGGCAATCTCGAAGCCGCAATGGCGCGCGCCAGGCCCTCTTCATTGAAGGCCCACAGGTCCTCGAGCGAGCCGCCGCCGCGCGCAACGATAATTACATCCACATCCGGCAGGCGATTAAGAGCTTCAACGCCCTCGGCAATTTCGGCGGCCGCGCCTTCGCCCTGCACGCGTACGGGGTACAGCAGCACGTTGATGTTGCGGAAACGGCGCCGCAACACTCGAATGATGTCGCGGATCACGGCGCCGGTGGGCGAAGTCACCACGCCCACGGTGCGCGGCAACACGGGCAGCGCCTTCTTGCGGCCCGCTTCGAACAACCCTTCAGCGGCCAGCTTAGCCTTGAGCTGTTCGAAAGCGAGCTGCAACGCGCCCAGTCCAGCGGGTTCCAAGAGCTCCACGATGAGCTGGTATTCGCCGCGCGCGTCGTAAACGCTGAGCTGGCCCCGGGCAATCACCGAGAGCCCGTCGGCGGGTTTGAACTTCAGGTAGCGTGCCTGGTTGCGGAAACAGACGGCGCGAAGCTGGGCGCTCGAGTCTTTGAGCGTGAAATAAAGGTGGCCGGAGGACGCGGGGCGGTAATTCGATATTTCCCCGGTCACCCAAATATCCGGAAACTTCTTTTCAAAGAGGCCGCGAATCTCCTGGGTGAGCGCGGAGACGGTGTAGATCTTGCGTTCGGATTTGAAGTCGAAGAGGCCTTGGCCCATAACGTTCAATTCGCCCGTCGTCCGTCGTCCGTGGTTGGCCATCCGTGGCATGCTCCAAGTTGGCAGGAACGCCCACTCAGGGCGGGTGGTTCGGACCACTGTGCAACGGACCACGGACCACTGACAACTGACGCTTTAGGACTACGGACGCCTGACCACTGAGACCAACCAGAGTATTAGTGTCGCCAGCGCGCTCAACACGAGGCAGGTTACCACCGGAAAATAAAACGAGCCATGCCTGCCCTTGTAAGCGAGATCTCCCGGGAGCCCGCCAAGCCCGAAGAAGCCCAGTCGCGAGCCGGCCATCAACAGCAGGCCGACGGCCACCAGCGCGGCGCCTGCGGTTACGACAAGCTTCCCGAACTGGTAGGAAGGGGGACCGGCCATTCGTTTTACAC
Source organism: Terriglobia bacterium (assembly GCA_035516075.1). Taxonomy (GTDB): domain Bacteria; phylum Acidobacteriota; class Terriglobia; order UBA7540; family UBA7540; genus Gp13-AA77. Next base: position 21,033 of record DATJAQ010000144.1, on the reverse strand, counting down.
CTCATCGTGGGCGGCCGTCTGAGGCTCGTGAAGTGGCCTACGTCGCCACAACTCCGAGTTTTTGGGCCTCTCAAAGCAGCTATCGCCTTTTGTTTCAGTAAGATGGTTGGATAAAAGCTCTATCTCTAGCGTTTTCAATAACTTGGTTGGTTCGAGCGAATTCCAAAAATGAAATCCTAGTGTTTTCAATGAGTTGGTAGGTTCGTTCGTAAAGTTTTCGATTTTTATCAGCGCACGGATGCAACAATGCAAGCACTGTCGGCGACTGACGACGCACTCCCTCTGCCTTGCAACGGCCGACCGACACGTCCATCGTCTCGGTCGGCTTTACCTGCCGGAGTTGAGTCTGGATCAGGCCGTCAGGTGGGAGGGACCTTCCGAGATTTGGATTGGGTAACATCGAAGCAATAACCGTATCATTAATGGACGGACCGTGTCAAGTCCAAACTTAAACGGAGCAGCGCGGAGGAAGGCTTCCTGTCGGCTGAAAAATCGCCGAATCGCACTCCAGGCCGCCGGTTGGTGCGCGGTCAGCGCCGGTCCCACACCCAAATCGGACGCAGGCAGACCTGTTCGAAGCCCTGTCTCAGCAAGTCGCGAAACGACCCGCTGGGCCGTCCGCGCCGCGGTTCAAGGGTTGCGCAAGCCACCCACCTGGCGCCGAGTTCGGCCGCGCGCCGGAGCCTGGCTGCAATCAGTGCGGCGTGTGCCCCGCGACGCCGGTAGGGCGTGAGCGTTCCCGCCCAGCCCATCCACCCGCATTGCCCAGAGACGTACAGCAGGCCGGTAGCCACGGGACGATCGCCGGCGTAGGCGAGATAGTGGCTGAATCCTTCCGATCCCACGGCCGCCGCGATCCAGCTCAAATTTTCGGGAGGCGTGGGGAAAATGCGCTCGAAGACGCCGGCGAATTGCGATGCCTCGTCCGCCCCGATCCTTTGCACGCGCAGATCGCTCGCCACCGGCGCAGGCTCGCGGGTGTCGCGGAACAGTTTGGAGTAGGCGTGGTGGGGCTCAAAGCCGCGCCGCGTCAGCCAGCCGGCAATCGCTTCGGCCTGTGAGCACGGACTCAAATGGAAACTGAACCGTTTTACTTTGAAGGCACGGAAGAGATCGAGGATTTCGTCCACCATCTTCTCGGCGGCCTGCTCTTTGACGCCCAGACCCACGACGCGATTGCGCTGCAACGAAACGCTTTTGGGCACGATGGCGACAAACGCGCCGCCAACGCGGAAAAGGTGTTGGGAGTGCTTACCCTCCGGCTGCTCCGGGCGCACGGCCCAGTACGCTTCGTTCATACGCAATTCGATGGATTCGGCATTACGGGCGATCTCAAAGGCGTTCATAGGCGAGCACGAAACCCGGCGTACGTTCCATGAAGATCGACGGGGGCCCCGCGGCGACCGCGAATCAGGCGCTCGCCCGCACTCCGAGTTCATCCAGATGGCGCAGAAGGTCGGCGGGGTCCTGATAAACGCGATAGGCCCCGGCGCGCTCCAGTTCGTCCTGACCGTAGCCTCCCGAGAGCAAACCCACGCCCAGGGCGCGGGCCCGGCGCGCGGCCAGCATGTCCCAGACGCTGTCGCCCACCACCACCGCCGTCTCGATCGGCACGTCGAGGCGCGCCGCCGCGGCGAGGAAGAGATCGGGATCGGGCTTGGCGTATTCCACCTGATCGCGGGTGACCACCGGAACGTCCGAACCGAGGTGCAGCATTTCGAGCGGCCGCCGCGCCCCGTCCATGCGCCCGCTGGTGGCGATGGCGTGGGAGATCGAAAGGCGGGACAGATGAGCGACAAGCTCGCGCGCCCCCGGCAAGGGGCGAACGTCGTTCTCTCGCTTGCGGAAAGCGTGGGCGTGGAACTCTTGCAGCCGCCGGGCCTTTTCGGCGCCGATCGGCCGGCCCGTTTCCCGCGACAGGGCGTTGATAAACAGCCCGCCGCTCATGCCGATGCGCCGGTGGATGCGCCACACCGAAAGCTCAATGCCGCCCCGCTCCAGCGCTTCGCGCCAAGCCAGCACGTGCTGGTAGACGCTGTCCACCAGAGTGCCGTCGAGATCGAACAGGAAAGCGGGCGCCCTTGCCACCGCGGCCTTTCTCGCGCGCCCTCGCGGGGACCGTCGCTCCATGTTCTCCTCCCGGCGCAACTCCGGCCGGGCCTGTGCCTGCTCACCACCACCCGTGACTCGCGCGGTTCGAGAACTCATGAAAATGCTCCGAGGAAGCTGAGGTTCCGGCCTAAACCAATTCTACCCCAGGGAAGAAATAGGCAATCTCGACGGCAGCCGTATCGGGCGCGTCCGAGCCGTGGATGCAGTTCGCCTCGATGCTGGCGGCGTACAGCTTGCGAATGGTGCCGGGCGCGGCGTTTGCGGGGTTGGTGGCGCCCATCACTTCGCGCAGGCGCGCGATTACGTTGTCGCCTTCGAGCACCATGGGCAGGGCGGGACCGGAGCTCATGAAGGCGGTCAGGCTGCCGAAAAACGGCCGCTCCCGATGAACGGCGTAAAAACCCTCGGCTTCCTTTTGGGTCAGGTTCACCCAACGCGCCGCCACAACGCGAAAACCGTTCGCCTCGAAAATCTTGATGATGTCGCCGATGTGCCCGGCCTTCACGGCGTCGGGCTTGATGATGGTAAGTGTTCGTTCCAGTGCCATTCTGCTCCTTCGGATGACGTCAGTGGTCCGTGGTCCGTAGCCAAGAAACCAGGCGTCGAACTGGCCCCCCGTCAGCTGGCCGTGTCTCTACAACGGACAACGGACCACTGACGACGGACCCAGCCAAATAACGAAATCCCCGCTACGTGATTGCGCCGCCAGCCTTCATCAGACCTGCCATCGTTGCGCCCAGCAGGGCGGGACTCTCGGCCACGGCCACGCCCGCCGCCTTGAGCGCGGCAATCTTATCGGCGGCAGTTCCCTTCCCGCCCGCAATGATGGCCCCCGCGTGCCCCATGCGGCGGCCCGGCGGCGCGGTGCGGCCCGCGATGAATCCCACCACCGGCTTGCGCACGTTGGCCCGAATATAAGCCGCCGCGTCCTCCTCGGCGTTGCCGCCGATCTCGCCGATCAGGATAATGCCGTGCGTGTCGGGATCGGCGTTCATGAGGGCCAGCGCGTCCACAAAGTTCGTGCCGACGATGGGATCGCCGCCGATGCCGATGCAAGTAGACTGCCCGATGCCGAGCGCGGTGAGCTGGCCCACGGCCTCATAGGTAAGCGTGCCGCTGCGCGAAATCACGCCCACGTGGCCCCGCTTGTGAATACGTCCCGGCATGATGCCCACCTTGCACTTCCCCGGCGAAATGACGCCCGGGCAATTGGGGCCGATAAGCCGCGTGGCAGGATGATCTGCCAGGAACTGCTTCACGCGGATCATGTCGAACGTCGGGATGCCCTCGGTGATAGCCACCACCAGCGGCAGGCCGGCATCCGCGGCCTCCATGATGGCGTCGGCGGCGAACGGCGGCGGAACGAAGATGACGGAAACGTTGGCGCCAGTCATCTCCACGGCCTTGGCAACCGTATTGAATACCGGGACTTCGTGGTTGCCGCCCTTGCCTTCCCAGATCACCCCTCCCTTGCCCGGAGTGACGCCGGCGACGACCTTCGTGCCGTATTCTATCGCCTGCTCCGCGTGGAAGCCGCCTTCGCGGCCAGTGATGCCCTGCACCAGCAAGCGCGTGTTTTCGTTGACCAGAATTGACATATGCACCAGAGAATTTACGATTAGTGATTTGTGATTGGCGATTGCTCAGCGCGACTTTGCTGTGGAGCGCGATGCCGCAAAGATTCGCACCAACTCGTTCGCCTGAGTCATTAAGCTGGACAGCCTGGCACTCTTCACAATGCCCGCCTCGACGAGCAACTCCAACCAAAACGCGGACTCGTCTGCTTCTTCCACGGTGATGCCAATCTTCGAAATGAAATCGGCCCGCGACCTGGCCCGGCACGCACTTCGCTAGTTGGCGGCCACTCCAGTTGCGGAGCGGAGAAGCTGTTTGCCAAGCACGCGCGCTTCCTCGGTTTTCGGCAGAGCCCGAAACAGCTTAATTACGCGCAGTGCGAATTGCTTCGTCCTCCGGCGCAACTCCTCGGGACCGCAATCCACACCGGCCGTAGCGCTGCCAATCACAAATCACCAATCGAAAATCACAAATCTCTCAATTCCTTGCCGCCGCCACCACTTTTTCGGCCGCATCCTTCATTCCGCTTGCCACGGTAAAGTTCAGCCCCGATTCCTGAATGATCCTCTGGCCAAGTTCAACGTTGGTTCCCTCCAATCGCACAACCACCGGCACTTTGAAGCCCAGCGATTTGGCTGCGGAAACCACGCCATTGGCCACGATGTCGCAGCGCATGATGCCGCCGAAAATGTTGATGAGCACGGCGCGCACGTTGGGATCGCCGAGGATAATCTCGAAGCCGCGCCGCACCTGCTCTTCGTTCGCCCCGCCGCCCACGTCGAGAAAATTCGCCGGGCTGCCTCCAGCGTACTGGATGATGTCCATGGTGGACATGGCCAGGCCCGCGCCGTTCACCATGCATCCCACCGTGCCGTCGAGGCGAATGTAGTTGAGGCCGTAATTGGTGGCCTTCACTTCGAGCGGGTCTTCCTCGTTCACGTCGCGCAGCTCTTTGATGGCGGGATGGCGGTAAAGCGCGTTATCGTCAAAGTTCATCTTGGCGTCGAGGGCCAGCAGGCGTCCGTCTTTCGTCACCACAAACGGGTTGATTTCGGCCAGCGACGCGTCGGTGGCTTCGAACGCGAGGTGGAGGTTGATGAGGAATCCGGAGGCCTCGTTGACGAGTTTAGGATCGAGGCCGAGACCGAAGGCCAGTTTGCGGGCCTGGAAGGCCTGGAAGCCGACGGACGGGTCAACCGGCTCTTTCAGGATTCTTTCCGGATGCGAGGCCGCCACTTCTTCAATCTCCATGCCGCCTTCGGTGGAGGCCATCATCACCGGCTGCCCGGAGGCGCGGTCGATCACGAGGCCCAGATAGAGTTCGCGCTCGACGGCCAAGCCCTCCTCGATTAGCACCCGGCGCACCACGCGGCCTTCGGGCCCCGTTTGATGGGTCACCAGCGTCTTGCCGAGGATTTCGCCGGCCGCGCGCACCGCCTCCTCAGGCCCGTGCACCACCTTCACGCCGCCCGCCTTGCCGCGTCCGCCGGCGTGGATCTGCGCCTTCACCACCACCGTGCCGCCGCCCAGACTTTTGGCCACGGCGTCCGCTTCCTCGGGATTGGAGATCACATCCCCGCGCGGAACTTTCACCCCGAAGCGCGCAAGGATTTGCTTGGCCTGATACTCGTGAATTTTCATATTTCCGTTGTCCGTTGTCAGTTGTCAGTTGTTCGTAGGTGCTGCGCCTCGGAATTTCGTCAACGGTTTACTAAGGTCACAGGAGCCGCGGGATCGCGCTCCCACGGACCACGCGCGGTAGAATGAGAATCGGCGTGTTTGATAAGCCAGTATAGGAAACAGGCGGCCAAAAGGCAACGCACCGGCCCATCGGCACCGTGAGAATTACAGAAGCGATCGTCAAGCTTAATGCAGATGAGCGCCTGACCCGCGCCGAAGCGCGCGGCGTGATGGAAGAGCTCCTTTCCGGTTGCGTGCCGGACGCCGATATCATCGCCTTCCTCGCCGTCTTGCGCGATCGCGGCGAGACGGTGGACGTGCTGGTGGGTTTCGCCGAGGTGATGCGCGCCCGAGCCGCGGAGATGCTGGCGGAAGCCGGCGTCCAGGTGGAGCGCCTGCACGCCGCCGGGCCACTGCTCGATACCTGCGGCACAGGCGGCGACAGCCTCGGCACCTTCAACGTCTCCACCGCCTCGGCGCTGGTAGCGGCCGCGGCCGGCGTGCGCGTGGCCAAGCACGGAAACCGCTCGATATCCAGCCGCTGCGGCAGCGCCGACGTGCTGGAAGCGCTCGGCGTCGCCATCGAACTTCAGCCCGGGCGTATCGGCGAGTGCCTGGAGCAGGTGGGTGTGGTATTTCTCTTCGCGCCCCAACATCACGCCGCCACCCGGCACGTGATGAATGCGCGGCGGGCGCTCAAGACCAAAACGGTTTTCAACCTGCTCGGTCCCCTCACCAACCCGCTGGGCGCCACGGTGCAGCTTACCGGCGTCTTCGACCACGCGCGCACCGAAGCGATGGCCACGGCGCTGGCCGAGCTCGGCACGGCGCGGGCGCTGGTGGTGGCCGCCTGGGACGGCATGGACGAGGTCTCCACCAGCGGTACCACGCAAGTCTCCGAGGCCGGCCCAGGGAGCCTCCAGACCCGCCAAATTACGCCCGAAGACTTCGGAGTGGCGAGGTCCGAGCCGGGCTCCATCCTGGGCGGCGACGCCGCCACGAACGCGCGCCTGCTCACCCGAGTCCTCGAAGGCCAGCCGGGCCCCTACCGCGACGCCGTGCTGGTGAACACCTCGGCGGCCCTGATGGCGGCCGGGCGGGTCGAGTCCTTCACCGAAGGCGTCGCCTTGGCCGCCGAGGCCCTCGACGGCGGCGCGGCTCTTCGAGTCCTCGCCCGCCTCGTCGAATTCACCCGCCGTTACGCCCGCTAGCGCCAGCCGCAACGCCGCCTCACAGCCGAAGGAAATTCTCGAGCAATGCCTTCCCCGCCCCAGTCATGATGGACTCGGGATGAAACTGCACGCCTTCCACCTTCCACTCGCGATGACGCAAGCCCATGATGAGCCCGGTCGCCGACGTGGCTGACACCTCGAGGCATTCCGGCAGGCCCTCGCGCTCCACGATCAGCGAATGATAGCGCGTGGCCGGGAAAGGATTGGGCAGGCCGGCGAAGACGGTGCGCCCGTCGTGCGAGATGGAACTGACCTTGCCGTGCATGATTTCAGGCGCGCGAACCACGCGCCCACCGAAAGCTTCGCCGATGGCCTGGTGACCCAGACACACACCCAAAATCGGCAGGCGGCCGGCGCAGTGCCGGATGAGATCGATACAAATGCCGGCCTCGCGCGGCGTTTTGGGGCCGGGAGAAATCACGATGCGCTCCGGCGCCAGACCCTCAATCTCGCCGAGGGTCACCTGGTCGTTCCGGCGCACTTCCACCGCGGCGCCGAGCTCGCTCAGGTACTGAACGAGGTTGTAGGTGAACGAGTCGTAGTTGTCGATCACAAGCAGCATGGTCGTTCGCGATTATAGCCCTTCCGGGCGCCTGGGTTCGGACGCGCGGCACGCGCTCGGTTCTGAAACCACACGGAACAGTGCGCGCCGCACCAACTCGTGCGAGTGCGTGCCGCGGAACCCGCGCCCAGCCGCAGGCGGGATCGCCCAAGCCGCATGTTTTCAGCGCCTTCTCTGCTCGCGCTGAGTTTGGCCCTTGCGGTGCATTTAGCAAGGGCGGAAGTTAAATTCAGGAGGCAAACGGTCATGAAACGAATCCTAACTACACTCGCAACGCTCGCACTCGCACTCTCGCTCGGCGCCCCGGCCTTCGCAGCCACGGGAATGAAAGGCGCAAAGGGGCAGACGCCGGCTCAGACCACGAGCGCGAAAACCAAAGCCAAGCCCGCCGGCAAGGTGAAGAAGTCCACCAAGCCGGCCCGCAAGACCGCGGCGAAAAGCGCCAAAACTGCCGCTCCCAAGAGCAAGTAACGGCTCCGCGCTTCGGGGGGATCGACGCGAGAGGGTGCGAACGCCGGTTACGGAGGGCGGCCTTCGCACCCTCTCGAACAGGATCGAACAGCGGGACCTCGCAACGGTCCCGAAGTCGGAAACCAAGGAAAGGAAGGCGACGCTATGAAAAAGATCGCGGCAATTCTCGGAACGATTGCTTTAGCACTCTCACTCGGAGGGCCGGTTTTCGCCGCTCCGGCGCCGACGCCCGCTCAGCACACCATGCGATCGCAGCGGCGGCATCGCCGGGCGCATCTTCGCGCGCACCGTCGGAACTACCGCCGCGCGCGTCGCGCAGCCTACCGCGGCCGGTAAGGATCGCAGCCGTTTGGCGATTCACCTCGCAGGCGGCGCCGAAACGCCGCCTGAAGGCTGGCGGGGCAGGGGCCGCATTCAGGCGGCCGGACGCCTATTGAGCAAGGGAAGCCTAGCTGCGGGCGGGATCTTCGAGTCCGAGCTCCCGGGCCAGCTTCCGGGGGTCGAACGGTGAGCCGTGGAAGGTGCGGCCGTTCAGCTCGAAGGTGGGCACTCGCCGCTTGCCGTGATTGGCTCGCAGAACGAATTCGACGGCTTCCTCCGAATCTTCAAGCCGAATCTCGTGGAATGCCACTCCTCGCGCCTTCAAGAACCACTTGGCCCGATGGCAGTCGGCGCACCAGAAGGTGGTGTACATCCGGAGGGTGCCGGTCGCCGGCAGAGGAGTCGGGCTGACGGCGCTTTCGGATTTCAACGCTGAACTCCGGCACGGCGAGCCCAGTACTCCGCGATTTCGAGCCTCGCCATGGCGCGCTGCAGGGCGGCCTGCGCCCGCAGGGCGTCGATGGCGGCGTCGCCGGCGCCGGCCAGCCGGAGCCGCTCCTCGGCGCGCTGGCGGGCCCGCTTGGCGCGGTCCACGTCGATTTCTTCCGGACGTTCCGAGGTCTCCACCAGCACAATCACGCGATGCGGCAGGACCTCGGCAAAGCCCCAGTTCACGAACAGATAGTGGGTGACGGAGCCCTTCGTGTAAGAGAGCTGGCCCGGCATCAGTTCGGTGAGCAAGGGCGCGTGGCCCGGCAGAACGCCGAGATAGCCCTCGCGCCCGGGCAGCGACACCGCCAGCAAAGCGGGCTCGCGCACCATCAGGCGCTCCGGGGTGACCAGTTCCAACTGCAGCGTGCTGGATGATGTCTCGGCCATGATCGTCCGGCCCTACTTCAGCGTCGCCGCCTTGGCGGCGGCTTCTTCAATGGTGCCGACCATGTAGAACGCCTGTTCGGGAAGGGCGTCGTGCTTGCCCTCCACAAGTTCCTTAAAGCCGCGGATGGTGTCCTCGAGCTTCACGTACTTCCCTTCCAAGCCGGTGAATTGCTGCGCCACAAAGAAAGGCTGGGAGAGGAAACGCTGGATCTTGCGCGCCCGCGCCACAGTGAGCTTGTCTTCGTCGGAGAGCTCGTCGATGCCGAGAATGGCGATGATGTCCTGCAGGTCCTTGTATTTTTGCAGCACGGCCTGCACCCCGCGCGCCACCTTGTAGTGTTCCTCCCCCACGATGCGCGGATCGAGCACGCGCGAGGTGGAGGCGAGAGGGTCGACCGCCGGGTAGATGCCGAGCTCCACAATCTGCCGCGAGAGCACGGTGGTGGCGTCGAGATGGGCGAAGGTGGTGGCCGGGGCCGGGTCGGTGAGGTCGTCGGCGGGCACATAAATGGCCTGAACGGACGTGATGGAGCCGTTCTTGGTGGACGTGATCCGCTCCTGAAGCTCGCCCATCTCGGTCGAAAGATTAGGTTGGTAGCCTACCGCCGAGGGCATGCGCCCGAGGAGGGCCGAGACTTCGGAGCCCGCCTGGGTAAAGCGGAAGATGTTGTCGATGAAGAGCAGCACGTCGAGGCCCTCGACGTCCCGGAAATACTCCGCCACCGTCAGGCCGGTGAGGCCCACCCGCAAGCGCGCGCCCGGCGGCTCGGTCATCTGGCCGTAGATGAGCGCGGCCTTCGATTTCTCGGAGTTGCCGGGCACGATCACGCCCGATTCCGACATTTCCAGCCAGAGGTCGTTGCCTTCGCGGGTGCGCTCGCCCACCCCGGCGAACACCGAGACGCCGCCGTGCTTCATGGCGACGTTGTTGATGAGCTCCTGGATGATCACCGTCTTGCCTACTCCGGCCCCGCCGAAAAGGCCCGTCTTTCCGCCCTTCAGGTAGGGTTCGAGCAGGTCGACCACCTTGATCCCGGTCTCGAACATTTCCAGAGTGGTGTTCTGGTCGTCGAGCGGGGGCGCCTCGCGGTGAATGGGGAAACGGGTGGTGGCCGAGATCGGGCCCAGCTTGTCCACCGGCTCGCCGATGACGTTCATCACCCGGCCCAGCGTCGCCTGGCCCACCGGCACCGTGATGGGCTGGCCCAGGTCGATGGCCTTCATGCCGCGCACCATGCCCTCGGTGGCTTCCATGGAGACCGCTTTGACGCGGCCCTCGCCCAGGTGCTGCTGCACCTCGGCGATCACCTCGATGGGATTCGGAACGTCAAACCCCTCGGAGACGATGCGGAGGGCGTTGTAAATGGGCGGCAGATGGCCGTCTTCGAAAGCCACCACCACCACGGGCCCGATCACTTCCACCACTTTGCCGATGTGCGTTGCTGCCGTCTCGGTCGCCATCAGAATCCCTCTCCGGTGTCCGTTCCCCGTCCTGAATCTTCAGGGGCCGGTTGCCAACTGCACGCGCTTTACTCGGTCTGCGCCGCCGCTCCGCTCACAATCTCGATAATCTCCTTGGTGATGGCGGCCTGGCGCACGCGGTTCATGTAAAGCGTCAGCGAGTCAATCATGTCGGAGGCGTTGCGCGTGGCGGCGTCCATGGCGGTGGCTTTGGCCGCCAGTTCCGCCGCCTGCGATTCGACCAGCGCCCGGTACACCTGGCTCTCGACGTATCGCGGCAGCAGCCGCGCGAAAATTTCGGCGGGCGGCTGTTCGTAAATGTAATCCACCAGGTACTGCCCCTCGGCACGTTTCACAGGTGGAACCGGCAGGTAGCGCTCCACCGTGACCCGTTGCGTCATGATCGATTTAAACTCGTTGTAGAGCACATCCACGGCATCCACCGTTTCGTTCGAGTAAAACTCGCTGATTTGCTGCGCGATCGCGCGCGCGTGAGCGAATTCGAGCTTGGAAAAGACGTTCAGGTGCTCGCCGAGCATAGGCACCGGACCTTTGCGGAAATGGTCGTAGCCCTTGCGGCCCACCGCCAACAGCGCCACCTCCGCTCCGGCCTGCTGAGCGATGTAGCTGTGCGCAGCGCGCACCAGGTTCGAATTAAAGGCCCCGCACAGTCCGCGGTCGGCCGTCACCAGAACCAGCAGCACTTTGCGAACCGGCCGCACCGCCAGCAGCGGATTGGCAACCTGTTCCGAGGCGTCCACGCGCGCCGCGACGCTTTCCAGCACCGCCCGGATCTCCGCCGCGTAAGGCCGCGCCGCCAGCACGCGCTCCTGGGCCCGCCGCAGCCGCGCCCCCGCCACCATCTTCATGGCGCGGGTAATCTGCTGCATGTTCTTCGTGGAGCGGATTCGGCGCCGCAAATCGAGAATGTTGGGCATAAGAACAACAAGGTCACACGGCAGAAATCAGAACGGCGGCCTGCCGCCTGCTCGCTGCCGGAGTCCAATTTCCGAGTCCCAGTGTCCACTCAACCACTGACGGCCACCGCCTTGACCTTCCGGTCGGCAACGAAGTTTGCCTTGAACTCGTCCAGCACCTTCCGCAGCTCGACGCGGGCGTCGTCTGTCAACTCACGTTTCTCACGGATTTTGGCGAGAATCCCGGGGTGCGAGCTGTCGAGGAAGTGGTAGAAGCCCATCTCGAAGGCGGCGCACTCCTCCGTCGCCAGGTCGTCCAGGTACCCGGCCGTTCCGGCAAAAATTGCGACCACCTGCTTTTCGACGGGCAGAGGCTGATTGAGTCCCTGTTTGAGGATCTCCGTCAGCCGGCGTCCGCGATTGAGCTGGCCCATGGTGGTTTTATCCAGGTCGCTGCCGAATTGCGCGAAGGCCGCGAGCTCGCGGAACTGGGCCATTTCGAGGCGCAGCGTTCCCGCCACCTGTTTCATGGCCTTGATCTGCGCGTTGCCGCCCACCCGCGACACCGAAATGCCCACGTTCACGGCGGGACGAATGCCGCTGTTGAACAGGTCGGACTCGAGGTAAATCTGGCCGTCGGTAATCGAAATGACGTTGGTGGGAATGTAGGCCGAAACGTCGCCCGCCTGCGTTTCGATGATGGGCAGCGCGGTGAGCGAGCCGCCCGCCAGCTCTTTGTTGAGCTTCGCGGCCCTCTCGAGCAGCCGCGAGTGAAGGTAGAACACGTCGCCCGGATACGCCTCGCGCCCCGGTGGCCGCCGCAGCAGAAGCGATATCTCACGATAAGAGACGGCATGCTTGGAAAGGTCGTCGTAGATGCACAGGGCGTGACGGCCGCGGTCGCGGAAGTACTCGCCGATCGCGCAGCCGGCATAGGGCGAGAGGTATTGCATGGGCGCGGGGTCGGAGGCGGTGGCGGCCACCACGATGCTGTACTTCATGGCGTCGTAGCGCTCGAGGGTCTTCACCACCTGGGCCACCGTGGAACGCTTCTGGCCGATGGCCACATAGATGCACACCACGTCGCCGCCCTGCTGGTTGATGATGGTATCGAGGGCCAGGGACGTCTTCCCCGTCTGCCGGTCGCCGATGATCAACTCGCGTTGGCCGCGGCCGATCGGGATCATGGCGTCGATGGCCTTGATGCCGGTTTGCAGCGGCTCGCGCACCGGATAGCGGTCAATCACGCCGGGCGCGATGCGCTCAATAGGGTTGTAATCGTCCGTGACGATCGGGCCCTTGTCGTCGATGGGGCGCCCCAGCGCGTCCACCACCCGCCCCACCAGGCCGTCGCCTACCGGCACCGACATGATGCGCCGGGTGCGCTTGACGATGTCGCCTTCCTGGATTTTGGTGTATTCGCCGAGCAGCACGGCGCTCACCTGGTCCTCTTCCAAATTGAGGGCGAGGCCGGCCACCGCGTGCGGCAACTCGAGCAGTTCGCCGGCCATCACGCGGTCCAGGCCATGGATGCGGGCCACGCCGTCCCCCACCGACAGCACCGTGCCTACTTCAGCCACACTCACGCTGCGGTCGAAGTTCTCAATCTGTTCCCGAATGATCTGGGTGATTTCGTCAGCCCTAATCTGAGGCATACGTCGGCTCCAAAGGGCAGTGGCGAGTGATAAGTGACGAGCTCAGGGTGGTGAGCGGCGCTCGGGCTGTCACTCACACTTCAAGGGTTGCGGGTCACTCGTCACTGGTCACTTGTCACTGTTTTTAAGCGGCTGTGAGCTGCTCCTTCAAACGGTCGAGGGCTCCCCGGACGCTTCCGTCGTAAACGGTGCTGCCCACCTGGGCCCGCAGCCCGGCGACGAGATCCGGATCGAGGTGAAACTCGAACTCCACCTGCTTGCCCGTGACCACACGGAAACGGGCCGCCAAAGCTTCGCGCTCGGGCGCGGCGAGGTCCTCGGCCGAATAAACCTTGACCGCCACAATGCCCAGACGCTCGTTGGCGAGGCGCCGGAAAGCGCGGTAGATGTCGTCAAAATAGGCCATGCGATGGTTCCGCACCAGCACGCGCAGAAAGTTCGACGCCGGCAGCGAAGCGCCGAGACGCTTCAGAATGGCATCCAGCACTCGAAGCTTGGCGGCCAGAGGCACGGCGGGCGCCTCGAACACTTCCAGCAGCTCGCGGTTGGCCTGAAGCAGCGTGTGAAAATCGCCCAATTCACCGAGCACGCGCCGGGTGTCCGCCGTCTCGCCCACCACGTCTGCCAGGGCCTTCGCATATCGACGGGCTGCTCGAATCGCCATAGATTCTCTCTACCGGCTAGTTCTCGGTCCCGGCGCCCTTTAACTCACCCACAAACCGGCTCACCAGGGCGTGCCGGCCGGGCCCATCCAGCCGCTGCCGGATCAGCGTTTCCGCCAGCTCCACCGCCTGCCCGGCGGCGTACCGCCGCAGGTCGGCCTGGGCCGCGCGGCCCGCCGCCACAATCTGCGCTTGCGCGAACTCCAGAATCCGCTCCGCCTCGCGTTCGGCGGCTTCCGTCAGGCGGGCGGCCTCCGCTTGCATATCGCGCTCGGCGGTGGTCCGGAACGCCGCTATTTCCTGTTCGAGGCTGCCGATCTTCAGCTCGACTTCGGCCAGCTTCGCGTCGGAAGCCCGAAGCGCCTGGCGTCCCTTCTCCAGACCCTCGCGAATCGTATCGCGGCGATCGCCGAAGAAGTCCGCCAAGGGCCTGCGGAGCAGGTAGACCAAGGCAGCCACCAGGACCAGAAAATTCACCCAGGTCAGAATCAGCTCGCGCGATTCTGACGGTCCCGCGGGCGCTTCAAGCAGTGCGGCGGCGGCCGCAGAAGACGCGCTCCGGGCCACAGACGCCGACGGAGCGCGCAACTCGGCAGCCCGAAGCCCCTTCAGGGGGCCCCATAGCAGTACGAGCAGCGCCGGAATCAGGATCCCCGCCCTGAGCTTCAAGCGTGCACCTCACTCGCGCCACTCCTTGGTCCTTGGCCAGCCAGGATGGTCTCGGCGATCTCCCCTGCCAGGCTTGCGCCCGATTGGACCAGTTCGGCACGGGCCGCCTCAGCCTGCGCCGCCAGGCCCTCGCGAGCCTGCTTCACCGTAGCCTCGGCCTGCTCTCTCGCCCTTCGGAGAATCGCCTCGCGAGTGGTCAAGGCTTCACGGCGGGCGGCGTCGAGCGAGGTGTAGATCTCTTGCCGTGCCTTGCGCCAGTCGGCTTCGTACCGAGCGGCCTTTGCCTCAGCCAGGTCCGCGCGCTCGCGCGCGCGCACCAACGCTCCTTGCGTTAGCTCCCGCCGGGCCTGCAAGACGGCTCCCAAGGGTTTGTAGAAGAGCCGTTTAAGGATGAAGACCAGCAAGCCGACGAAGATCACCGTCGGGATAGCCCGGACAAACGCCTGCCCCACCTGATTGAAGATTCCGCCCATTGGATTTATTCAGTTTACGGCTCGTAATTCCGCGTCCTAATAACCCACGCTAGCACGCAAATTTACCGGGTGTCAACCGCGCCGGGCGCGCGGTAGTGTCCTAGTTTGAATTTTTGGCCCCTTGCGCCCGGCCCCGCCCCGTGCCAGACTGAGGGCATGACGAAGAAAAAGCCCCCGAAGGCGAAAACGAATCCCGCCAAGCGGAAGCCCCGCGAGGACATGAATCAGACGGCTTACCGGGTAATGCAGGAGGTCATCCGGCGCAGTGAAGCCCTACCCAAGACGTAATCGTTTCTGATACAGTCTCATAGCCGCCTAGCCCGGCCAGGCGAAACGCGGGGAACCCTACCCGCTGGCGGCTATTTCTTCTCAGGGCATCGCAAAGGGAGCGATGATATACCCGCCTCAGTTCCCACAGCACCTGAAGCCCAGAGCGTCGGCCAAAATCAACGAGTTGCGCCGCAAGTACCGCCAGCCAAAACAACAGGTCAAGCGAATAAAGGCCCAAGCCCTCGCCTTTGCTGACATCGCCTATGTCGCCGCCAAAGACGGAGAATATCAGCCGGGACTGTTTGAAGAAGACGTGAAGCAGGCAATTCGTGAACTTTGCGCTGACGACAGGTCGCTTGGAGGCCACAGCCTTTGGGATGACTTCGGGGAGCTTCAAGCTGAGGTATTCAGGGAGGTAATGCACGATGATAAATGGCAAAAGTATTTGGACGGGATCGCGCAGATGGTAGATGATCGCAAGAAACCCACTCTGGCGGATACGAGAAGGGCATTTGTGATGCCGCTGCTCGCCTCGAAAGGCTGGTCAATTCTCGATTGGGCCAACAATGCTGGTGTTTCTTATCACGCGGCAGATGATTATCTCTCCGCTCGCAGGCGCTCTTACCTATCGACCCGCCAGAAACTTGCGGTAGCCCTTGGAATACCTGTTGACCGCCTGCCGTGACGCTACTCTTTTCAAAACTTCTCAAACTCCGCTAAACTTTTCAACACTTTTCCGGACATTGCAATCAGATTGCGATCCCTCTCAGGAATTCCGCGACACTCTTCAAATGACAAATGGCTTCAACTGATTGAAACTATTATCGTTATGTTGAGGGAGAGGACATGAGTAGGAGGGTATCGCCTGCGGTGATCTGTGGGGTCGTCGCCGTGGGCATGAACGGCAACACCCGTAGCGCCACCTTGGCGGTATAGCTACGGGTGTCCAGTCCCCAACGGCAACACCGGGGATGTCGGCTTGCGACGACATCCCCAATTATACACCCTTTCGTTTCGCCCAGCGCGCCAAAACTGCCTTGCGAGCGCTCTCGCTGCGTTCTTCCGGGCTCATGGCAGCGGCCCTTGCGGGACCGCCTTTTTTGCCGCCCTTTCGCCCCAAGGCTACAGCATACGGATTCTTTCTCGTTTTCGCCATGCCTTAATCATACGTGAGCGGTCAGGAAAGTCAAGAAAAGAATTTCCTTTTGCCTTCACTTTTCGCTTGACATCTACGTGAGCGGTCACGTATACTTGGCTTGTAAGTGAGGAGAGCACATGAAGCGACTGAGTCGAGAAAAGCAAGCGCAAATCGTGGCCGCACTGGTGGAAGGCAACTCCATCCGTGCGACAGCCCGCATGATGAACGTGTCGAAGGACACCGTTCAAAAGCTGCAAACGGAAGTGGGCTACGCTTGCGCCGAGTATCAGGACAAGGCGATGCGCGGCCTCACTTGCGAGCGTGTCCAGTGCGATGAAATCTGGGCTTTCTGCTATGCGAAAGACAAGAACGTGCCCGCCGAGAAGCAAGGCAAATTCGGATTCGGTAGCGTCTGGACTTGGGTAGCCATTGACGCGGACACAAAGCTGATTCCGTCATTCACAGTCGGAAATCGTGATGCCGCCAGCGCCCGGATGCTGATTGAAGATTTGGCCTCTCGGCTCAAGACTCGGATTCAACTGACAACAGACGGCCTCAAGGTGTACGCTGAGGCGGTGGAAGGGGCTTTCGGCTGCGACGTGGATTACGCGATGCTGATTAAGACCTACGAATCGAGCCAAGAGGAAACACGCTATAGCCCCGCCGTTTGCACATCCTGCGAGCAAAAGCCGATGATGGGGCATCCCGACCCGAAGCACATTTCCACCAGCTACATCGAGCGGCAGAATCTCTCAATGCGGATGGGGATTCGCAGATTCACCCGGCTGACAAACGCTTTCTCAAAGAAAGTCGAGAATCACGCGGCGTCAGTGGCCCTGTACTTCATGCACTACAATTTCTGCCGCGTGCATGGCAGTTTGCGCGTGACTCCCGCGATGGAAGCCGGGCTGACCGCCAGCGTTTGGAGCATCGAAGAAATGCTCGGAGCAATCGGGATGCCGAACGGGAGTTACGAAAATTCAAACTAGGACACTACCGGGCGCGCGCCAGCCGTCGGGCGCATGAAGCCCTGGGGCTGCGCCGCGTTCCCGTCCTTTCAACTGGGAGCTTCTGCGGCCTCTTCATCGAGGTCTGCCGCGCGGTTCGGTGCCGGCTCCAGTTCCACCGCAGCAGGCAGCGGCGGTCCCTGGCGCCGGCAGCCCCCTGCTGCCGACTCCGGAGGCCGCGCCTCCGCAAACGTCTGTTGGGGCACTGGCTGTTCAGCGGCGGCCGCCCGCTTGACAGTGCATAAGGACTTTTGATAAAAGCACTTCGTCAGTTGAACCAATCCCTTGCGAAAGGAAACACTATGGCACCTCCCACAAAACGCATCAACGCAATGACCATTGACTGGTATGCGGTTCTCGTCGCCAGAATATGTCCCGGTCTGTTGGAACTTATCGGTGGCGGACCAGGCGGGGGTATCCTCGAACAGGCAACGCCGGCCCAGAAGAAAGCGATTTTGGGTGGCGTAAGGAAGATCGCGCAACAGGCCGCCAGAATTCAAGGCCAGATCCGGTAACAAAAGCGCCGGCGCCGCCCCCTCGGGCAGGCCCTTCTTTTCAGGCCTGCCCCAGACTGCTCCATATCGAACCCTTCCCGCCGCAGTTTACCACCCCTTGCTTCTCGCTTCCATTCGAGACAAGCTGTGGTCAGGCCCCGTTTGCAAAGATGCTGTCATGTGCCCTTTGGCTCCGACCTGAAGATCGATGTTCTCGCCACCCGCGGACGGTGCCCTGGCGCCTGGAGCGCCAAACTTCGGTTGCAGCACGAGCGGGTGGTTGTATGCTGCCGGCGTCCAGGATGCCAAAATGGAAATCCCGCAGGAGGTAATACATGCGTAAACGATCAATCGTAAAATGGATCTTGGCGGCATCGATTCTTGGGTGCTGCGCCGTGACGAGTCTGGCGGGCGAATCGAACGATAAGCTCACGGGGCTCCCGCTACATCCGGGGATGAATTTTGCCGAGGAACTGAATTCACCAATCTGCGGGAAGAAGACCAAAAACAATCTGTATATGGTGCCGTTCAACTTCAAATCGAACAGCTCGCCGGCCATGGCCGATTATCTCACCTGGTATAAGGCGCAGTTGAAGGGATTTCATTATTTTCACAGGATTTGGGATAACCGGCCTCAAGAAATGTTTTACGCCGCCGACGGCACAAAAGGTGTCACGCTGACGGGGGTTCCCAAAGGCAATACAGTGTTCACGGTGTCGTACCTGAGCTTTTCTCCCGGACTGACGACGCATGAAATGGAAGCGTTTAGTCCAACGAATCTATCGTGCAAGTAGGGCTGTCCACCTAAATGCTGCTTCAGATCTAAACCCACCTTTCCGTTATGAGGGGCGTTCTTGAGTCTTCGGATGCTCGTCGCCATCAATATTCAGGCGGCCGCGAACGCGAGGACGACGCTCCGGAGGTCAGTATCCATGGGTGAAACACGAAACAGAGCGTTTCAGCTCCCCTTCAACGCCTGTCTGAAGGTCGATTTTCACGATTTCCGCGCGTGGCCCATACATCCTTTAAGACGGACGCGCCACCCCGCGGTACCTGCTACGAGCTTCCACATTCAACCGGAGCGCAAGAGGGAGACGAGGATCAAAATCGCGAAAGCCAGCCTAGCAGCACGTGCGAGCCTGATGATCGATCGGCCCATGCCCCACCCTTCGGGTGGGTCTTCCGGGCAGTCCTCCTCCAGCCAACCCACCCTGTTAGGTCTCGAGATTTTGAGATTGACACGCTCAGCGGTTGCGCCTTAAAGTCCTAAGTAGGTTAGGAGCCGGTATGGATAGCCGCGCTCAAATTCTCCCTGGCACCCTTGATCTCCTCATTCTCAAGGCGGTCTCCCTCGGGCCTTTGCACGGTTACGGCGTTCTCTTACGGATCGGGCAGATTTCGAAAGGAGCCCTCGCGATCGAGCAAGGGGCTCTTTATCCCGCCTTGTTCCGGCTGGTCGGCAAGGGCTTGTTGAAGGCCACCTGGGGAACCTCAGACAATAACCAGCGGGCGAAGTTTTACGAGCTCACCGCCGCTGGCAGAAAACGCCTTCGAGAAGAAATTGAGGGATGGGATCGGCTTGTAGCCGCGATCGGGACGGTCCTCAGTACGCAGCAGGAGGAAATATGACGATCTTATCGCGCCTACGTGCGTTGACACATTTTCTGCTCCGCCGATCAGAGGTCGAAGGCGAAATGGAGGAGGAGTTCCGGTCGCACCTGCGGCGCCGGGCACAGGACCTGGAACGTCAGGGACTTTCTCGCGCAGAAGCGGAGCGGGAGGCGCGCAGGGAGTTCGGCGGGTATCAAAGCTACAAAGAAGAGTGCCGCGAGGCGCTGGGAACGCGCCTGCTGGGGGAATTCATTGCGGACGCGCGCTTTGGCCGGCGCCAACTACGCCGCAATCCCGGCTTCACGATCGGCGCCGTTCTCACGCTCGCACTCGGAATCGGCGCAAACACGGCGGTGTTCAGCCTGGTTGACGAGGTATGGCTGCGCCCCCGGCCCGTCCCCCACCCCGAGCGCGTGGTCCGAATCTACACGAGCAACCCCACCAGCGGCAGCGAGATTTCCAGCGCGGGGAGTTCTTATCTCGACTACGACGCCATCAGCCGCGGAGGCCAGTCGTTCTCCGGGGTTGCATGTCTTCAAATGCGTGGCGCCATGATCGACACGCAGGGGGAGAGCAAGCTGGTTGACGCGGCGGTGGTTTCGGACAATTTCTTTGACGTGCTGGCGCCGGGCGCCGCCGCCGGACACCTTTTGACAGCCGCCGCAGCGAGTGCGCCCGGTACGCTCGCCGTGATGCTCAGCCACCCGTTTTGGAGCGACCACTTCAACGCGGACCCAAGTTTGCCCGGCAAAACCGTCATCCTCGATGGCCGGCACGTCGTCGTTGCGGGCATCTTGCCGCGCGGATTTCGCGGCACGGAACCAACCGTGACGCCCAACATCTGGATTCCCCTGAGCACGTGGGGCGTGCTGACCGGGGAGCGCCCGACACCCGAATCGGGCTCGTCCAATCCGTTTGACCTGTTCGGGAGACTCCGGCCCGGCGTGCCTCTCGCGCAGGCTAACGCGGAGTTGGCGGTAATTGCCGCCCGCCTGGCGCGCGAGCGTCCGCAGACGAACGCCGGAGGCAAGATGATGTGTCTGGGTGAAAGCCAGGTGCAGGGCGAAGGGCTGCGAGGTTTTTCGCTCATCTTGTTGGCCATTTCCGGCCTGGTCCTTTTGCTTGCTTGCGCCAATGTGGCTTCACTGCTGATCGCTCGCGCCGAGCTTCGCCGGCACGAGTTTGTGATGCGTGCCGCCCTCGGAGCGGGCCGGCGGCGGTTGCTGCGGCAACTGCTCACCGAGGCTGCGCTGTTGGGCGCGGCGGCTACCGCCGGCGCCTTGCTGATCGGTATGTGGGTGGACGCGGTACTGCCCAAGGTCCTCCCGCAGATCGATCTGGGCGCCACCACACCGATTGACGCTCACATGACCACGCGGGTTCTGTGGTTCTCGCTCGGCGCCGGCTTGCTTTCGGTGTTCGCCTTCGGCGGCATTCCCGCAACGCAGGGCTCTGCCCATGCCCTCGCCGGAGCGCTGAAGCAGCAGGGGCGCGGTGTGACGGCGCGCGCCCCCGTGCGCAGCGTGCTCGTAGTAGTGCAAGTAGCCATCTCGCTGGTCCTCGTCGTCGCCGCCGGGCTGCTGGTCCGCTCGCTGATGAATGCGGAAGCCGCGGATCCCGGGTTCGATGCGCACCAGAATATGCTCGTCCTGGACTTCGCGGCGGACTTCAGAACGGATCAGGCTTACCGCGCGTTTGTGGGAGAGGCGCGCCGCGGCATCGAGAGTACTCCCGGCGTCCTGGGCACCGCGGTGGCCATGCGCATACCCTTCGGCCTCAGCGGCTCCGGCGCTACGCTCAAGGTGTTCTTCGCCGGGGCGACGGGGCGCGCCGCGACCGACGGG
>DATJAQ010000143.1:0-7576 GCA_035516075.1 Terriglobia bacterium | reverse complement strand
GATATACCAATTAAATACGCTCGAGACAGAGTTATCTATGTAGGATACCATACGTCAGCAGCTATTAATGTCAGAAGGAAATTACTCGCGAAGTTGGAGGACCAAAGTTCGCGGCGATACTCTCTATTGGGCGGTAACACTTTAATACCTTAACCTATATGTAACAGATTTAGCCTTGACCTTGGCCGGGGCCATTTCGAACGTCGAGGTCTTCCGCTCGGGCGAGGGCTCCGCGATAATAGAGCCGGAGTGCAACCGTCTATGGCTTCCAGTTTGATGCGGCGCCCTGATCCGGACGAGCTTCTGCGTAAAGTGCAGGCTCAAGAGGAGCGCGAAAGGCGCGGAAAGCTGAAAGTGTTTCTCGGCTACGCGTCGGGCGTGGGAAAATCCATTCGCATGCTCGATGAGGGCCGGCGCCGCCGCGAGCGCGGCGAAGACGTGGTGGTGGGCGCCACTCAGCTCGAAGCCACGCCGGAAGTGAAGGCGCGTCTGGAGAAGCTCGAGGTGATTTCTCTTCGCCTGGTGGACGGCTCCCCCGTGATGGACGTGGAGGCCATTCTGGAGCGCCATCCCCAGGTGTGCCTGGTCGACGGCCTCGCGCACGACAACCCTGCCGGCAGCCTCAATCCCCATCGCTGGCAGGACGTGGAACAACTGCTCGAGGCCGGCATCTCGGTGATTACCACCGTCAACTTGCAGTACATCGAAGAGGAGCGCGAGCGCGTGGCCCAGATCCGCGGACGCGAGGTGAAGGAGAGCGTGCCGCGGGCCTTCCTCACTCGCGCCGAGGAAATCGAGGTGGTGGACGCTTCCCCCGAGGCCTGCCTCGACAGCGAGGAAGAAGGTGGCGCCGCCGAAAGCGACCGCCAGCGCCGGCAGCAGCAACTCTCCCAGCTCCGCGAGCTCGCGTTGCTGTTGGCTGCCGACGTGGTGGACCGTCAGCTCGAGCGCTACCTGCAGGAGCACGGCATCGCCCAGGTATGGAGCGCTCAGGAACGCTTCCTGGTGTGGGTCACCGGGGAGTCTGACGCCGCGCTCATGCTGGCCAGCGGCCGCCGCAACTCGCTGCGCTTCCACGGCGAATTGATTGTCGTCTACATCGACCGGCCCGATCGTTCCCCGGTCGAACGGGACGCGCTCCAGCGCAACCTGGACCTCGCCCGCTCCGCCGGTGCCACCCTGGAGGGCCTCGACGGCGAGGATGCCGTGGCTACGGTCCTCGCCTTTGCCCGCCGCCGCGGCGTTACCCAGATCTTTGTGGCTCACGGCTCGCATTCGGACTGGTGGGACCGCATCTTCGGCGGCCGGGTGGACCGGCTGATCCGCGACGCCAACGGCATGGACGTGCGCGTCTTTCCCCACTAGGCCCAGGCCGTCGCAGGAGCTCGCACTTATGGCGGAAACCGTGCCGCGAGGGCGTCTGAAGATTCTGCTCGGCTACGCCGCCGGCGTCGGCAAGACCTACCGGATGCTCGAGGAGGCGCACGCTCTCAAGCGGCAGGGCGTGGACGTGGTGGTGGGCTACTTCGAGCCCCACGGCCGCAAGGATACCATCGCCCGGCTCGAGGGCCTGGAGGTGATCACCCGCCGGCAGGTCGAGTATCGCGGCGTGCGCTTCGAGGAGATGGATACCGACGCCGTCCTGCGCCGCCACCCGCAATGCTGCGCCGTGGACGAGTTCGCCCATACCAACGTGCCCGGTTCCGAGCGTGCCAAGCGCTGGGAAGATGTCCACGTCATTCTCGACGCCGGCATCGACGTGATCACCACCCTGAACGTCCAGCACCTCGAGAGCCTGAACGACCAGGTGTGGCAGTTCACAGGCGTGCGCGTGCGCGAGACCATCCCCGACTGGGTGGTGCAGCAGGCCGACGAAGTGGTGGTCGTGGACCTGCCACCCGACGCCCTGTTGAACCGCCTGCGGCGCGGCGCGGTGTATTCTCCGGAAAAGGCCCGCGTGGCCGCCGAGAATTTCTTCCGGGAGTCCACCCTGGCCACCCTTCGCGAGCTCGCGTTGCGCCAGACGGCTCTCGAGGTGGACTCGCGCTTCACCGCCCAGGAAGCGCAGGCGCCGCCCGAAGTATCCGCCGGCTCGGCCGCGGCCGCCGAGACCCAAGACAAGATTCTGATCGCGGTGTCCGCAGACCCCGCCAGCGCGGCCCTCATCCGGCGCGGCAAACGGGTGGCCGATTATCTGAAGGCCGAGTGCTTCGCGGCCTTCGTCCACTCCGGCGCCGACCTCGCGGACCTTGCGCCCGAAGAGCGGCAGGCGGTGGACAAGCACCTGAATTTCGCCCGCAACCTGCACATCGAGAGCCGCGTGCTTCGGGCTACTGATATCGCCCAGGGCTTGGTGGACTTCGCCCGCCTGAACCGGATCACCCAGATCTTCGTGGCGCGCCCCCGCAAGCAGCCCCGCCTCGGACGGCTGCGGCCGAGCGTGGTGCAGGAGGTGGTGCGCCTGGCGCGCGATATGCAGGTGACGATTGTGGCGGAACGCCGCCGCCCCGACGAGGCGCGCGCCCAGGGCTAGCAGAGCGCTAGAGAACCCGACCAGCGTGATTCCGGTTGGAACGACACAGCTCCGGATGCTCTGCCATGCGCTGGCTAAATCTGCGAATAGTCCGCCGGGCTCAAGATCACGTTGGTAATATTGCTCACGATTTCTTCGAAAGCGTATCGGGATGCGCTCGAGAGTTGCTTCCACTGGGGCGAGGCGCCGAAGGCGGCCCACAGCTTGTTGCGCTCGGCCAGATCGTTGAACGCCAGCATGTAGGTGAGGTTGGGCAGCCGCTTGCCCACCAGGGTGTCGCCGTAAAAAACCGAACGGAATCCCGCTTGGCCGAAAATCTCGAACTCGCCGTGGTTGAACATTTCCACTTTTCTCTCGTGGTCGCGGTCGCTCGGACTCTCGTAAGTGCGGAGCTCGAAGGCGCGCGGGCGCTTTTCGGCCGCGCCCGTGGGCGCCTGGAGCCTGGGCCAGCCCTCAAAGGCGATCATCAGCGAGCTTTCCATGCGCACGTAAGCGGGGCTCGTGGCGGGCGCCTCCAGAAAGGACGAGGCGCGCGCCAGATATTCGGAGTCGGAGGCGAACCGCGCGTTGAGGCCCACCAGGGTTTCAAGCGCGGCGCAGGGGATGAGCACCCAGAGGGAGGGACTGGTGGCGCCGGCCACCACGTTGAACGCGCCCACCGGTTTGATGCCGAGACGATTCGCGGCCGGAATGAAGGCGTCGCGAAAGTAGTCGTTCACCAGCTTCACTTGCGGCCCCGATCGAAGCTCGTAACGGCGGAGTTCGTAGTACTCCCGCACGGGGCGGTCGGCCGGGGCCTGGGGGCCTGCGCCGGCTGCGCTCAGGCGCCCGCGCTCCGGAACCGCCAGAGCCGAAGCGGCCGCGACGGAGGTCAGAAACGTTCGTCTTCGCATAACATTCATCTCCTCGGGGAATTCGGTATTTCAAAGCGCAGGACAGTATTGCACACTATGGTCCTCCCTGACGCGACGCAACACGGCACTCGGGGATGACGAATTCAAAATGGAGAACCCATGAAGATCACCGAAGTGGTAGCCCGCGACGTGCGATTCCCGACTTCGCGCACCCTCGCCGGGTCCGACGCCGTGCACACCAGCCCAGACTATTCGGCCGCCTACGTGGTCCTGAAGACGGACGATCCCGGCGGCCTCGAAGGCCACGGGCTCTCGTTCACCTGCGGGCGCGGTACCGAACTGCTGGTGGCCGGCGTGCATTCGCTGGCGCCCCTGGTGGTGGGCCGGTCGCTCGACGGCATCCTGCAGGACTTCCGCGGCTTCTGGCGCGCCC
Source organism: Terriglobia bacterium (assembly GCA_035516075.1). Classification (GTDB taxonomy): domain Bacteria; phylum Acidobacteriota; class Terriglobia; order UBA7540; family UBA7540; genus Gp13-AA77. The sequence goes on along the minus strand of DATJAQ010000143.1, from coordinate 3,756 downwards.
TCACGAGCGATGGCCAACTGCGGTGGGTGGGGCCGGAAAAGGGGGTGATTCATATGGCCACCAGCGCCCTCGTGAACGCCATCTGGGACCTACTCGCGAAGGCGCGCGGCAAACCGCTATGGAAGCTGCTGGCGGATATGTCGCCGGAAGAGCTGGTAAGCGTGATCGACTTCCGCTACATCACGGACGCGCTTACCCCGGAGGAAGCGCTCGACATTCTCCGCCGCAACTATTCCACCCGCGCCCGGCGCGAGGCCGAGCTGCGCGAGCGGGGCTACCCCGCCTACACCACTTCGGCGGGCTGGCTCGGCTACAGCGACGAGAAGCTCCGCCAACTCTGCCGCGAGGCGGTGGCGGCCGGATGGACCCATATCAAGATGAAGGTGGGCGCCAGCCTCGAGGACGACGTGCGGCGCACCGCCATTGTCCGCGAGGAAATCGGCCCCCACCGCAGGCTGATGGTGGACGCCAACCAGGCCTGGGACGTGCCCTCAGCCATCGAGTGGATGCGGAAGCTCACCCCCTTCGACCCCTGGTGGATCGAAGAGCCCACCAGCCCCGACGACGCCTGGGGGCACAGCGTCATCGCGCGCGCCATCGCGCCCATCGGTGTGGCTACCGGCGAGCAGTGCCAGAATCGAGTGATCTTCAAACAGCTTCTGCAGCTCGGCGCCATCCGCTTCTGCCAGATCGACGCCTGCCGCCTGGGAGGCGTGAACGAGGTGCTGGCCGTGCTGCTGATGGCCGCCAAATTCGGTGTGCCCGTGTGCCCGCACGCCGGAGGCGTGGGCCTGTGCGAGTACGTCCAGCATCACGCCATGTTCGACTACATCGCCGTCTCGGCCTCGCTGGAGGACCGCATCGTGGAATACGTCGATCATTTGCACGAGCACTTCGTGAACCCCGTGGTGGTGCGCGACGGCCGCTACCTGCCGCCCACCGCGCCCGGCTTCAGCATCACCATGAAGCCGGCATCGCTGGACGAGTATGAATTCCCGAACGGCCCGGCGTGGAGGCAGGGTTAACGTTGGCGATTCGGGGTTCGGCGTCCGTTGTCCGTCGTCAGTCGTCCGTTGTTACCGGAAGCGGTCGCACGCCGCTTTGCCGGAGCACCTGAGATTCCGTTTTCCTACTCCCGGCTCCCTATTGCCTGGTCCCGGCTCTCCAGTCCCCGGAGCAAATGCCACCGCACTCGGGCCGGTGACCCAAGTCACAGCCGGTTCTCTCCGGTAGCGCGAGACTTACAACGGAGTGGATGAACGCCAATTTTGGGGGTCCGTCGATGTCAACCGCCTGGAAGTCCCGTTACGCGCTGCGCGCGCAGGATCTCAAGAGTTCAGCCATCCGGTCGCTGCTGAAAATCACCCAACGCCCTGAGGTGATCTCGTTCGCCGGCGGACTGCCCGCACCCGAGGTGTTTCCCGTCCAGCGTTTTGAGGAAGCCTGCCACAAAGTGATGCAGGAGCACGGGGCGATGGCCCTGCAGTACGGCGCCACCGAGGGCTACGAGCCTCTGCGCGAGATGATTGCGGTGAATATGTCGCGCTACGGCATTCTGGCGCAGGCGGAGAACGTGCTCATCACTTCCGGCTCGCAGCAGGCGCTGGACCTGATCGGCAAGCTCTTCATCAACCGGGGGGACCGCGTCCTGGTGGAGGCGCCCACCTACCTCGGCGCCTTGCAGGCGTTCAACGTTTACGGCGCCCAGTACGTCTCCGTGCCGGTCGATGACAGCGGCCTGCGCACCGACCTGCTCGAAAGCTCTCTGCGCTCGGGCGCGAAGTTCATGTACGTCCTGCCCAACTTCCAGAATCCCTCCGGCGTCACCCTCTCCGAAGACCGTCGCCACCAACTGATCGGCCTCGCCGACAAGTACGGCATTCCCATCATCGAGGACGACCCTTACGGCAAGCTGCGTTACGAAGGCGAGCACCTGGCGCCGCTGGTGGTGCTCGACCGCGAGAACCTGCGCCGCGACAACGGCTACACCCTAGGCAACGTGATTTACCTGAGCACTTTCTCCAAGACGCTGGCCCCCGGCATTCGCCTGGCCTGGGTGGTGGCGCCGCCCGACGTGATCGGCAAGCTGGTGATGCTGAAACAAGGGGCCGACCTGCACACTTCGACGTTCGTGCAGTACGTGGCCTACGAAGTGGCGCGCGGCGGATTCCTGGACGAGCACGTGAAGCTGATCCGCGGCGTCTACCGCGAACGCCGCGACGTGATGCTGCAGGCTCTGGAGGAGTTCTTCCCGCCCGAGGTCACCTGGACCCGCCCGCACGGCGGACTGTTCCTGTGGGTTACCCTGCCGCCGGCCGTGGACATCGAAGCGCTGTGGAACGCGGCCCTGGCCGAGAACGTGGCGTTTGTGGCGGGCGATTCGTTCTACGCCCCGAACGCTCAGGACGCTTGCGGCCACATGCGCCTGAACTTTTCGCATCCCAACCCCGAGCATATCCGCGAAGGCATCCGGCGCTTGTCGGTGGCCGTGAAGGCGCACCTGCGCTCATCTCAGGCTGCCATCAAGAAAGTCGCTTGAGGTGCGGCCGGCAGGAGCGGTTTCGTTGCTCTCCCGAGATTCGTAGTGGCGGTCCCCGTGGGCCGCCCTCAAGGCCTCAGCCGGTCCAGACCGAGGCTGAGTGTTAGCACCGGCTTAAAAAGTGGCCATTTTCGCCGCTTTAGTGGGATTCAGTTCGGGCTTCGCACGCCGCTTAGGCAACACACCACCGTGCCACCTCAACAGGCGCAGCCTCCGGTTGCCGAGCTCTTCTCCGATGCGCCTGAGTTTGATTCAGGACAAGCAACTACCCTCCGGCGCACTCAACGGGAGAAACGATGGTGAATAACAGCGCACGCGGTGGCCATCACGGGTCAGTCCCATGGCCGGGTCGTGGCCGCTCTCAGCGCGCCCGAAATCCTATCGGCCGGTGAGCCAGCGATGGCAACCAGCGTTTTCGCCGCAATCCGTCAGCGGAAGCAAATCACAAATCGGCGCCTCGGTGATTGTCTGCAGGTGATCGTGAAACGGCAAGAAGAATTTGTACTGGGTTAGTTTTTGGATGACTTCGCAGGCGGTCGGTAGACACTACGCTTCTGCCTCGACAGCCCAACGTGATATTTTCTTGGCTCCTCATTCGCTTGTGGGCAAGGAACTTCCGCTGTGAGGCCCGTTTCTCCGGCGAATCGAATTGTTTCAGAGCGGCTGGTGATCCGCCCGGGATGTTTAATTGTCCGCGCTCGTAGGCGGACGCGTGCCGACAAGGCGAGGGCTGAGTGCGACCTCGTGGATGCCTGCTGGCGACCTAAAGCCGCAGGCCGAAAGGACTCGTGCAGATCGGGACAGCGAGTGGCGCTAGCTAACTGCGTGCCGTGGGTAACGCTAGGAGGGTTCTGAAGGCCGGGCCACGCAGGCGGGTTGGCGGCCTTCTCCGGGAACGAAGATGCGCGCCCGGGCGTATTACAAAGTAGGAGAGAACGAGGCGTGTTGGAAAATCTCATTCGCGACATCAAGCACGGCGTCAGGGCTTTGCTACGGGACAAGGGTTTTGCCGCGACGGTGCTACTGACGCTGGCGATCTGCATGGCAGCATATACCGCCACGTTTGCGATTGTGCATTCGGTTCTGTTGCGCCCCCTGCCCATACCCAACGCCGATAGGATCGTGCTGATGGCCAACCTGTATCCGAACGCCGGCGTCACGGATCAGGACGTCAGCGCGGTGCCCGATTACTATGATCGTCTTCGCGCGGTGACGGC
>DATJAQ010000142.1:0-2408 GCA_035516075.1 Terriglobia bacterium | reverse complement strand
CGGGCACCCCGGGCGCCGAGATGGTCATGGTGAAAGGGCCCTCCGGCACCGGCACGCAGGCCTCGAAAGACGCATAAGAGCGCTGCTCGGGTTGATAGGAGGGGAACGCCCAAAACGTCCCGAAGCCTTCAACGTCGATCTGGAGCCGCGGTACCACGGTCGCATCAATCCCGTTGAGCCAGGCCTCGACAGACACCCCACACGGCTCCAGCCGCACGATGCCGGCTTCCGGCGTGGCGGCGCCGACGCCCTGCGCGATGCGCTCCTTGTCCGGCCATTTAAGCTCGATGGACGGAGTTGGCGGGCTGGCCGGGGCAGCCGGGCGGCGACTCTGCGCGGGCCGAGTTGCTTCCGCCAGCTCGCGATTCAGCTGCGCAATTTCGTCCTTCAGGCGGTTGATCTCGGCGACCCGCTCACCGCGCGCCGAGACGGTCTCTTGCGCCAGCGTCGGCACCGATCGATTCAATTCCGCCAGACGGGCCTCACACGCCTGCAAGTCCTGTCCGGCCGCGTCCGGATCGGGGCACTCCCGCAGTTTCTTCTGCTCGAGCAAGAGTTTCTTGAGTTCGGCGACATCGGGCTCGACCTGTGCCCGGGCACTCCGCGCATCCTCGAGCGCGCTCGACAGCGCCCTGAACCGATCGCGGTTGGACGTCTCGAGCAGGCTCACGCCCCTCAGCAGATTGAGGACTTGCATCCCGGCATCGGCGCTCATGGCACCACCGTTCGCGAATTCGCTCCATTCCCTCCGCGCCTTGTCGAGCGCCGCATCGGCCGCGGCGGTTTTCTGCCGCAACGCCTCGATCCGGTCGTCGTATTGCCGGCCCACTTTGACGGTCTCACCGAGCCGACTCTGCTCGGTCTTGAGCTGGTCGAGTTGTTGGGCGTCCTGTTCGGCCTTCTGCAATGCGTCGAGCTTCTGCTCCAATTCCTGAATCTGCTGTTGCTTCTGACGCACCAGGATTGGATCGAGCGCGCCGACGGCCGTTGCGCAAGTCGACAGCGCCAAGGCCGCCAGGAGGACAAAGCGTGGCCTCATGGTTGTCCCTCCAGGATCGATGGGCGCACTTGCACGTTCGCCACGCACCAGGCGCCCTGCTGATTTTCCAGCGCAAATTCCGCCGTCAATTGGTTCAGCGGCGCCGGCACGGTCGACAGCACAATCTGCACCTTCGCCCCTCCCACATCACCGGCCACTTCAACGGAAAGGATCTCGTACTCGAGGGCCACCGGCCCAGCGGACATCGCAGATGCCGCCGCACCCGGCGCGCTCAACCCCTTCAGCGCTTCCGTGTCGCCGCTGCGCAGCGCTTGCAGATACGCCGTGACGCATCCCCGCGCCGCAGCGCATTCCGGGCGGGCGGCACTCTCGGCGATGGCCTCGACGACCAGGCTACGGATAGCCTCGCTGCGCGCGACATCAGCGGCCGTGTCACCGTCCTTGTCCCGCGCGAACGGAATTGCGCCCCGGGCCAGCAGGAGAGCCGCGATTTCCTGATCGCCCGCCATGGCGGCGAGGTGAAGCGGAGGGGTGTCACCCTTCACGAGGGCGTGCGGCGGCGCTCCGCCGTCCAAGAGGGCCTCAACCGCCTCGCGATGCCGGGCGGCAACCGCCAGTTGCAGCGGCGTTCGACCGCGGTCGTCGCGCATCAGGGGATCGGCGCCGTTGGCCAGGAGCGCCTTCACCGTGGCGGTGTCGCCGCTGGCGGCGGCCCGAAGCAGGGCCTGATTCTCCTCCGGTTTGGGGGCCGGCCGCTCAGGCTTGGCCCCAGCCGCGCGCGGGCCACTCGATCTGCCCGCGTTGTCCGGCACCAGAAGCCAGATTGCCGTGACCGCATTGTCGCGCACCGCGATGGCAAAACCGGCTTGCCGAAAGACCCGAATCTCGCCCTGGGCGGCCTGTTGGGTGGAAGATGGGTTGTCGAGCCGAAGCTTGGAGCAAACCTCGGCCAGCGCCTCGGGCCGCGCCATTTCGAACATCAGCTGGGCCAGGACATCATCCGCACCGTAGCGGGCCATCATTCGCGTCAGGGCAAACTGCCGGCACACGGTGGTGAGCTGCCAGGTGTCCTCATTGCCTTGGGTCGCAGTTGGCTCCCCCAGGCTGGCACGCACCTCGTCGCGCTTGGTCTGGCCTGCGACGAGCGTCTGAAAGGAAGGCCCGCTTTGGAGCGTGCGCGGTCGAATCACCGTCAGCGGGCTGAAGACCAGAAAGGAATCCTCGAACAGCGTTCCTTGCGCAGTGGCGAGCGAAGCCGGGCCAATGAATGCCGCGACTGCCGCGAGCGCTTTGGCAATGAGCAGGCAGGAGAGCCGCGGCTGGCATGACCACAAGAGCCATTTGGAGTATCTCGGTCTCACGGGGGCACCTTGTTCGCCGCGCAGCACGCAATTGCCGAAGACCCATG
>DATJAQ010000141.1:0-2510 GCA_035516075.1 Terriglobia bacterium | reverse complement strand
GAATGATTGACGATTGTCGATGGCCGATTGAAGATTGGAAGTGCCGGACCCTCACGCCCCCTCATGTAACGACCATCAGCATTCGTGAATGAAAGCCCATAATCAACGCTTTTCGTTGCACGACGGAACGTTTCGCCCCGGCTGCTTTCAATCATCAATCGACCATCGGCAATCGTCAATCAAGTGTGGCGCTCGACTGTAATTCGCCGTTCGTCAGCCCCCAGGTGCTCGAAACGAATGCGGACGCAAGGACGCGGGACATCCCTGCTGAACTTCTCGCCCCACTCAATCAAGACGGTCGCGTCGCGGCCTAGCAAATCGTCGAGGCCGAGCGTTGCCAGGTCGTGCTCGCCCTCGACGCGGTAGAGGTCCACATGGTAAACCCTGCCCACCGGACCGAATTCGTGTACGAGTGTAAAAGAGGGGCTCGTCACCTCATCCTCGGGAACGGAGGCCAGGCTAGCCAAGATCCCCTTCACGAGCGTTGTCTTGCCGCTTCCCAATTCTCCTTCGAGCAATACCAGACAAGGCGGCTCAAGGTCTTTCGCCAACTCGCGGCCGAAATTCACTGTCTCTTCCGGCGAATGGGTCACGCGCTGGGCGAGCAACGTGGCTGGCGGAGCAATCGGACGGGCCGGTTCCACCCTTCTTGCATGCCGCGAATCGCTGCCGCTGCACAATTGATCCCTCACCCGAGCCCACAAGGGGCGATATCAGATCGTCGGCCAAATCGTGCTGTGGCGGCGGTCTCTGACGGCCGCTCTTCTGTTTTCAACGACGCCGGCGGTCAGAGAGCGCCGCTACAACCCGTTTATCCGATTTTTTCACACCTTCCAACGGCCTGGGTTCGGAAATCTCCCTTTTTTTCTCGCGAGCCCTGAAGCGGATGTTACAAAGGTTTTTCAATACCCCGTAGATACTTATAGGCGCGCGGCAACGCCCGGATCAAATCGCCTGCGATAAGCGACGCCTGCCCCATCTCGTCTGCGGCCAAATCTCCCGCCAGGCCGTGCAGGTATGCGGCGGCAGCCGCCACCTCGCTCATCGGCCTTTCACGGTATTGTGCCACAAGGCCCGCCATCATGCCCGTTAGAACGTCGCCAGTCCCGCCCGTAGCCATGCCGGGATTGCCGGTTGGGTTCACCCAGACCTTCCCGTCGGGCGCCGCGGTAAGTGTGCGAAAGCCCTTCAGTACAAGGGTCAGCTGGTGTTTTCGGGCGAACTCCCGCGCGGCCTCGACGCGGTGCGCCTGGATTTGCGCCGTTGCCATGCCCGCCAGGCGGCTCATTTCACCGGGGTGGGGCGTCAACACAACGTCAGCCAAATCTCCCCCGGACTCGAATTTATCCATACAACCCGCGAAGGCATTCAGTCCGTCCGCGTCCAGAACAACGGGGAGGCGGCGCCTGTTTACCAAGGTCCGAACCAGTTCGGCCGTTTCGGGGACAGTGCCGATCCCCGGACCGATAGCCAGAACGGACTTGCCCTTGAGCAGCTTGTCCAACCGCCCGTAGTCAAGCGCGCGCAGCGAAATCGTGCCTGCCTCGGTTTGCGGAAGCGGCTCGGTCATGAATTCCATCCCCAGGGATGCGACGGTGGGCAAAGCGCTTTCGGCTGTGGCCACGGTCACCAGGCCTGCTCCGGCTCGCAGCGCGGCCGTAGCCGCCAGCGCGGCGGCCCCGGTCTTTCCTATCGAGCCCGCCAGAATCAGTACGTGGCCGAAGCTCCCTTTATGAGCATCGGGCTTTCGAGGCTTCGCCAACCAGGCAAAGTCCTCGCCGCAGGCCAAATTCAAGAAAAGTTCCGAATCGTTCTCGAGGGCCTCCGGCGGGGTTCCAATCTGCCTGACGACCCATTCCCCTACTCGCTCGCAGGCGGGCGGAAAGACATGGGCGATTTTGGGGGCCGTGAAGGTAACAGAAAAATCTGCACGCACGTGCTCGCCGATCAATTCGCCGGAGTCGGCGGAGATCCCCGACGGCAAGTCTACCGCCACCACTTGCGCGACCGCCAACTCCGTGTTCACATCCCGGGCCACATGCAGCAGCAGCCCTGCGAGCGGCTTGGTGAGCCCCGTTCCCAGAAGCGCGTCCACCACCAGGGTGGTTCCCTCCAGGCTCGCCTTGATTCGTTGCCATGCCTCGGAGCTTTCGATGACTTCCGGCGGGCCCGAACTGGCCAGCCGCTCCAGGTTGACGGCCGCGTCGCCTTGCACCTTCGCGGGATCCGCAAACAGCAGGACCCGGGGCTTCAACCCTTGCTCGCGGAGCATGCGAGCCACCACCAGGCCGTCGCCGCCGTTGTTGCCCCGGCCGCACAGAATGACGATTCGCTGCCGCTCGAGAGGGGCAAGGCGCTTGGTTAGAAACTCCACCACCCCGCGTCCTGCGTTCTCCATCAACGCCAGGCTGGGAACGCCGTAGCGCTCCGTGCTCAGCCGGTCGATCTTCTGCATTTCTGCTGCGGTAAGGATTTTCATTTCGTCAGTTGTCAGTCGTCAGTTGTCAGTT
>DATJAQ010000140.1:0-14571 GCA_035516075.1 Terriglobia bacterium | reverse complement strand
TCTCGTACCAGCTCACGATCTCGCGCACCCGGTCGGTATACGAACTCGCCGGCCGGCTCACCATCGGAATTGTTTCCATGACCGCCATGGCTTACCTCCTCGCATTGTCACTTTCGGTCGAGTAAACCTAATGTTAGCACGCACCCCAGGGCTCGAAACTCGAAAAATGAAATTGGTAAATCCAAAGGCGGTCGTCGCCCTCGTTCACGCCCGCTTGCGGCAAATGGGACGCGTTCGGCCGCACCGCGATCGGGTTTTGAAGCGCCGCGATGCCAGCAAATTTGCCGTATTGACGTACGGCATTCTGGCAGGTACCCTTGGGGGCATGGCAAAACGACAGATGAAAAAGCTGACGGTAATCGTCCCCGAGGAGTTGCTTCAGCAGGCCACTCGGGCGACCCGAAGCGGAGCGACGCCCACCGTTCGCCTGGGGTTGAAACTGCTCGCCGCACGGGAAGCCTCCGCCCGGCTGCGCCGTCTGCGCGGAAAAGTGAAACTGGGCATGTCCTGGAAGGAAATTCGGGGCGACGAGTGATTTGCGCCGATACCAGCAGCATGTCGGCTTATTTTCAGGGAGAACCGGGCCGCGACGTTGAACTCGTGGACCAAGCCCTGGCCGATGGCCTGCTCGTGCTGGCGCCCGCCTCGGTCGCTGAACTGCTCAGCTACCCAAATCTGAGCCGGGTGGTGGAACGGTCGCTGCTCGAGATCGTGCAACTCGACGTCACGAGTGGCTACTGGGAGCGCGTCGGAAGACTGCGTGCCCTTCTCTTCCACCACCGCCTCCGGCCCAAACTCGCCGATGCCCTCATCGCTCAGAGCTGCCTCGATCATCGCGTCGCCCTGGTTACACGCGATCGCGACTTTGCCGGCTTTCAGAAGCTCGTGGGCCTGCGGGTAGTGGGCTTTGGACCCGACGTTCAATAAGTGAGGCCGATCGGCCGCAATTCGTGCTTGACCGAGGGAGCCGGGAAGGCAACTGCTGTGCGGCCGAGGCGGCTCCGAAGTCGCAGAGCCCTATCGTGCAGAAGCCGGCCGGCTCTCGATGACGCTCGTCAAGCCAGCCGACGCATCCTCGGCAGAAACCAGCGCCCCCACTCTAGCTGCCGGGCGGCGGTGATTCGCTTCCTATGCCGCCAGCCCGCCCCGGAGCGGTATAATCGCAGGCGCTGAGGAGGCGAGACCATGGATGACCCTTCCGGAATCACGCGGCGTGAGTTTTTGAAGTCGGGCGCGGAGACCACCGCCGGCCTGGCAGCGCTCGGCGGCGTGGCCTATGTGGCCGGACCGCGCCGGGTGCTGGGCGCGAACGATCGCGTGCGCCTCGGGGTGTGCGGCGTCCGCGGGCGCGGCTGGGACCACATCGAAGGATTCTCCGGGCTGCCGAACGTCGAGATTGCCGCGCTTTGCGAGATCGACTCGAGCGTGCTGGCGAACCGCCTGGCCGCCATGCAACGCAAGGGCCTCCCGCAGCCCGCCACCTTCACCGACGTACGCAAGCTGCTGGACGATCATTCCATCGACGCCATTTCCATCGCCACGCCCAATCACTGGCATTCGCTCATGGGCGTCTGGGCCTGCCAGGCCGGCAAGGACGTCTACTGCGAAAAGCCCTGCTGCCACAACGCCTGGGAGGGCGCGCAGTTGGTGGCGGCGGCGAAGAAGTACAACCGCATCGTGGAGCACGGCACCCAGAGCCGGTCGGCGTCCGCCATCCGCGAGGCCATCGATCACCTGCGCAACGGCACGATCGGAGAGGTGTACCTGGCGCGCGGCCTTTGCTACAAGTGGCGCGACACCATCGGACGCGCCGCCGTGGAGCCGGTGCCGGCCGGGGTGGACTACGACCTGTGGACGGGTCCGGCGCCGCTCAAGCCCTTTACAAAAAATCGATTCCACTACAACTGGCACTGGATCTGGGACACCGGCAACGGCGACATCGGCAACCAGGGCGTCCACGAAATGGACATCGCCCGCTGGGGCCTCGGCCACTCCTGGCCCAACCGCGTCTCGGCCGTCGGCGGCCATTTTATGTTCGACGACGACCAGCAGACGCCGAACACCCTGAACTGCGCCTTCGAGTACGACCTGCCGAACGGCAAGCGGCAGATGCTCGAGTTTGAGGTGCGGCACTGGATCACGAATCACGAGGCTGGAATCGGCACCTCAGCCTTCGGGAGCGAGGGCGTGCCGCAGGCGGGTCTGGAACCGCACAAAGCGATGTTCGGCGGCGGCGACACGATCGGCAACATTTTCTACGGTTCGGAAGGTTATTTGGCCATTGACGGCTACGACTCCTACCGCACCTGGCTCGGCCGCAAGCAGGAACCCGGCCCCGGGAACAATGGCGGCGGCAACCACTGGGCGAATTTCATTGACTGCGTACGCAGCCGCAACGCGCAGGATCTCAACGCGCCGATCGACGAGGGCTACTACTCGGCGGCGCTGGTGCATCTCGCCAATGCATCCTACCGGCTGGGACGGGCACTGAGCGTGAATCCGGCCACCGGCGAAGTGCTGCACGATGACCAGGCCAGCCAAATGCTCCGCGACGGCGACCGCGGCTACCGCCCGCCGTACGTGGTGCCGCAGGACGTCTGACGCTTCGGGGCGAGGCTGTTTCCGGGAACCCCAGGTGCTGAGAAGCGGACCCGGCGGCCGGCTCAGGAAGCAGACGCCTTCGGTTCGGTCTCGATCTTCACTGAATCGGGCAGCAAAACCTCGCCGCGCTGGAACGCGTCCCGAAAACCCTCCAAACCATGGGTCCCGCCGTTCACCAACTGGCGGGCCTGGTCCAAATTGGCAAACGCCAGAGCACTCCGGATGCGCGCTTCGCGATTGCCCAGGTAGGCCGCCAGAATCCGGGCGGCAACGTCCGGATCGTTGGCAAGCTCGGGGTTGTGTACGAGCCGATCTCCGAGGAAGATGGCGTGGCCGAATTGCTCGTAGTTGCCGCGGCCGGTCAGTTGTACGAAGCCCCGGCCCTTGAAGAGCGCTCCGTCGGGCGGACCCAGGTTCCCGAGCTCGGCGCGATTGTCGTATTTGTCAAACGGCGGGCCTTCGGGACTGGTGTTGTGCGCGGACACCTGCTCGTCCATGGGCTGGAACGGCTCGGTTTCGGCGCGAATGGTGGCCAGCGCCATCAGTACCATGTTCTTGTCGGCAAGGTCGGCATCGAACAACGCCTTGAGGACAAAGGGGAGATGAAACTGAATATTCACCGGCGGCGTGTTGGGAAACATCTGAGCAACCATCTCAAGTTTGACGTTGGAGGAGACGTTGGGCCGTTGCAGGGCGGCGATCGTATTCGGACCTGCCACGCCGTCGGGTGCTAGCCCGACGCTGCTCTGAAACGCGCGGACGGCAGCCTCCGTGGCGGCGGTGAACTCCCCGTGGGCGGCGCCGGGATCGAAGCCAAGCTTCCGGAGACGCTGTTGCAAGGCCGCCACCGCTTCGCCGGAATCGCCCACCTTAAGAAGCGCCATGTTGCCCCCTTTCACCCCACATTATACGGGGCTGGGCTCGACAGTCTACAAAAGTTCACCCCTGCGCCCGCCGGCGCAGCGCCGGCGAGTTCACGAAACCCGGGCGGTTTTCAGGGAAGGTTCTGGCTGGGGAGGGATCTGGAACGGAAGCGCCGGCGATAGAAGATGGTCCGACGCAGATTATCGTGGCGTCGAACGGAGGTCTGAAACCGGAGGGCCGGGCCGGGTGCGGCGCGCGCACCCGCTCCGCTCACTTGTCGCCGCTGACGCTGGTCGTCACCGCGTGCCGGGCGCACGCATGGGCGCCGATGCCCGCGCTGCCCGCATGCACCTCGGGCTCACTCGGTGGTCTTCCCCGCCGTCGCAATGCGCGCCGCCCCCATCGCCACACTTGACTCGGCCGAGAGGGCCACGGCCGTTGTAGCAGGTGGCTCTCCGCCAATCAACGCCCCACGTTCCTCCTTCAAGAACACGAGTCTGGCGGTGTCAGCGTCAAAATCGATCTTGATCAGGTCGCCGAGCCCCACCTGCCCGGTAGCGATCAGGTTCGAAAGCGGAAAGACCAGGTGCCGCTCAATCGAGCGCTTCAGATGCCGCGCGCCCGACTTCACATCGACGCCTTCCTTCAGCAGGAATTCGCGGGCCGGCGGGGCGCATTGGAAAATAAACTGTTTCGTTCCGGTGGACGCCATAATCCGCTCCTGCACGCGCCCCAGCTCGATGTCGAGGATTTCCTCCAGGTGGTTCGGCTTGAGCGAGCGGAAGACGATCACCTTGTCGATGCGGTTCATGAACTCGGGCGAGAACTTGCGCCGGGCCGCTTCCGTCGCCACCCGGTAGATCTTCTGGTCGAGGGCGTCGTCGTTGTCGCACGGCTTGGAGGTGAAGCCCAGGCTGCCGGTCATCAGCTTATTGACCTCCACCGAGCCGAGGTTCGACGTCATAAAAATCATGGCGCGGGAAAGGTCCACCCGCCGGTTGTCGCCGAGGGTGAGCGTAGCCTTGTCGAGAATCCCGAGCAACAATTGCCACAGGGCGTCGCTCGCCTTCTCGATTTCGTCAAAGAGCACGAGAGACAGCTTCACCGTATCCGTGTAGTGCTGTTCCAGCGTTTCCTGGGTAATCAACGGCTGCGTCTCGCGGTGCCCCAGGTAACCCGGAGGAGAGCCGATGAGTTTGGCGATCTCGTGGCTGTGCTGGAACTCGGCGCAGTCGATCTTCAGCACGGCGCTGGCGGTCCCATAAAGCACCTCGGCAGCCGCTTCCACCAGACGCGTCTTGCCGGACCCGGTGGGCCCGAGAAGCAGCAAGTTCGACACCGGACGCCCCGGCGAGGCCAGGCCCGCCAGGTACACCTGATACACTCGCGCCAGACGCCGCACCGCTCGGTCCTGCCCCACCACCTTCCGGCCGAGGGCTGATTCGAAGTCCCTGACCTCGGGACTGTGCGCCGTAGGATCCAACATCGTTTGAGAGGTGCCCATCGTAACCCCCTTATTTGCCGGCTAAGCCTGCACGCCGGCAAACCTTCCTTTCCTTATTTGGCCCAGCTTCACTTCCAAAGTGCTCCTCAGCAGCTTGAAGGCACCGACGAACTCCGACCGCAGCTCGCGATCTTGCGCCACTTCGAGCACCGGCCACTGAAAATCCGCGATCTCCAGGTGCACGCCCCGAATCTCCCCCAGCAGGCCTCGCAGGTATTCGGAATCGTTCAACATCGGTTGCACCAGATCGTGTGAAGCCCGCTGTTTAAGACTCGCCCAATCCAACCTCACGAAGGGGTGCTTGGCGGTAACGCCTTGAATCACCTCGTCGCTGATCCTCGGCCTCCTCCCGAGGCAGGCGAGATATAATTGCCGCACCCGGCCCTTCTTTCGCACGTTATGGACCAAGTAGAACGAATTCCCCCGCTTTCGAATAAATGCCATGCTGCACCCGGTTCCCTGCCGGCCGTAGCGTACGGCCTGCCACTACACTCATTGCACCTATCGGCATTCCTGCAATAAGCTTTAGCGTTTTAAATAACACCCGCTCCAGCGCTGTAGTGGAAAAATTACCACTACACTCCCACCCGATGTCAAATGCAAAATTTAGGGGGTCGGCGATAACATTCCTTTATCGGTCGGTGTTGTGAACTAGGCTATGCAGAACGGTGGACTGGGGGGTTGGGGAGGCCCAAGCGCGCTGCCACTCGTGTCGCTCGCCGGGGATCCGCTAGGCGCCGGGCGGCGCGCCCGCTGCACTCCGTTCCGGCGCCCCGCGTGTGGACGAATGCTACCCCACATTCGGCAGGGATGTCACCGGAATGCGACGCCGCGAGCCGTGGGCACGCGCGGGCGAGGGGCCTAGGCTAAGCTTGCGATTTTTTCGTCGAGATGCCGGAGGGCGGCCTCCAGCGCGGCGCGGTGCCCGGGGTGGGTGGCCCCGGCGAGGTCGTGCTGCACCCTCACCTTAGCCAGTTCCAGGCTGTTCCGTTCGCGAAGCCGCTCCATCTGCTGCACCGAGAGGCGCCCCGGAGTGGGTTTACCACCGCTAGGGCCGGCGGATTCCATCTGCGATTCCACGGCCTTGCTTTCCCAACCTCTTGCCATACCTACAGTTTGACACAAAATGCCCGCCCGTGCGTGGATTCGCCGAATGGCGCGCCATGCCTCGCGCGGGTGAGGGTGCAAACTCTTGATGCGGGAGAGATCGTTGAGCCGGGCCGAGTATCGGAAATGCTGGCAAGCGCCTGAAAGAGGGCGGGAGTCCAGCCCCGCCGTGGCGACGCCCCATAAGACGTATTAATAAAAAAATGGGGGGCGTCCCCGCGGCGGGGCCCGATACCCGTCCGTGGGCTATTCCGGAATTTGCGTTCGGCGCGACGGCCAGCGGCTGCGCGATGCGGCCCATGGGCCGTGCGAAATCCGGTGCTGCCTGCTCCGGCTTCTGAACCTTCGACGAAAACGGGCTCAGCAGCCTCCTTCGTATCAACACGGCTCGAGCCCGAAAGTCGCGGTGTGGCCCTGCGCCTTCGCCAAACTGTTAGAATCGATCGTGCCCGCCAAGCCATTCCGCGACGGGTGACCGAGCCCCGTGGGCAGCGCCCCCGTGATCCGAGTCCGAGGAGGTCCGATGCTCAAGCACTTTCGCTGGGACGACGTGGAGCTGGAGAAGCTGAGCCCGCTCTTTGAAAGGCAACTCGTGGTCGGTGAGAAGGTGATGCTCTCCCGGATTCTGTTGCGCAGGGGCTTCGTGGTGCCGCTGCACCACCACGAGAACGAGCAGATCAGCTACATTCTGGAGGGCGCGCTGAAGTTCTGGATCGACGATCGCGAGATCGTGTTGCGCGCGGGCGAGGTTCTGTGTATCCCGCCCAACATGCCCCACAAGGCTGAGGCCCTCGAAGACACCCTCGACCTCGACATCTTCTACCCTCCGCGTGCCGACTGGCTGGCGCGGACCGACGACTACCTTCGCGGCCGGGCCGCCGCCGGAACGGGTCCGGGAGGGAGCGTCAGGACGGGCAGGGCAACGAAAGATTGACGATTGCCGATTTCTGAGTTGCGATTTCGCCAATCGGCAATCAGCATTCGACAATGGTCAATCGGCAATCTTCAATCGTCAATCAGCAGTCCCCTATCGCCGGGGCCGCCGCATTCGTCATGTTATACTGGCCCTCGGAGGTAGGCTGATGGCACTCGACTATTTCGACAAAATCTGGCACAACGGCGAGTTCATCCCCTGGGAGAGCGCCACCATCCACGTGGGCTCGCACGTGTTGAGTTACGCCTCGTGCGTCTTCGAAGGCATCCGCTGCTACGAGACGCCGCAGGGCCCCGCCATCTTCCGCCTGAAGGATCACACCGACCGGCTTCTGAATTCCTGCCGCGTTTACCGCATGGAGCCGCAGTACACTCACCAGCAGCTTCAGGACGCGATGATCGATCTGGTCCGCGTCAATCAGGCGGCCGCCTGCTACATCCGCCCCGTGGTCTTCCGCGGCTACGGCGGCTTGGGCGTAAACCCTCTCGACAACCCGATTGAAACCTTCCTGTTCTGCTGGAAGTGGGGGCAGTACATGGGCCACGGGTCGCTGGCCGAGGGCGTGGACGCCTGCGTCTCGAGTTGGCGCCGCATGGCCCCCGACACCCTGCCCGCCATGGCCAAGGCCGCCGCCAATTACATGAACTCGCAGTTGATCAAGGTGGAGGCGGTGGTGA
The DNA here is from genome assembly GCA_035516075.1 of Terriglobia bacterium. GTDB lineage: Bacteria > Acidobacteriota > Terriglobia > UBA7540 > UBA7540 > Gp13-AA77. The sequence goes on along the minus strand of DATJAQ010000140.1, from coordinate 6,884 downwards.
ACGGGTATACGGAGGGCATCGCTCTCGACACCACGGGCAACGTGAGCGAGGCCAGCGGAGCCAACCTCTTCGTAGTGCGCGACGGCAAGCTGCTCACTCCGCCGCTGGCCTCGGCGGTGCTGCCGGGCATCACCCGCCACACCATCATGACGCTGGCCGAGGAGATGGGCTACAGCGTCAGCGAACAATTGATACCCCGTGAAATGCTCTATATCTCCGACGAGGTGTTCTTCACCGGCACCGCCGCCGAGCTTACGCCCATCCGTTCCATAGACCGGATTCCGGTGGGTTCGGGCAAGCCGGGACCCATCGCGCGCAGGCTCCAGCAGCGTTTCCTCGACACGGTTCACGGCCGGGTGGAAGACGCGCACGGCTGGCTGACCCATTGCACTCAGCCGGTGGCCGCCACCCGCTGACCGCGGCCGGGCCTTTTGGCCGCCCGACCTGGCGTTGTTAACCTTGGCTTCGTTACCCTTTGAAGTACCGTACAAACTGTGTTAACTTCGCCATGGAGCCGCCCGGCTGGGCTGCCCCCTGCCATGGACCTAGAGAAGCTGCTGCGCTCCACCCTGGACTCCCGGGCCTCCGACCTCCACCTTAAACTGGGCAACGTGCCCCACATTCGCGTGGACGGCGAGCTGCGCCCCGTGCCCGAGCACGCGGCGGTCTCTGCCGAAGACATGGCCAACGTGGTCTCTGCCATGATGAACGAGCGCCAGAGGGCCGAGTTCGAGAGCTCGAGCCAATGCGATCTGGCCTATTCTGTAGGGGGTTTCGGGCGCTTCCGGGTCAACGTGTTTCGCCAGCGCGGCAGCGTGGCGGTGGCCCTGCGCGTCATCTCCGACCCGCCGGTCTCCTTCACGGATATCCACTTGCCCCAGGCGGTGGAAAAGCTCGCTAGCGAGCACCGCGGCTTGGTGCTGGTGACCGGGGTGGCCGGAGCCGGCAAGAGCACCACGCTGGCCGCCATCATGGACCGCATCAACTCCACCCGTCCCGCCCATATCATCACCATCGAGGATCCCATCGAGTTTCTGCATCAGGACAAGTTGTCGCTGGTGGACCAGCGCGAGGTGCGCATCGATACTCCGGACTTCGCCTCCGCCTTGCGCGAAGCCCTGCGCCAGGACCCGGACGTGATTCTGGTGGGCGAAATGCGCGACGCCGAGACCATCCATACGGCGCTGGTGGCGGCGGAGACCGGCCACCTGGTGTTCTCCACCCTTCACACCCTGGACGCGACGGAATCCGTCCAGCGCATGATCGCCGTCTTTCCGCCGCACGCGCAACAGCAGGTCCGGCTCATGCTCGCCGCCACCTTAAAGGGTGTGATCTCGCAGCGCCTGCTGAAGCGCAGGGACGTTGCGGGCCGCGTACCGGCCGTTGAGGTGCTCGTCACCACCGACTATATCCGCGAGTGCATCGTGAAGCCCGAGAAGACGTACCTGATCCCCCACGCCATCGCGGCCGGGGGCTCGCAGTACGGCATGCAGACGTTCGACCAGTCCCTCTTCAGGCTCTTCACCGAAGGGCTCATTACCTTCGAGGACGCGCTCGACCACGCCTCCAAGCCTGATGATTTGCGGCTGCGACTGGCCGGCATTCGCAGCGAGTCCGGAGGGATGCCGGAAAGCGCCGAACCCGTCGCTCCGGCGGACCACCGTGGCCCCTCCTAGCCGTTCGCCCACCGACCCCTTCGCGGCCGCCGTCGCCATGCTCGCGGCTCGCGCCTATTCGGTGGCGGAACTAAAACAGAAGCTGCGCCGCAAAGGCTTCGGCTCCCAAGCCATCGACGAGACCGTCCTCCGCCTCAAGAAACTCCACTTCCTCGACGACCGCAAGCTTGCCGAGCACTACGCCTCTTCGCTCGTCCGCAACCGCGCCTTCGGCCGCTACCGCGTGGAGCGCGAGCTCAAATCCCGCCGCGTGGACCCGCGCACTGTGGAGCCCGCCCTTCAGGCTGCGTTCGAGGAAACCGACGAGCGCGCTCTGCTCGAAACGGTGCTGGACCAGAAGGTGCGCACCCTGCGGCTGCCCGTAACCCGCGCCCGGCTGTGGTCGCTGTGCAACAGCCTGAGACGGCGCGGATTCCGCTCCGATGATATTATGAAGGCGGTGCGAGCCCGGCCCGAGCTTTCGCCGGTGGCCGACGACGCGGAACTGGACGCACTGGAGGAATGAGTGGCGCCTTAAATCCGCTGCCGACCGGCTAGGGCGCGCATCTAATTCAACAGAGGAGCCTGAAGTCAGGAGTCGGGAGTCAGAATCCGCAGGCTGGGAAACTGGCGCGGAAATGGCGTTTTCACGCTGAAAAAAGTGCCCGAAACGCGGAACGAAGCCACTATGTGGTTTAGAATCAACAAAGGCACCCAAGGCAAAAGCCAGAATTCAGAAGTCAGAATCCCGAGGGTGGGAAATAGGCGCGGGGATGGCGCTGGGAGACTGGGAAAAAGTGGTCAAATCGCGGAACGAAGCCACTATGTGGTTTAGAATCAACAAATCGTTTTTTTGGGACGCGCGTCGAACCTACCGAGCGGGCGGATAGCTCAGCGCAGCGGAATCGAATTCAAAATATTACGAACGAACCCGTCAAGTTATTGAAAATATTAGTATTCCATTTTTAGAAGGTCTGCTGACCCGTCAACTTATTGAAAATAAAGTACGTAGAGGCTTTACCCCGTCATGTTATTCATTTTAAGTCAGATAGCTCGATTTCGATGGCCTAAAATGGGCTCCAAATGACTTCGTCCGACCAAACTCGCCAGACTTTCCTCCGCTTCTTCGCCGACCGCGGCCACCGCGTGGTGCGGTCGTCCTCGCTGGTTCCAGCGGGCGATCCCACCCTGCTGTTCACCAACGCCGGCATGAACCAGTTCAAGGACACGTTCCTGGGCCGCGAGAAGCGCGACTACCTCCGCGCCGTCACTTGCCAGAAGTGCGTGCGCGCCGGCGGCAAGCATAACGACCTCGAGCAGGTGGGCCGCACCACCCGCCACCACACCTTCTTCGAGATGCTGGGTAATTTCTCCTTCGGGGACTACTTCAAGAGCGACGCCATCCCGTTCGCCTGGGAACTGATTACCAGCCCCACCACCGGCTACGGCATCCCGGCGGACAAGCTCTACACCACCATCTTTGAAGGCTACGGTGATATTCAGCGCGACGCCGAGGCATATGACTGCTGGCTCGGTGTGGGCGTTCCCGCTGACCGCATCTTCGAAATGGGCATGAAGGACAATTTTTGGCAAATGGGCGATACCGGCCCGTGCGGCCCCTGCTCCGAGATTCACTACGATATGGGCCCCGCGGCGAGCGACCTCGGTCACACCGATTGTAAATTCCCCTGCGATTGCGGCCGTTACGTCGAATTGTGGAACCTCGTCTTCATGCAGTTCAATCGCGACGAAAGCGGCGCCATGACGCCCCTTCCACGCCCCAGCATCGACACCGGCTTGGGCCTTGAGCGCCTTTCGGCGGTGCTTCAGGGCAAGCTCTCGAACTTTGAGACCGACCTCTTTCGCCCCTTGATCGACGAGGCCGCGCTGCTCGCCAAGGTGAAATACGGCGCGAATCACGAAAGCGACGTCTCGTTGCGCATCATCGCCGACCACGCCCGTGCTTCGACTTTCCTGATTTCTGACGGCGTGCTGCCCTCGAACGAGGGCCGAGGTTACGTTCTGCGGCTCATCATGCGCCGCGCGCTTTATCATGGCCAGACGCTGGGCCTGAATGAGCCGTTCTTGTTCAAGATGTCGGGCCACGTCGTTGACATGATGAAGGGCGCTTACCCGGAGTTGACGGAGACCGTCGAGCATGTGGCGACGGCAACTAAAGCTGAGGAGGAGCGATACGAACGAACGACGCGCCTCGGTGTCGAGCAGCTCAATAGGATGCAGGTGTTGGTAAATGACTTCGGTGAAATCCCGATTGCAGAGTTCGTAGACGAACCAAGACAGTCCTCTGCAGGCCCGGCTGAGGTCGCATTCAGCAGATGGGCACACGAGTTCGCGCATGGCCCTTACGCAGCCGTCGGCAAACCGCTTGGCACAATCCCCGGGGAGGCAGTGTTCAAGCTTCACGACACGTTCGGGCTCCGGCCAGAGTTTGTTGAGGATATTGCAAGAAACTACCGGCTCACGCTTGACCGTGAGGGCTACGAAGCCGAAATGCAGAAGCAGCGCGATCGCGCTCGCGCGAGCTGGAAGGGCGCGGAGAAAAAGTCCGCCTCGCCCGATTACCTTGCGCTCGCCGAGAAGTACAAGACCGAGTTCTTCGGTTACAAGGAGACCGAAACACGCGACTCGCGCGTCCTGGCGCTGATGCTGAAGGGCGCGCCCGTCACCGAAGTGGCGCCGGGCGCCGAGGTTGAAATCATTCTCGATCGCACGCCGTTTTACGCCGAAGCGGGCGGGCAGATTGGCGACACCGGCTATTTCACGGCGCCGGGCTCGCCTGAGCGTGTGGCCGAAGTGAGCGACACCTATCGTCCCGTCACGGGGATTACGGCGCACAAAGCCATCGCGCGTGAAACATTGCATCTAGGCGACCTGGTGACGGCGCGGATCGACGCCGGGCGCCGCGACGCCATCAAGCGCAATCACACCGCCACCCACCTGCTTCACGCCGCGTTGCGCAAGGTGCTGGGCACGCACGTGAAGCAGGCGGGGTCGCTGGTGGCGCCGGACCACCTGCGCTTCGACTTCAGCCACTACGCCTCCGTGGACCGCCAGGACCTCGCCGACATCGAGGACCTGGTGAACGAGCACACCCTGGACAACGAGGAAATTCGAACCGAGGTGATGGGCATCGATCAGGCCTTGGCCTCGGGCGCCATGGCGCTGTTTGGCGAGAAATACGGCGACCGCGTGCGCGTGGTGGCGGTGGGCGACGGCAGCTTTTCCAAGGAATTGTGCGGCGGAACGCACGTGGAGCGCACGGGCGAAATCGGCCTGTTCAAGCTGACGAGCGAAGGCAGCGTTTCGGCGGGCACACGCCGGGTGGAAGCGCTCACCGGCACCGGCCTGCTCGAAGACCTGCGCCGCCGCATGACGCTGCTTCAGGAAATCGAGGCGCGCCTTAAAGCCAAGCCCGACGACCTGATTGCAACTTTGGAGCGCCTCGAGGAATCGGAGAAGAAGGCGCGCAAACACCTCGAAGCGCGCGCGGCCAAGGAAGCCTTAGTGCAGGCGGCGGGCCTGCTCGCGAACGCGCGCGCGATCGACGGCATCAAACTTATTTGCGCCCGCGTGGATGCGGGAGGGGCGGACGCCCGGGCCACCTTGCGGCAGATGGTGGACGATCTGCGGCCGCGTCTGGGCTCCGGCGTGGTGCTGCTCGCGAGCGCCTCGGAAGACAAGGTGGCGCTGCTGGTGGCGGTGAGCAAGGATTTAACCGCGCGTCTGGACGCCGGGAAAATCGTGCGCGCCGCGGCCGCCCTGGTGGACGGGAGCGGCGGCGGGCGCAAGGATTTGGCCGAGGCCGGAGGGCGCAGCCCTGAAAAACTGCCGGCGTTGATCGAAGCAGTGCCTTCGATTGTGCAGGATATGCTGAAAAGCAGGGTGTAGGGAGTTGGGAATCGGGAGTTGGAGGTCATCCAGGAACGGGAGTTGCCAATCGCCGTACCCTACTCCCGATTCCCCATTCCCTACTCCCTCTGCCGTTCGCGCCGCTCTCACACAATAGGCGGCCGGCCTTTCGCGCCGGGTTTCCAGGCCTTTGAATTCGAGGCGCGGCGCCTCAACTTTCGCTTCCAGACGGCGTGGTCGTCGCAGTAGGTCTTATAATGACGGGTTGGCTTTCCGCAAATCTGGCATCTTCCGAGAAGCGCCATCTTCAATTGCCACTTGCGCTGGCGAGTGAGCTTGGCGGGCTCTTTCGCGGCCTTCCCGCGTGGGGACATTCGACACCTCCATACCTCCCCCTCCCAAATATACACCCACATGCAACCCACGAATTGGCGGCGCACTTGCGCCGGGCCGCGAACGCTTGCGCCTGGTCGGGACTGTGACGCGCGAAGCCCATCTCAAGACACTTCGAGCCCGCCGGCGCAAGACGGCGAGTGACGGCGCTCTCGCCGTCTCAGTGGCCTTGACGATGTTGCTGGCCGCAGCGCCAGGTGTGGCCGCCACCCGGCCCGAGGGCGCGCTGCCCGACCGTACGCAGGACCTGCACGGACAAGTCCTCAACCCGCAGAATCAGACGATCGCCGGGGCGCTGTGCACCCTGACGGGAGGAATGCTGCCCCAGGAGGGACTCTCGGTCACCTCCGACGAGCAAGGCAACTTTGGCTTCCCGGGGATCGCGCCAGCCACCTATACCCTCATCTGCACGGCGGTAGGCTACGAGCCCGTGGCCCGGACCGGACTTGAAGTGACTGCCGAATCGAACCCTGCCCTCACGTTCGTGCTGCCCGCCGAGGTAGTGGTGCGGCAAAGGGTGGAGGTGCGCGCCAAAGTCCCCACGGCAAGCGAGCAAGGCGCGGCGCCGCCCTCCGAACTTAAAGCCCGGGAGCTTCGAAGCCTGCCCCTCGGCGTGCAATGGTTTAAGACGGCGTTGCCTCTGGTGCCCGGCGTGGTGCGCACTCCGGACGGCCGGATCAGCGTCAAGGGCGAGGTGGAGAACCAGGGCCTGCTGCTGGTGGACTCGGCCGAGATGGTCGATCCCGTCACCGGCGCCTTCTCCATCCAGATTCCGGTTGACGCGGTGGAATCGCTTTCCGTCTACAAGACGACGCCTCTGGCGGATTACGGCCGCTTCTCCGGCGGGCTGACCACCATCGACACCAAGGCGCCTTCGGGCAGGTTCCGCTACGAGCTCAACGACTTTCTGCCCACGCCGCGCATCAAGAGCGGCCACATTGTGGGCATCGCCGACGACGAGCCTCG
>DATJAQ010000139.1:0-13669 GCA_035516075.1 Terriglobia bacterium | reverse complement strand
GGGCGCGCTGCTGATGCAGTTCCCCTGGTCGTTCAAGTGGTCGAAGGAAAATCGCGAATACATCGGCAGCCTCGTCATGCAATTCCTGGAATACCCTCTGGTGCTCGAGGTGCGGCACAGCTCGTGGAATCGCCCCGAGGTGTTCGACCTGCTCGGCGATCTTGGCGTGGGCTTCTGCAACATCGACCAGCCGCTCATCGGCCGCTCGCTTGGGCCTACCGCCGCAGCCACAGGCCCGGTGGGCTACATTCGCCTGCACGGCCGCAACTACGACCAGTGGTTCGCGCACTCCGAGCCCCAGGAACGCTACAACTACCTCTACCGGATGGACGAGCTCGAGCCCTGGGCCGAGAGCGTCCGGCGCGTAGCCGAGCATGCCCAGACCACCTTCGTCATCACCAATAATCATTTCGAGGGCAAGGGTGTGGCCAACGCGCTCGAGCTTGAGCATCTGCTCACCGGCGAACTCGTCGCCGCCCCGGACACCCTCCAGGCGCATTACCCGGAGCTGACCGGGATTGCCCTGCCAGAGAGTGCTGCCGCCCGCGGCCGCGCCCGGGAGCCGGGATCGTCGCCGGCGGAGCAGGGTGATTTCAGCTTTGAAACGCCCGTCCCGCGCGCCTCCGGCTCCTGAGCCGCGCCGTTTACCCCATCCCCAGCGTACCCGCCGACGTCAGGTGCGCCTTTGCTGGCGTCGGGCGGCGCAGGCAGGTTACAATGCGAAAGTTCGCCGGTCGTCGCCCGCTTCCGCCAGCCTGGAAGCCTGGATCCAGCGCGGGCCAGCCCGCCTGATGCCGATAGCGTCCCCGTCGTCTAGCCCGGCCTAGGACATCGCCCTTTCACGGCGGTAACGCGGGTTCGAATCCCGCCGGGGACGCCAAACTTCTCAGCAAGTTACGGAGCCCGCCCCCGGCGGCGAAGGTGCACCGGTGACGAACGGCCGGCTGCGGGTCGAGTCTTTATCGTTGTGTTGAGCTTCCGGAAGAGCCGCCGATCCGCAGGAACGAGGGACCCGCATGGAACCCATCAACCCCACCAGCGCTGAGCATCGCCAGGACATGGAACGCGTCCTGCGCATCCTCGAGGACACTCCGCCCATTGACCGCACCCTGTCGGTGCCCAAGCAGGAATTCCAGGCCCGGGTGAAAAACGTCAACGCGGCGCTTGAGCGGCATGGGCACAAAGTGGGGATCGCGTTCTCCGACGAACACTACTGCGGCGACGTGCCCTACCTGGGCGGCAACATCAACGTCTCCATCGAGCAGGTGGCCGGCGTCGTGGGACCGGTGGGGTTTCATATTGTGGCCGGCCTCGAAGGCGGCTACGTGGCCGAACAACTCGCCGGGCGTGCGGGCGCCACCGTGCACAAAGTGGAGCTGCTGCAATTGGCCGACGAGAAGTATCCCATCGCGGCGGAGCGCCTGGAAGATGTGATCGCCGCCGCGGCGGGCGGCCCCGTCGATCATGTGGCGCTGCTGACACCGCGCCAGGTTATCCCCGCCGGCCTGGTGAGTTATCTCGAGGGCCTGTTCGGCCGCGAGGGCGTGGTGGATGCGCAGGAGCTCTACTTCCGGGTGAAGTACGAGAAGAGCGAGCTGGAAATGCGCCTTATCGCCGACGCCGCCCGCGTGGGCGACGCTATGCTGCACGCCATGCTCGCCGTGTTGCGCCCCGGCCGCCTGGAAAGCGAAGTGGCGGCGTGGGGCGCCTGGACGGGCCGCATGTTGGGCTCGGAAGACGACGGCTTCAAAATCATGGTGGGTGCGAACGAAGCCAACCGCACGCTGATCGGCCCGGCGCTCAACCGCCCCATCGGCGAGGGCGAATGGGTGCATCTCGGCGTCGCCCCGAAGCGCGACGGACTGACGGCGTGCGTGCGCCGCTCGGTGATTGCGGTCGATCGCCCCTCGAAGGTGACGGAGGACCAGCGCTACTGGTTCAATCTCGTGGAGGGCGGCTACGAAGTCGGGGAGCAGTGGTACCGCAAAGTGGCCGCGGAGAATCTGCCCGCGCGTCTTCAGGAGCAGGCCCTGGTGGACTACTTCCGCGCCCACTCCGACGAAGTTTCGAAGCGCATCGGGCGGCAGATCGATCTGGCCGCGCTCAAGCCCTACACCGGAACCCACAACTCCGGCTACACCGAATGCCAGGAGTTCTTCGGCGCCATCACGCTCGAGAGCCACGAGCCGCTGGGCTCGCGCATTGTGACCATGCTCGACGTGGCGCTGCGCGGCATCGGTAATCACTGGAACGAGGTGGTGATTCCCGGCTTCGACTATTGCGTGGTGGAAAACACCCTGGGCAAGTTTGGGACGCGGGTGGAGCGGCTGTCGCAATTGCCGGTGAACGTTCAGGAGTTCGTGCACACTTAGCCTGGGCGGTGAGCTGGAGGGCGAGACGGCTCTGTGGGCGCAAGCAGAACGTGCGCCGGACTGCGCCACGCCAGGAGGACGGGCCAATGAATCGCATTCAGAACTCATCGATCTTCTTCCTCATCGCCTGCCTGACGGCCTCTGCGGTCGCCCGGGCCACGCCGCCTGAAGGCGCGGGTTCTCCTGGGATGCTGCTGCGCCAGGGATGGGCCATTCAAGCCTCTTCCGACGTGCATGAAACGGGCGCCGCGATTTCCACCCCCGGCTTCGAAGCGCGGGATTGGTACCCGGCAACGCTTCCCTCCACCGTTCTGAGCGCGCTCGTGAAGGATCGGGTTTATCCGGATCCCTACACCGGCATGAACCTGAGATCCATCCCGGGAACCACCTATCCCATCTTCAGCGACTTCACGGAAACGTTGATGCCTCCCGGCAGCCCGTTCCGGCACGCCTGGTGGTATCGCACAGACTTCCAGCTTCCGGCCGACTACCGCGGCAAAACGCTGTGGCTGGGTTTCGACGGCATCAACTACCGGGCGAACGTCTGGATGAACGGCGTCGAGGTCGCGTCGTCAGAGAAGCTGGCCGGCACGTGGCGGCTGTTCCGGTTTGACGTCACCACCGCCGCGCGGCCGGGCGCGGCCAATGCGCTGGCGGTGGAAGTTTTTCCGCCGCAGCCGAACGACCTGGCGATCACGCTGGTGGACTGGGCCCCGATGCCGCCCGACAAAGAGATGGGCATCTGGCGCGACGTCCACCTCACCGCCACGGGTCCGGTTGCCCTGCGATATCCGGCGGTATTCACCAAGCTCAACCTGCCTTCCACCGATCAGGCCGAGCTGACGGTGAGGGTCGAACTGCAGAATGCCGCCCGTTACGCGGTCGAAGGGACGCTGAAGGGAAAAATCGAAAACATCGAGTTCTCGCAGCCCGTGCAGCTTGGCGCTCTTGAAACAAAGGTGGTTCGACTTACACCGAGCACCGTCCCGCAATTAAAACTGGCGAATCCCCGCCTGTGGTGGCCGGCTCAGGTGGGTCCGCAAAACCTTTATCCTCTCGATCTGCAGTTCGAGGCCGGCGGGCACGTTTCGGACGCCACCCACATCCAGTTCGGCGTGCGGCAGGTGACTTCCGAAATCGACGCCCATGGGCACCGGCTGTTCCACATCAATGGGAAGAACATCCTCATCCGCGGCGCCGGCTACAGCTTCGACCTGCTGCTGCGCTCCTCGCCGGAGCGGCAGGAGGCGGAGCTGAAGTACGTGCGGGACCTGAACCTCAACGCGGTGCGGATGGAGGGCAAGCTGGAGGACGATCACTTTCTGGAACTCTGCGACCAGCTCGGAATCCTGGTGCTGCCGGGCTGGTGCTGCTGCGACCAGTGGGAGAAGTGGAGCGACTGGAGCGCGGAAAACGAAGCCGTCGCCGCCGCCTCGCTGCGCGACCAGATTCGCCGCATCGAGCGCCACCCTGCGGTTTTCGCCTGGCTCTACGGCAGCGATTTCCCGCCGCCGCCCAAAATTGAAAAAATGTATCTCGGAATCCTCGCCGAGTGCGACTGGCCCAATCCCTCCGTGTCTTCGGCCTCCGGCAAGGCCACCACGGTTGGCCCGAGCGGGGTGAAAATGACGGGCCCGTACGAATACGTGGCCCCATCGTTCTGGTATCTCGATACGAAATACGGCGGGGCCTACGGCTTCAACACCGAGACCAGCCCCGGCCCCGCCATCCCGCCCATCGAGAGCGTCCGCCGCATGTTGCCGGAAGATCATCTCTGGCCGATCGATTCCTGGTGGGAGTACCACGCGGGCGGCATGTCGCGCACGCTCAACGTGTTCACCGAGGCCCTCAACCGGCGCTACGGCGCCGCCGGCTCGCTGGAGGAATACACGCGCAAAGCGCAGGTGCAGGCGTACGAGGCGCACCGCGCCATGATGGAGGCCTATGGCCGCAACAAGTACACCTCCACCGGCATCATCCAGTGGATGCTGAACAACGCCTGGCCCAGCATGATCTGGCACCTGTACGACTGGTACCTGCGGCCCGGCGGGTCGTATTTCGGCGTCAAGAAGGCCTGCGAGCCCCTGCACGTGCAGTACTCCTACGATGACCGCTCGATTGTGGTGGTGAATTCCTACTACCAATCCTTTCCGGGCGCAACGGTGACAGCGAAGATCTACAACCTCGACATGTCCGAAAAGTTCTCGAAGCAGGCCACCGTGGATATCGCGGCGGACAGCAGCACGCGAGTGTTTACCCTGCCGGAAATCCCCGGGCTGAGCTCCACCTACTTTGTGAACTTGACGCTCGAATCGTCAGGCAGGCTCGCCAGCCGCAACTTCTACTGGCTTTCGACCAAGCCGGAAACGATCGATTGGGGACGAGCGGACCGTGATCCCACCGGAGAGTATCAAATCTCCACCTGGGCGCCCACCGAGACGTTCGCAGACTACACCGCCCTGAACACGCTGCCGCAAGTCGATCTCGACGTCACGGCCCAGTCGCGTGCCGGCGGTTCCGAGGGCACCACCACGGTTACCCTTCACAACCCCAGCCCGTCGCTTGCATTTGCCATCCGGCTGAAGGTGCAGCGTGGCGCGAGCCGGCGCGTGAGCCGCTGGGAGGGCGCGCGCGACAACGAGGTGCTGCCGGTGTTGTGGCGGGACAACTACTTCTCCCTGCTGCCCGGCGAAACCCGCGAGGTCAGCGCGACGTACAACGCCAGGGATCTTCGCGGCTCCGTACCGGTTGTGGCCGTGGAAGGCTGGAACGTGAAGAACAAGGTGCTCCAGCCCTGACACGATTGGGGATGGCGCTCATCGCGGGCGGCAGCGGCTTGGCGCCGGCCAGCAAGCCTAACTCGGAGTCGCGGTAACGCAGGGCTCGGCCCGGCGGCGGTGGGGCTACCAGATCTCCACATCGAACTTCCGGTAGCCCCGGATCAGCTCAAAATCGGCGCGATCGGAGGTGATCAGCCGGGCGCCATGTGAACGTGCGGTGAGCGCGATGAGGACGTCGAAGTGCAACTCGCGCAGCTTGTCCGCCGAAAAGCCTTTATCCACGCAGATTTTCCCCAGGATCCTGCCGGACTCCAGCCAATTCGCTTCGGTGGGCGTCAGCAGGCGATGGTTCTTCTCGAGCGCCCGCAGGAATTCGCGCTCGGCCGGCTTCGTAGCGCCCCGCCACAATTCCGCCAAAACCACCGAAGATGTCCGGAGGAGACCGGTGAGCGATGCTATTCGCCGCTCGTGACATCCGGTGCGCAGATGATCGACGAACACCGAAGTGTCGAAGAGGACGAGGTTACTCACCGTAACCTGAGAACGGCAGCTTTCCCGCGTGCTTTTTCATCAGGCTCTTGAATCGCTTGAGCGCCACAATTTCCCGGAGCGCCGCATGAATCGCCTCGGTGCGGGATCTCACTTCGAGGACCTTCGCAGCTTCGTCCGCCAGATCGGTATCCAGCCTTATCGATGTCAGGGTCACCGCCATGCGTCTCACCTCGATGGTCGTATATATAGGCTAACTGAAGCGTATGTACAGGTCAAGGCGTGGGGCGGGCCGCCGCGCACCCCATTTCGCGAGGCGTGCCAAGGAACTCGCGCGATCCGCGCCGCACGTCCGGGGTGGCGCTCAACCATAGCACTTCCTGCAGAACTTGCTCGTATGCCCCCCGAAAAAGGGCCCTTTTTGGCCTAAATCGTCCAGATTTTGTACACTTTTGCTTTTTGCGGCGCCCGCAGCAAGTCATCGAAAGTACGCGCGGCACGAGAAACCGATTTTCGTCTTAAGCCCTTTAGATTGGTGAGCGGTTCTACAGAGTGGCGGTCCGTAAGTCGTTTAGATTCGCTCAACGATCGACTGGGTGAGCTGCGTGGCGGGCCTGCAATTCCTGCCCTGCGGCGCCCGTCGAGCTAGCCGAGCCCCTGCGACTTGACGAATTCGAGCAGTTTTTCCTTGAAGGGGTCGCGCATGGCGAGGAGGCCTTCCACGTCCACGATCTCCTCGAACGCGTCGCGGCCCGAAATCTCGGTGCTCTGCATAATGACGCTGTCGGGCGGGCGCAGGGTGGGCACGGTGGAGGCCACGGTGATAATGGGCAGCTCGCCGAACTCCGCCAGGCGGCCGGCGGTGAGGTCGAAGTGAAGCGCGTCGAGCATCTGGCTGGCGGCGGTTTGCTTGGCCAGAATCACCTGCAGCAGGCAGTAGTGCAGAACGAAACGGCCCGCCTCCGCGTCGGTGCGGTTCTTGTCCGCCAGCAGTTGGCGCAGCTTTCCCGGGGCAAAGTCCGCGTAGCTGAGCACCCACTTGAAGGGCGAGGTGATGGTCACCGTCTTGGCCTGGCCGTCCGTTCTGGCGGTGTGGCTGTACTCCACGGGCGAGAGCTCGAGCGCCGAGCCCGCCACCTCGAACGGCGTGCGCAATTCCTTCAGCAAACCGAAGGGCTTGGAGGCGGCCGCCGCTCCGTAGATGCTCTCGAGATCCTGAAACGTCTTGATGGCGTCCTTCGACACTTCCTTGGCGCCGCCCTGGACGTAATGCCCCAGCAGCGCCGCCGGCCGCATCAGCGGCGCCAGCGCGGAGAGATAGTTTTGCATCTGGCCGCGCAGAAGGTCGGCGATCGATCGCGTGAGCTTGCGGAGCGCGAGGAGCCGCTCGGTTGTATAAGTCTCGGCCATCGTTGATGCTCCTTGTACCGGGGTTACGGGCCGGCGGCCGCGGAGCCCGATCCGCGCACCCCGCCGTCCGCCGCGCCCGGCGCTGAAGTACGCAGGCAGTATACCAAACCATCTCCGTGTGCTATAAGAACTGAACGGAGAAAAACTCCCCCGGGCCTCCGGCGATGGGCCGGAATTCAGCACTTCGAGAGGGGAGGCGGGGCGTTCGCAGCCCCCAGGCGAGGCGCGGAACCGGTGGAAGTCACCCTGGAAATTCGCAGCGGCCCCTTGGCCGGCCAGACGTTCAAGTTGCGCAGCGGCCAAAGCCTGACGGTGGGCCGCACCGCGCGCTCCGACATCGTCATCGCGAAGGACACCTTCCTCTCCAGCATTCACTTTTCCCTGGAGTGCAACGGCGCCGTGTGCCGGGTGGTAGACCGCAAGAGCGCCAACGGCACTTTGCTCAATCGAGTCCGGGTCACCGACGCGGTGGTTCGCGACGGTGACGAGATTGCCGCCGGCCGCACCCCTTTCCTGGTGCACATCCATCAGGCCGCCGAGGAGCCCGCGCCGGCACCCGACCTCCGCCCCCCCGCGGCGGCGCCCGCCCCCTCGCCGCCGCCTGCGGCGGAGCGCCCGGCGTTTTCCGTAGGAAGCTGGCACTTTACCGCCATCCCGCAGGGCTGGATTCCGGTGGAAGGCTACGGCCTTCGCCGCAGCGGGTCCGCCACCCCTCCCGCGGAGATCGTGGCGGCCGAGCAACAACCGCTCGGCACCTCGCTCACCGAGTACGTCAATGCGCAACTGGAGATGTTGCCGCTCCTCGTCCTCGACGCCCAGGCTCGAATCACGGGCCCGGTGGCGATTCCGGGCGCGGAAGAAGCGCTGGCGGTTGCCGTCAAGTACAAAATGGACGACGGCCGCGCCTTCGCCCAGCGCCAGTTCTACGCCAGAGTGGGGCGCGGCGTGGGCGTGCTCACCCTGACGGGCCCGCTCGACGAACTTCCTCTGCTCTTGCCGGCCCTCGAGTGCGTCCTGGCCGGAATACGCTTCGGCCCAAGCCCACCCTGAGCGCCGGGGGGGCGGCCCGCTTCTCCGGTCATCCTGTGTGGCGTGAGTCCAGCGCGCATTTCTTCTTTGACTTCGCAAGCCTCGCCCTGTTAGCGTGACCCATCATGAGGCAACTTCAGCCGGTGATCTGGTCGAAGGGTACGTTTCTCACGCCCCAACACCTTCAAAGCCAGGACCGCTTCATTGAAAACACCCTGGATTTCCGGCTCAACGCCCTCTCTTTCCGGCCGTGGGGGCTGGAGACCCTGCAGATCGACCAGGAAGCCTTGGCCGGCGGAAGCCTGGCGCTTTCCCAGGCCAGCGGAATCCTGCCGGACGGTCTGGCCTTCGATATTCCGAACTCCGACCCGGCCCCGCCGGCGCGGCCGCTGGCCCAGTCGTTCGAGGCGGATAGCGACGAGCTGGACGTGTTCCTGGCCGTGCCCGCCTACCGCGATCACGGCGTGAATATTTCCACGGGAGGGTTGCAGCGCGACGCGCGCTACCTGGCCGAGGTCGTCATGCTGAAGGACGAAAACTCCGGCGCCGCGGAGAAGCCCGTGCAGCTTGCGCGCAAGAACTTCCGGCTCCTGGTTGAGGGCGAGCCTCTGCAGGGCATGGCGAGCTTGCACGTGGCGCGGGTCAGGCGAAGCGCCGACAACGCCCTGCAGCTCGATCCCGGATTCGTGCCGCCGCTGCTCGACGTAGCCGCCAGCGGCTACATCCTGGGGGTGCTGCGCGGCCTGGTGGAGATCCTGGCGGCCAAGAGCAGCATCCTGGGCGGGATGCGGCGGCAACGCAACCAGAACCTGGCGGAGTTCAGCGCCGCCGACGTGGCGAACTTCTGGCTGCTGTATACCGTCAACACCTACTTTCCGGTGCTGCGGCACGTTCTTCAGGTTCGGCGCGGCCATCCCGAAGCGCTCTTTGCGGAGCTGAATTCGCTGGCCGGCGCGCTCACCGCCTTCTCGTTCAAGATACAGCCCCGCGACTTGCCCACCTACAATCACGACGAGCTGGGCGCCTGTTTCAAGGCTCTCGACGAAAAGTTGCGGGAGCTGCTCGAAACCGTGGTGCCCGCCAACTTTGTTTCGTTGCCCTTGAAACTGACGCGGCCCTCCATTTACTCCACCGCCCTGGCTGACGACCGCTACCTCAAGAACACCAAGATGTACCTGGCCGTCTCGTCCGAGGCTCCGGAAGAGGAACTCATCAAGCGCGTGCCGCAGCTCGTCAAGGTGTGCTCCGAAACGCACATTGACACCCTGATCCGCCAGGCGCTCGGAGGCGTCCCGCTCACGCACACCCCTTCGCCGCCCACCTCGCTGCCTATCAAGCTGAGCTACCAATACTTCAGCCTCAGCCAGTCGGGCCCGTCCTGGGAAGCGGTCTGCCGGGCGCGGAATCTGGCGGCGTACGTTCCCGCGGACCTGCCCAACCCCCAGATGGAATTGCTCATCCTCCTCCCCGAGCCGCTCACCAACCCTTAGCGGCCGCAGATCACTCGCGGCAACACGGTTCTGAGTCGTGCGGAGGAAATTACTATAATTATAGGAGTAACCCTCCGCTCCGGGCGCCTTGCCGCCTCGCCGCCCGAAATTATCGACACGGAGAGCCCGGCAGACGAGATGCTCCGGCGGGGCGGCAAACGGAAATTCGCGCCAGGCGCCCTCAGGAGCGCCGCGCGCGGCCAGAGCGCTACCCCCATACCAACCAACCGTGTTACACGCCTTGGAGGCCCGGTGACACGCGTGTACGGGGCACTTCAGGGGGGCCAGACATGACGAATGGGAGCGATTTTGGCGCGGGAGGCGCCGTCGAGCGTCCGCAACCGCCCCGAAACCGCTTTCCGGGCAGTAAGTCACGATCACAAGCCCTTTGGAATCTGGCATCTGGAACTTCAAGGTTGAAATTTGAAATTTTGAATCGGAGATTTGAAACTGGTCAGCCCGCGTCGGTTGGAATCCATGCCGTGTTAGTACTTTGGGGGCGCGAATTCGCGTCATAGGCCCCGGCGGCGGAAGGGCGGGGTTTTAACCCCGCCGCTCGCTCGAGCGGGTTCGACGGGCCTTCAGGCCCTGAAGCTGGCCCAATTCAGGGGCCAAAGCCCGGCTCGTGCGGGCGCGGTTGCGGCGGGGCTGAAGCCCGCCCTTTCGCCCGCCGTTCCGCCGGTCAGAACCCGTTTGGCGCTGAGTTCCGCCATCCAGTATTAATGGTGGAATGCGAAGTAAAGAATGAGGCCGGCGGCAGCCGCCACAACAAACCCGAAGATGATGATCAAGGGCAGATAGGAGGGCCGCTTGGCGGGCAGTTTTCCAGGCGCGGCTGGCGCCGGTAGCTTGAGTGCAGGCGGGGCAACCTGGGGCGCGGGAGGAGGTGTGAAGGCCGGCACCGGCGGCGCCGCGGGCCGGGCCGGCGGAGTGAACGCGGGCGGCGTGGGTGCGGGCGGCATCTGCGGTGCCGCCGGAACGGCAGGCTTTGCCGGCAGCGAAAAAGAGGGAGGGGCTACTGTTGGAAGGGCAGCCTTGACAACCTTCTCCGCCGCGCCCGGCGGCGCCGGCGCGCTGGCCGGTGGCCGAGAGAGCGGTGCCGCGCCTTGCCCTGGTGACGATTCGACGGCGTCGGGAACGGGCCGGCTCTCCGGGCCTGATACCGGCACACCCGCGGGCGTGGCAGCCCCGAAAATGCTGGTGAACTCGCCGGCCGGTGGGCGCTCGCGGAACGGCGGCGCGGCATCGTCCGGACCGAGGCCCAGGCCGGCCGAGGAGCCGATGCCATCGAGCGGGCTGCCGAAGATCTTGGAGAATTCGCCGGCGGTCTCCCGTTGCGCCGCATCTCCTGGCAGGTCACGCGATGGCGCAGCCGGAGCGGCGGGCGAAGGCGGTTGAAGCGCCTGGGTAAACTCGCCCGGCGCGGTGGCGGGCTTCCAGGCTTTTGACACGCCTGAGCCGCTGCTGGGTCTTTGGAAGGTCCTGGGAACGGCCAGGCCCTGGAACACCCGCGTGAATTCGCCAGGGGAAGGCGGCGATAGGGGTACGCTCCCCGGCGCGGGCTCAGGCCTCGGAGGCTCCAGGCTCCCGGGATCCGGCCGGCGTCTCTCGATCGAGGCCACGGTGCGATCGGCCGGAACGTACGAGGTCTTAACCTCGTCCTCCCCGGGGCGCATCGAACGCGGCGCCGCAGGCAGGATCGTCGTTTTCATCGCCTCGGGAGCTTCCGGAGGCTCGACCGCAGAAGGCCGTGGCGTTTCGGCGAATGGAACGCTGCCCTCACCGGCGCCCGGCGCAGGCGGGGGCGCTCCGAGTACTGTCTGCCGGCCCAAACCGGAGGGCTCGGCCGGCACCCCGATGCGGGTGGCGTCGAACGATGCCGGGGCGCCAGCCAGGCTCGCGCCGAGGGTGGTTGCCGTGGAAGGGACGGGTGGCGTCACCGCCACCATCGTGGCCTCCGTGGGATCGGCGTGAGGCGGCATCTCGGGCAGGAGCGCCTTACGGTTCATCGGGAGGGGTTCGTCTTGACCGGCCGGAGTGGCCTGCGGAACTACGGCCGTTTCAGCGTTGGCGGCCGCCCACAGGGTGGCCGCAAGCGAGGGTGGGGCCGGAGGGGGCGGGTCACGCGGTGGCGGGCGGTCGTCAGGATTCGGCTGGCCGGGCTCGACCTGCCGCTCAAGCCAGCTCCTCACTGACACGAAGCCCGGAATCCTCTCCGTCACCAGGCACATCGCGCCGTCGTGCTCGCCGAGATCCAGAATCGGGTTGTGGGTGCCGGGCGTGCGGCCTCGGAGGAAGCGGTGAATCATCCGCAGCAGGTCCATGCTGCGGCCTCGATCGGGGCTGGTGGAGAGCTGGTGCACCAGCACCTCGCGGCCGGAAGCGACCTCGCGTGCCTTGCGAGTCCTAGCCTCGCCTTCGGCGAGCACTTCGCCCAGCTCGTATTTGTCCAACAAACCCACCGCGTCGCCTCGCGCCCGGCCTCTTCCGTCGCTTATGATGGCAGACGAAATCCTGGCGCGCAAGTACGCTGGGCGGGTTCGGCGGGTTCAAACTCGCGAAGCGGCGGAGTTCTGCTGAGGTATAATACCCACCGGCCTTCAAGGTGGCCGGACCGTCCGAATCGGGCGTGGAGATTTCAGGTGAGCCATCTCCCGTGAGAGCGTGACTGCTACTTCTCCAAGCCTCGGCCAGCTCCCTGGGCGGGATTCGAGCAGCCACGCCGCTCGCGGACCCGACGCGGCGCCGCAGGTTCTCAGGAGTCAGCCGCAGGCATGAGCCAGCTCTCGAAACTCGTGTGGTCGGAGGGCATGCACCTCGCGCCGCACCATTTCCAGGCGCAGAGCCGTTACTTTGAGGATCTGGTTCACTTTACGACCTCCGCACTCTGGTTCGAGCCCTTCGGCTGGGTGGGCTACGAAATGGACCGCGAGGCCATCCGCAACGGCACCGTGGCCCTGGTTCACGGACGCGGAATTTTCCCCGACGGTCTGCCGTTTCAGATGCCGGAAAGCGACCCTCTGCCGGCCGCGCGAAGCATTGTCGAGAATTTCCCGCCCAGCCTGGAGCGGCTCACCGTCAATCTGGCGGTGCCTGCGCACCGGGTGTCGGGCCGCAACTGCGCGCCGGACAGCGCGGCCGACGGAGTGCGATACGTGGCGGAGCCCCGCCCCCTGGCTGACGAAGTGACGGGAATGGATGAGCGCGCGGTGCAGGTGGGGCGCAAGAACGTCCTCTTCCTGCTGGAGACCGAACCCGCGGATGGGTTCGCCACGCTGCCGGCGGCACGCGTGACGCGCGACGCCACCGGCCGCTTCGTCTACGACGAGACGTTCATCCCGCCCTGCCTCCAGATTGCCGCCAGCGCAACCTTGACCGCCATGGCGCACCGGCTGGCGGAAATGCTCGATGAGAAAGGCCGGGCGCTGGCTCAGGACCGTCCCGGGGGCGGCTGGTTCGGGCGGACGTTTTCCTCCCGGGAGATCACCGGCTTCTGGTTTCGCCACGCGATCAACTCCGGCCTGGCGGGGCTGCGCCACCTGCTCGATTCGAAGTCGGCGCATCCCGAGCGGCTTTACCTGGAGCTGGCGCAACTGGCCGGGGCGCTCTGCACGTTTCGAATCGAGTCGCATCCTCGCAGCCTTCCCAGCTACGCCCACGCTCATCCGGAAGAGTGCTTCCACGCGCTGGACGCTCATATCCGCACCCATCTCGAAACGGTGATTCCCACCCAGGCCATCCCGATTACGCTGCGTCCGGCCGGACAGTACCTGTACGCGGGGAACGTCACGGACCAGCGTTGCCTGGATCGCGCGCGCTGGATCCTGGGCATCCATTCCAAGGTTGGCGAAGCGGACTTGATCTCGAAGACTCCGCAGCTCGTGAAGGTGTGCTCGGCCGAGTTTGTGGGGGAGTTGGTCAAAAGGGCCCTGCCGGGCCTCGGGCTCACGCACCTTCCCACGCCGCCCTCGGCCATCGCTCCCCGCGTGGAAAGCCAGTATTTCGGCGTGAGCCGGAGCGGACCTTGCTGGGAACATATCGTTAAGACGCGCGCGGTGGGCGTGTACGTGCCCGGCGAGCTGCCCAACCCCCAACTTGA
>DATJAQ010000138.1:0-6821 GCA_035516075.1 Terriglobia bacterium | reverse complement strand
CAGCTACTCAAACGAGTATCAGCAGGTCTACTCGAGCAACCAGTTTTCCGGGCCGATCACCATCACCGGCCTCCAGTTCTTCAACACGCAGTACGACTCCGGTGTGACCTCCATGGGCAGCGGCACCTGGACGTTCTCCTTGTCAACAACGTCGGCAGACTGGAACACCCTCTCGGCCACCTTCGGCAGTAACCTCGGTGCCGACAACACTCAGGTGTTCAGCGGCAACCTGAACCAACCGTGGACGTTCGGCGACACCCTCTCCATCGATTTGACGACCTCGTTCACGTACAACCCGGCGGATGGCAATTTGCTGCTGGATGTAGTTTCCAATTCTTCTTCTCCGGACGGGAACATCTATTTCGACGTCAACAGTGGAAATGACTTTTTGGGACGGGTCTACTGCTCCGGTGGCAGCGGCTGCAGTGGCAGCGGCAGCGTTGACGCCGGCTTTGGCTTGGTAACCGGATTCGTCACCGGAAACGCGACTCCGGAACCCGCCAGCCTGTTGCTGATGGGCACCGGACTGCTGATGTTCGGCGGCTATGTGCGGCGCAAGCTCGCCCGCTAGAACAGCCTACAAACCGATTTACAAAACCCCGAAGGCCGGAGCGATAAGTTCCGGCCTTTTGGTTTTTGGGGCCGCCTTCACGAGACGACTCGCCGGCCAGGTTTCGGTTGCGCCCGGCCCGGACTTCTTTTACCATCGGAACCGGCGGCCTTTGCCGACACGGTGCACGACGGAGGTGCGTGATGGCGAGAGAAATCGATCGGCGCGAGTTTATCCAGGGATTGGGCGCAGCCGCTGCCGGGCTCTACGGTTGGCGGGCTGGCAGGGTGTTCGCCTCCTCATCGGGGGGCAGCCTGCCTACCGCGCCGGTGTGCGTGTCACGCTGCGCGCAGTACGGCCCCGCCGTGCGCCCCGCGCTGGCCGCCATGTTTGATCAACTCGGGGGACTGGCCCGCATCGTCAAGGGCAAAACGGTGGCGATCAAGCTCAATCTCACCGGAGGCGCCACGGAGTCGCTGCGCGGGCTGCCCAAAGGGACCACTTATTGGGTGCATCCCGAGGTGATCGGCTCCACCCTCAGCCTGCTCAGCGCCGCCGGGGCGCGGCGCATCCGGCTGGTCGAGAGCTCGCTGGCGCCCTCGGGCTCGCTCGAAGACTTCATGCAGCGGGCGGGATGGAACCCGCGGGATTTCTCGAGCGCCGCCGCACGGGTCGAATTCGAAGACACCAATTACCCCGGAGCGGGCGGGAAGTACGTGCGGCTCAAGGTCCCGGGTGGCGGGATGCTGTTCCCGGCCTACGACGTGAATCATTCCTACGAAGAGTGCGACGTCTATGTTTCGCTCGCCAAGCTGAAGGAGCATTCCACCGCCGGAGTAACGCTCTCGATGAAGAACTCGTTCGGCGTTCCGCCCGTCACCATCTACGGCGCCGACGCAGGGATCGACGAACCCGCCCGGGTGGCCGGAGGCGCGCGCTCCATGCTTCACGATGGAAGCCGCCAGCCGTCGAAGTCCGCGCTGCCCGAGAAGGACCCCTCTTCTTCGCGCGATCCCGGCTACCGCGTGCCGCGCGTGACCGTAGACCTGGCGCTGGCGCGGCCTATCCACCTGGCCATCATCGACGGCATTTCAACCGTGGCGGGCGGGGAAGGGTTCTGGGTGCGCGGCTGCCGCCCGGTGCACGCCGGGCTGCTGATCGCCGGCACCAATCCAGTGACCACGGACGCGGTGGGCACGGCCCTGATGGGCTTCGATCCCATGGCGGAGAAGGGCAGAGCGCCCTTCGAACGCTGCGACAGCACGTTGAAATTGGCCGAGCAGGCGGGCATTGGAACGCGCGATCTGAAGAAGATCGAAGTGATCGGCGTGCCGGTTGCCAAGGCCAGGCTCGATTTTCGCGCCGCCTGAAACCAGAATCTTCCTTCCCTCACTCAAGACGGCGCCGTTGCCGGACGGCGCGGCGTGGCACTGGCGTGCTCGTCGAGCGCCGCACCCAGGCGCAACAGGCCCTCGGAAAAACTGGCTGTTTCGGCGCCCAGGAACATGCGGAAGTGTTGGGGCGCTTCGAAGAAGCTTCCCGGCACCACGCTGGTCTCGTATCGCTCGCGCAGGAGGCGGCAGAAGTCCTCAACGTTGCCGCCGCGCAACCTTGGGAAAAGGACCGTTCCGTGCGCCGGCGTCACCGCCTGCAAGTCCGGCCGCGCGTCGAGGAATCGCTGCACGGCCTGCCGGTTCCGCTCGAGCGCCGTCCGGTGCCGCACCGCCAGAGCGGGCAGGTGCGCGATCGCGACGACGCTGAGGCGTTCGGCAGGATGGGCCGCGTTCACTCCGTAAAGATCGTTGAGGCGCCACATGGCGCGCGCCAGAGCGGGCTCCGCCAGCACCCAGCCGCAGCGCAGGCCGCTCAAACCGTAGGCCTTGGTGAGACTGCTGGTGACCACGAAGTGGTTTCCGAGATGAAAAGCCGATCGCCAGGGCGCCGCATAGCACGCCTCCAGGTAAACTTCGTCTACCAAGACCGTCGCGCCCACGCTGCGGGCCAACTCTCCGATCTCGCGCAACGTGCCGTCGGCCGTGAGGGCGCTCGAGGGATTGTGAAGATTCGTCACTGCGATCAAGCGAGTGCGGGGAGTCAGGGCCCTTTCGACTTCGCGCGGATTGAGCTGGAATCCCTCCTCGAACCTGCGCTCAAACCGCCGGACGGTGGCGCCGAGATACTGCGCCGCGCTCACCAGCAGTTCGTAGGTGGGCCGCTCGATCAGGACTTCGTCGCCGGGTTGGAACGTGGCGGCCATCGCCAGATGATTCGCCAGCGAGGTGCCGGCGGCGGCCACCACGCAGTCCGGCTCCACGCCGGCCTTGGCCGCGAGGGCCTGTTGCAACGGGTCGTATCCGTAAGCGCCGGGCGATGTCAGCTCGATGTCCTCGAGGCGCACGCCGGTGAGAGCGCAGAATTCGGCGAGCGTGTAGGACGGCATCCCGCTCGCCGCCAGGTTGTAGCGCGCCTGGGAGCGCCTCTTGGCCCATTCCATATAGGGCGAGCGCATGCGGCTGCGAATGACGTCTGGCATGACTGGAGCTTCTCCTCCGGCGCTTCAGCGGCCTGCCTGTGCCGAATTTCGCCGGCCCCACAAGAAGTAAACCGGAATCCCCGCCAATACAATGGCCAGGCCAACCGCGCTATTTGCGGGGTATTTGTAGATTGTATCCGCAACCACCAGCCAGCAGGCGGCCACGAACAGAGCGGTGCTCACCGGATGACCGGGCATGCGTACGGGCCGCCTCCGGCCCGCTGCCGCCGGACGGGGCTGCGCTTGCTCACCCCCGCGTTCCTGCCGCGTCCCAGCCTCTCTTCGGCGAAAGACGAAGAGGCAAGTGGCGGTGAGCCCGAAGAAAATGAAGTCCGTCGAGACCACGTAATTGAGGATCTGCTCGTAGCGGCCGGAGAGCGCGATCACCGTGGCCCAGATCCCCTGGAGGGCAATCGCGACCACCGGGACGTGAGTGCGCGGATGGAGCCAGGCGACGCCGCGGAAGAAGGCGCCGTCGCGGGCCATCGCGAAATAGACGCGAGGCGCGGTGAGGATGGATTGGCTCAGGAAGCCGAGGGTGGAAATGGCGATCCCGAGCGCAATCAGTGCCGCGCCCTTCTCGCCGAGCGCCACGCGCATCACCGCGGTGGCGGGTGTGGTGGTGGCCGCGAGGCCGGCGGGCCCGAGGTCGCGCAGGCAGATCCAGTTCACCGCCAGATACAGCGCGATGACGCCGATCACGCCCATCACCAGGCCGCGCGGCAGATTCTTTTCGGGCTCGACTACCTCGCCCGCGATGAAGCATGAGGTCTGCCAGCCGCCATACGCGAAGAGCACCGGCGTCATGGCCGCGCCCATGGCCGTGACCAGGTCGAGCGAGGGCGGCCGGTCCAGCACCGGATGCAGCGCCAGGCGAGGCCCGCTGACGAAGAACCAGCCGGCGGCGACGAGCCCGGCGATGGCAATGATCTTCAGCACCATCAGCACACTCTGCACGCGGCTGCCTTGCCTCACCCCCAGGCAATTGATGGCCGTCAGGCCTGCGAGGGCAAGCGTGGCCACCGTGCCATCGCCGAGCGGCGCGCCCGTCAGGTCCAGAAAGTAGCGGGCAAACGTTACAGCCACCGCGGCCATCCCGCCGGTTTGGGTTACGAGCAGCAGAGCCCACCCGTAAACGAAGGCCACCCCGGGATGATAGGCCTCGCGCAGGTACGCGTACTGGCCGCCCACCTCGGGCCGGCGGGCGGAGAGCTCGGCGTAAACGAAGGCCCCCGCCAGCGCGATCAGCCCGCCCACGGCCCATGCGCCCAGGATCATCAGCGGGGTGTGGACTTGGCGGGCCACGACGTACGGATTGATGAAAATCCCCGAGCCCACGATGCCGCCCATGACGATCATGGTGGCGTCGAAGAGTCCGAGCCGCCGCGCGAGGCCCCTGCTGGGCTCTGCAAAAGCGCCGTTGGGTGGTTCTGGCATTTCGTGAACGTCGCCGCCGCGGCTTCATTTCTTGAGGTGGGCGTCGAAGAAGTCGGAGCCGGCGTGGTAAGCCGCGAGCCAGGTATGGTGGCGCAGAAAATCGTGAATTTCGTCCGGGAAGACGAGCTGTTTGAACTCGACCCCTTGCTGGCGCAGAGCCGCCACCAACTGCACCATTTCCGCGAAAGGCACGTTTCGATCGTCGTCGCCCTGGATGAGGAGCACGGGCGAGCGCCACGTTTTCACCGAGGCGAGCGGGGACGACTCGAAGGCCAGGCGAGCGACGTCCGGACGGGACTCGGGATTATAAGCCGGGCGCCAGTTGGGGATCTCGAGGTTCCAGTCGTGCACGCCGTGCATATCGACGCCGCAGGCGAACAGGTCTGAGGCGCGGGCGAGCCCGAGCGCTGTCAGGTAACCGCCGTAGGAGCCGCCCCAGAGGCCGATGCGGGCGGGGTCCACGTCGGCGCGGCCCCGCAGGTAGAGCCCGGCCCCTTCCACGTCGTTGAATTCGCTTGCGCCCGCGGCGCCGTAGTTGAGCGCCTCGCGGAAGTCGAGGCCGTAGCCTATTCCGCTACGGTAGTTCACGGAGAGCACCACGTAGCCGCGGCTGGCCAGGTACTGGTTCATGGCGTAGGCGTTATGGTAGTAGCCCATATAGTGCCAGCCGAGCAGCATCTCGCGGCGCGAACCGCCGTGGAAGAAGACGAGGGCGGGGTGGCGCTGCCCGTCGCCGTCGTCTTTGGGCAGGAAGAGCTGGCCGTGAATCCGCATGCCGTCGGCGGCGGTCAGAATGACCTGCTGCGGAGTGACCAGGGCGGCCGCCGGGAAGTCCGAGGGCATCGATTCGGGGGCGAGATCCACCATCCCGCCGGACGCATCCAGAGTGGCCGGCCGCGCCGGATGTTGGGCGTCGGAGTGGAGCAGAGCCACCGTGGTCCCGTCGCTACCCATGACGGGCGACCACTCGATGCCCGTGCCGCGAGTAAGCGCCGTGGGACGATCGGCGGTGACCGCTTCGCGCCAGAGGTGCCGGCGGTCGATATCGTCTTGATTGGAGGCGAACAGGAGCTCGTTTCGATCGGGACTGAGCGAGACGAATTCCACTTCGAATTCTCCCGGTGTCAGCAGCCGTGCCGCACCGCCCCCGAGCGGAACGGAGTAGAGGTGCGTCCAGCCATCGCGCTCCCAGGGGAACACCAGGTGGCCTCCGGCGGTCCAGAAGAGTTGGTTCTCAGCCTCGATGCCGTGGAACACGCTGCCGCGCCCCGGGTCGGCGTGCCACACTTCACGCCCTGTGCCGGTGGATGCGTCCGCCACGCGGATCGACCAGGGCTGGCCGGTGCGCCGGGGTTCAAAAATCAACTCGTCGCGGACGGCCGGGAAGCGCAAGAACGCGATCGAGCGGCCGTCCGGGGACCACACCGGATCGACGTCGCGGTCCACGCTCGGATCGAGGTACACCAGGGTCTTGGCGGCCAGGTTGTAAACTGCGACAAAACCGTGATCGCCGCGGCTGGTGACGAACGCCAGGCGCGCGCCGTCCGGGGACCAGCGCAACGATCCGCTGCGGCCCTGGTCGTGGATCAACTGCTCGGGCTTGGAGCCGTAGGCTAGATGGGTAAGCCACACCTGGTCCTTGAAGATATAGGCCACGGCGTCGCCCTGGGGCGATACGGCCGGGGAGTGGCCTTCGCCGAGCTTGCGTGGCGCGCTGCCGTCGAGCGAAACCACCCAGACGTCCTGCTCAACGCCGGCGGGTTCGGCCGCCGGGTTGGGATACGTGCGGCCGTTTTCAAAATCGCCCCCGCGGGCGTACACGATGGCGCCGGCGTCGGGCGTCCAAACAAGTTCCGCAAGGTCCTGGCCGTCGTCCTGGGTGTAAGGGGTGAGCTGCCGCGAGCGGTAGCGCCCGCCCTCCGCGGGCTCGGCCACCCAGATGTTTCTGGCGTCGGCGCTGTTGAATACCCAGGCGAATTTCGCGCCCTTGGGGGCCGCCAGCAGCTCGGTGGGGAACGGCGAGCTCATCACCTGTTCCAGTGTGAAGGGGGCTTGGGCGGCCAGCGCCGGAGCGGAGCCCAGCAGAGAAAGGATTGCGATTTGCGCTAATCTGCGTTTCGATGTCGAGTGCATGCGGCCTCCCCAGTCCGATTCCATGAAGGTGCGTCCCAACATGCTACCCAAGCCCGGCGTGAATGTCGATGAGCTTTCTTTACTCATGGCCCTCGACCCTCACCGGCAGGCCTACTGTCGGGCGCTGCAGTGAGCACCCGCACGGCGCATGTTCGTGGTATGCTAAGG
>DATJAQ010000137.1:0-62080 GCA_035516075.1 Terriglobia bacterium | reverse complement strand
TATGACGTTGTTCGACTACGTCTAGAGAATCTATTCCCAGCACGACGTTTAGGGGAGGAAGCGATGAAAGCCGGATTCGTGGGTCTCGGCAACATGGGGCAGCCCATGGCGCGCAATCTGCTCCGGGCAGGGCACGATCTGACGGTGTTCAACCGCACTGCAAGCCGCGCCGAAGACCTCGTTGCGGAGGGCGCGCGGGTGGCCCGGACGGTGGCGGAGGCTTGCGCGCCGGGCATTGTGATGACCATACTGGCGGACGACCGCGCCGTGGAGGAGTGCACCCTCGCCGAAGGCGGCATTCTCAGCGCCCTACCCCCGGGCGGCCTGCACGTTTCGCACAGCACCATCGGCGTGGCGCTTTCGCGCCGCCTGGCGGAGGAGCACGGCCGGCGCAGCCAGAACTTCGTGTCGGCCCCGGTGTTTGGCCGGCCGCCGGCGGCGGCGGCCGCCCAATTGCTAGTGGTGGCAGGCGGAGAGGCCGCGGCCGTGGAGCGCGCCCGTCCCCTGCTCGAATCGCTCGGCCGCAAGCTGGTAGTGCTCGGCGCCGACCCCGCCATGGCCAACACCCTGAAGCTGGCGGGCAATTTCATGATTGCGTCCATGTTGGAGGCCGTGAGCGAAGCGCTGGCGCTAGCGCGAAAGTCCGGGGTTGCGCCGGCGCAGTTTCTCGAAGTGCTCACTTTCTTCCAGTCGCCAGTGTACGATACCTACGGGCGCTTGATGGCGGAAGAACGGTTCGAGCCGGCGGGCTTTAAGATGACGCTCGGCCTTAAGGATGTGCGGCTGGTGCTGGCCGCCGCGGATTCCGCTGTAGCGCCCATGCCGCTCGCCAGCCTGGTGCACGATCATCTGCTCTCCGGGGTGGCGCGCGGACTGGGTGAAGCGGACTGGTCGGCGCTCGCCCGCGTGGCGGCCGAGGACGCGGGGCTCGGGCCTTCGCCACGATGAGCCCGCGGCGGGCGTTAGGCCGCCCGGCCGATGTCGCGGTGGATCACCTTGGATTCGTAGCCCTCGTCGGACAGTGCTGAGGCCAGGCGCTCAGCGACCAGCACGGAGCGGTGACGGCCTCCGGTGCAGCCAACGGCGATGGTCAAGTAGCTCTTGCCTTCGCGGAGGTAATGGGGGAGCAGGTAGAGCAGCAGGTCCGAGACACGCTCAATGAGCTCGCGGGTAGCGGGCGCGGCGTCCATAAAGCGTTCCACCTCTGGATCGCGGCCCGTCTTGCGCTTGAGCTCCCGCACGTAGTTGGGGTTGGGGAGGAAGCGGACGTCGAAGACGAGGTCGGCATCGGGCGGCAAACCGAATCGAAATCCGAACGAAACCATCGAGATCGGCATGGTCTTCGACGTCTTCCCGCCGCCGAAGCGGCCCAGGATCATCTGGCGCAACTCGTGGCCGTTCAGCCGGGTGGTATCGATGATCTGGTGGGCGAGCTGGCGAACGCGCCGGAGCAGGCGCCGCTCGCGATTGATGCCATCCTGCAGGGGGAGATCGCTGCCGAGCGGGTGAGGCCGGCGGGTCTCTTCGAAGCGGCGAATGATGGCCTCATCCGAGGCATCGAGAAAAAGCAGCGAGGGCTGCGGCTCCTCCTTCAGGAGTTTTGCGTAAAGGGAGGGGAGCTGGCTGATGGCCTGCCTCTCGCGGATGTCCACCGCCACCGCGGCCTTCGTGATCCGGCTGTTGGGCGCGAAACAGAGGTCGCGGAAGGTGCGAATGAGGTTAGTGGGCAGGTTGTCGACGCAGTAGTAACCGAGATCTTCGAAGGCTCGTAGCGCCGAACCCTTCCCCGCCCCACTCAAGCCGGTAATCAGCACGAAGCGGGAGAGAGGCGACTGCGCTGAGGCACGTTTCATAGAGTCAGTCGCGGGCGCTCAGGGCAGCTCGCCGGTGAGTTGTTGCGAAACCGGCCGCGCCGGGGCGACCACGGCCATTGTCAGTCCGATTCCAGCGCCGCGATCCGTTCTCTCGGCTGCCGAAAGCGCAGGGGCCGGCTTCAAACGCGCCCCTGCGCCCCTCCCCTCGCGCCCAGCCGACTCCGACCTGCCGCCGCCCTCACGACACTGGTTCAATCAGAGCCAGCTTGCCATCGGCGCGGCGGTACATCACGTTAACGCGGTCGGTTTCGGAGTTGCGGAACACCACCACTCCGCGGCGGGTGAGATCGGCGGACTCGATCGCTTCGTCGACGGCAAGCGGCTTGATGGCGATGCGTTCGGTTTCCAGAACCTCGTGCTCGTGATGATCCACCCGCGCACCGGCCAACAGGTTGAGCACCACAGTGGAGGTGGGCTTAGGCCTCCGCTTGCGCGTTCGGCTGCGCTCCAATAGGCGCACCACCTGGCGCTCGATCTTGTCGAGCGCGCCGTTGATGGAACTCCGCGCATCGGCGGTGCGGTCGATGCCCACCACGGAGTGGTCGCGGAACTTCAGGGTGATCTCCGCAATGCGCCGGTGCCGTTCCGCGGTCAGGATCACGTGCAGGCTGTAGCGGTCGCGCAGCAGGCGCGTAACTTTGTTCAATCGCTCTTCGGTGTACTGGCGCAGGTCCGGCGTGATGTCAATTTGCCGGCCGGTGTATTCGATTTGCATGGGCGGGCCTCCGGCCTCAAGTATGGGCGAGGGCAAGGGAAAGCTCACGACTTCCTCCGCCGATGGTGGGTACTCGGTATTTGCATGTCTTCACGGTACTTGGCGACGGTGCGGCGCGTCACCGAGATGCCCATCTGGTGCAAACGCAGGGTGATGTGGTCGTCCGTCAGGGGGCGAGCCGAGTCTTCCTCCTCGATCATGCGCTTCACGGCACGCTTCAGGCTGACCAGCGGCAGGGCCGACCCGGCCGGACCCTGAACGGCCTCGGAGAAGAATGATCGCAGCTCGCGCACCCCTTGCGGAGTCTCAGCGTACTTGTTCCCAACCGCGCGGCTGACCGTAGAGGGGTGGACGCCCACCACCTCGGCCACCTCTTTGATCATCATGGGCCGCAGATAATCGTCGCCCTTGTCGAGAAACTCCCGCTGGCGCTCGACAATCACCTGGCACACCCTCATGATGGTCTGCTTGCGTTGCTCGATATTCTTGAGAAGTTGCAAAGCGGAGTTGAAGCGCTCCTTTACGTAGTTACGCACGTCGCGGCTGGTCCCGTCCTCCTGGAGCATGCGCCGGTAGCGGTGGCTCAACCGGAGCTGGGGCATCCCGTCCTCGTTCATGAGCACTTTGTACTCGTCCCCGACCTTGACGATGGCCACATCGGGCTCGATGGCGCGCGGCTCGCTAACGTTGTAGCGCTGGCCGGGCCGGGGATCGAGCGTCCGGATCAGCGCCAGGGCCCGCTCGACGGCGGGCTGCGGCCGGTCGAGCGCGCGCGCGATTTCCTTGTACTGGCGGTTTTGAAGCTTGTCGAGGTGCTCGGAAACAATGCGCTCCGCCAGTCGATTCTCGGGCGCGAGCACCTTCAGCTCCAGCAGCAGACACTCGCGCAGGTCGCGCGCCGCCACGCCCGGCGGATCGAGGCTCTGCACCAGCGTCAGGGCGCCTTCCACGTCCTCCGGAGTGTGGTTGCCGCTCTGTGCGATCTCGTCGATCGTTGCCGTGAGATAGCCGTCCTCGTTCAGGTTGCCGATGATCGAATAGGCCGCCTCGCGCACGGGCTCGGGGCAGAGGGAGAGATTCAGTTGCCACTCCAGGTGGTCGGCGAGCGAGGTGGGGCGGGAGAGGAAGTTCTCGAAGGAGGGCCTTTCCAGCGGTTCCGCCGCCGGTGACTTGAAGCCCGGGTCGAGGTAGTCGTCGAAGAACGAGCCGAAATCGACCTGCTCGAAAGCGTCCTGCTTCTCGGGCGGGGCGGCGTCGCCGTTCGTGGCCGTCGGGACCGCCTCGGCTTCAGCCTTCTCGCGCACTTCTTCGGCGACCGGCGCGGCGTCTGTCATCTCCTCGAGCACGGGGTTGGCCACCAGTTCTTCGTTGATCATCTCCCGCAGCTCCAGCCGGTTGAGCGCGAGCACGGTGACCATCTGCACGAGCCCCGGCGTGAGGATCTGCTTCTGCGCGACCCGGAGACTGAGCCCGAGTTTTGGTTGATGAACGTCCATCAGATGGCCAGCCGGAAATTATCACCCAAATAGATCCGCTTCACTTCCGCGTCGTTGCCCAGCGCCTGCGGGGTTCCGGCCCGGAAAATCCTTCCGCTGTTGATGATATACGCCCGGTCGGTCACTTGCAAAGTCTCCCGCACATTGTGATCGGTAAGCAGGATGCCGATGCCGGAGTTCTTAAGCTGTAGAACGATGTTCTGGATGTCAATCACGGTCAGGGGGTCGATTCCGGAGAAGGGCTCGTCGAGTAGGATGAAAGACGGCGAGATTACCAGCGAGCGCGCGATCTCCACCCGCCGGCGTTCGCCGCCCGAAAGCAGATACCCGTGGCTCCGGCGCACTTTCTGCAGTCCGAGGTCCTCGAGCAGCTCCTCCAGCCGCTCGCGACGCTGGTGGGCGGTGAGGGGCAGGGTTTCGAGCACCGCCACGATGTTCTCTTCGACCGTCAATTTGCGGAAAATTGACGGCTCCTGCGGCAAGTAGCTGATACCGGCTCGGGCGCGTTGGTACATGGGCAGGCCGGTGATATCGGCGCCGTCGAGCATTACTTGGCCCGCATCGGGGCGGACCAGACCCACAATGATGTAGAACGAGGTCGTTTTGCCGGCTCCGTTCGGACCGAGCAGGCCTACCACTTCGCCTTGGTCGATTCTAAGGCTAATGTCGTCAACAACTTTACGTCCTTTGTAGGACTTGGTGAGCTCGACGGTTGAGAGCACGGACATGACAGGCTAACGCGGAAGATGGCGTTTGGAGAGAACTCGGGTTCCAGACCCTCCGTCTACGAGCAACGTATCATCGTGGGTAAAGAATGTCAAACTTCGGCCCGTTGTGAATCCCTGCTCGGAGTCGTAAAGCGCGGGCGGACCGCCGGTCATCACCACTTTGCCGGCGGCCGCGAAATATTCGGCATGATCGGAGCCGGCCCGGCGGCCCGGCTCCACCACCGTGACGTGGCCGTCCGCTATCGCACGATCGAGTTGCGAACTGGCGCGCGGCACACTCCCGGTGAAATAGACGTCGAGACGATCGGCCTCGAGCGTCGCCCCCGAGGCGTCCATGCGCACGTGCCCCCGGTAGGCAGCCTTGCGCCCGAGATCGAAGTACTCAAGCCGGTCCGCGCGGATGGTCACCGGCTCCGTAGCTCCGCCGCCGGGGGTACCTGGGCCGGCTCCTCGTTTCGCGGGCCGGGCCCGGCCCGCCCCCGGCGGCTTCGACGGCGCAGGCGCAAGGTCAGACGTTACCACCCCCGCGCCCGACACTATCCGGCGATCGGCTCGATAAATGTCGAGCGAGGGCGATTCCAGCACGTCCGCCCCTTGCCACGCCCGCACGTGCCCCTCGTAACGAACGTATTGCAGGCTGCGATCCGCGAACACGCGGTCGGCGAGTACGTTCGTGGTCCCTTTCGAAGGGTCCTCTTTCTGAGTCCCGCCGATCGCGGCGGACGCCGGCCGCGCTCCGGGTGGCGGGCTCGAAGAAGAGCTGAGTTGCATCGACGAGCCAGGCGCCCCCTCCTGCCAAGGCCCAAAGTGGGTGGAGGTGACGTGGCCGAAACCGTCTGCCGTATGGGTGGCCAGATGCACCTGGAACCGGTCGGCTTGAATGCGGGCGTCGGGGTCCGTCACGCTGGGCTTTCCGGTGAGCGTCATGATCTGCCCGTCGGCTGAGTATGCGGCCCGCTCGGCACCGGCCCGGCGATCGCCGTCCAGCAGTTCGAAGTGACCGGACTGCTCGAGCCGCTCCAGCTCGGCGCTTGCCGGATCGAGCTGCGCTTGCAGATTGTCGGCGCGCGATTCCGGAATCGCGCCGCCCGCAGGGGCGCCCGGGCGCGGCTCGAACACGATCCGCGTCGGAGCGGTGCCGCGCATGCTTTCCAGGCGGCCCAGGCCGTCGAAGGCCATCAGGAACTGGCCTGCGGTCACCACCCGGCGGCCTTCGTGAGCGCCGGAGGGAATCAGAACCAGCCTGCCGGGCCCCACGGTGTGAGCGCGGTCCAAGGTGCCGCTCGCCGGACGGAAAGCGAATTGCAATTCCGAGGCATCCAGCTCCTCACCCCTCAGTGAACCCTGCGAGGGGCCGGGGGCGGATGGCTGGTCTGCCGTTGCCGATGCCTGACCGCCCCCGGGCTGCGCTGCCGCTTGAAGGTTCACGCGGGCATTCCCCGACGCCACGCCTTCGGTGGGATGGAAGTGCGCGCCGGCAAAGTCCACGCGCGCCCGGTCCGCCGCAAGTTGGGCCGTGCCTCGTCCGGGTCCCTGTCCGGAGCGCGCCTCAACGCCCCCGCTGGCTTCAAGCGATCTGAGGTCGCCCGTCAAGGGGTCAAATATGGCCTCAAGGGCCGCCGCCCGGGCGCTGAGCAACGATCGCGGCGAGCGGTCCTCGGCGCGCACTGAGCCCTTGAGTAACGCGGCGGTGAGCCGGCTCCTGGAGTTAAGGTGGACGCTCGCCTGATCCGCGTTAAGCTCCCGAGCGCCCTCCCTGAGCTGCACCGGCCCGCTCAGGTCGATCTGATGCTCTGCGCTTGAGTAGCGAAGGCGAGCCGCTGCAAGCTGCAAAACGGCCGGAGCCTGCGCCCCGCCGGGCCGGGCGGGCTGCTCGACCGGCAGGCTCGCGGTCACCTCGTGCTTGAGCTCCAATTCGCCGTCCTCGGTGGAATACGCGAGCCCCACCGCCATGCCTGAGGCCGTCCCGTAGCGCCATCGGACCCGCGCCGCACTCGTCACAAGCGACTTCTGCTGGTTGTAGAAGAGCCCGGCGGTCTCGAGGTATACCGGCTGCCGGCCGTGAACGCCGGAGGGTGAAGGCTCGGAACCACGCAGATTCCCGCCGCCGGGAGGAGCGTCGAGTTCAATCTCCACCTGACCCAGGCAGGACAAATTACCGCTGGTCGAGTTGTACTGGCAGCTCTTGGTGCGGAGAAGGTTGTGCTGGTCTCCGGCGCGGCCGAACATTTCCACTTCCACGCCGTCGAGCTTGGTGCCTTCCCCGTTCTTGAAATCCACGCTGCGCTCGGCGCGAACCGTGAATACGGGGTGGCCTCCTTCATTGCGCGTGAAGCTGAAGCCGGCCAGCCCCTGCCGGGCGCCGGCCGGTAGAGCCTGCGGAACCACGGCAGGCGGCTCCGCGCGCCGCGGCCGGCGGCGGAAGATGGCCACTACGGCCGTCGTGCCGGCTGCCAGCACGCCGAGGAGCAGCCAACCCAGGAATTTGCTTCGGTATCTGTGGCCGAGAAACGTCCGCGCGCGCGCGGCGGTGGATGTCGCGATGGCGCGTCCGGAATGGCGAGGTTCGTTTGCCGTCAAGCGTCAGCCCGATTGTGAAGCCCGTGGCGTGCCGCCACGCTGTGGAATGCTACAGGCTCCGCAGATCCTTCAGCTCCAGTTGCAGTGTCCGGACGCCTTGATACTCGTTTTCGTCCAGCGTGAAAGCGGCTTCAACCGCCTGCCCCGCCGACCACTCCACGGCTCGAGGTCCCCATCCCCACGCCAGCGCATCCAGGACGCGCGAATCCTGCCCCACCCTCAACTTTAGATGCCGTTCCTTCAGCACGCGGGGCGAGGCGCACACCCGCAGCCCGCGCGCCGCAAACACCGGCGTGGGATTGCCCACGCCGTGCGGGCTTAAGCGCTGCAACTGCTCGTAAAGTGCGCCGTCGATCTCGGTCAAGGTGACTTCGGTGTCCACCCTCAGGGCGGGCTCAAGATCTTCCAGCTTGAGCGTGGCCCGTGCGTAACTCTCAAACCGCGCCTCGAGTTCCGGAATGCGCTCTTCCGCCAGCGTGAACCCCGCCGCCTGGGCGTGTCCTCCGAATCGCTCGAAGACGTCGGCGACGGACTGCAGGGCGCTGAGCAGGTGAAAGCCGGGAATCGACCGGCCGGAGCCCACGCCTTCGCCCTCCTCCACACCGATTACCAAGGCCGGCCGGTGGTAGCGCTCCGCCACGCGTTGCGCCACGATGCCGATTACACCCCTGTGCCAGCCCTCGCCCGCCACGACCAGCGCGAAGCGCTCCTTGAGATCCGGCCTGGCTTCGAGCTTGGCGGCGACTTCGCCCACCATCGACTCTTCCACCGCTTGCCGCTCTCGATTCAGGCGGTCGAGCCGTTCGGCAATCTCCTGGGCCCGCCCCGCCTCGGCGGCGCTGAACAGGTCTATCACGTCGCGCGCGCTTTCCATGCGGCCGGCGGCGTTCAGGCGCGGCGCCAGGCGGAATCCCACGTGGCCCGCCGTCACCGCCTCTCCGGCGGCGAGGCCGCAGACCGCGATGAGGGCGCGCAGGCCTGGCCCCGTAGGCTGCCGCAGTCCCGCCAGGCCGTAATGCGCGATCACCCGGTTTTCCCCCACCAGGGGCACCACGTCCGCGATGGTGCCAAGCGCCACCACCTTCAGGTAGGATTCCACCATGCGCCGGGAGCCGTTCGCGGCCGGACCGGCGGGGTGGAGCCCGAGCAGCGCCTGGGCCAGCTTGAAGGCCACTCCCACGCCGGAGAGATTCTTGTCGGGATAACCGCAATCCGTACGATGCGGATTGAGAATGGCGCAGGCGGGCGGGAGTCGCTCGCCGGCCAGGTGGTGGTCCGTGACAATACAATCCAGGCCCAGCTCCCGCGCGCGACCCAGGGCCTCGTACTCACGCACGCCGGTATCGACGCTCACCACCAGTTTCGTGCCCGCTTCCGCCGCGCGCTCCAGCACGGCTCCGCGCATGCCGTAGCCGTCCGTGAGCCGGTGGGGGATGTGCACTTCCACCGAGGCTCCGAGCGCCCGCAGCGCCGTGAGCAGCACCACCACCGCCATGGTGCCGTCCACGTCGTAATCGCCGTAGATCAGGATTTTTTCGCGCCGCTCGATCGCCTGGCGCACGCGCGCCACCGCCGCCGTCATGTCCGCCATCAGAAACGGGTCGTGCAGGTGATCGAGGCGGGGGTGAAGAAAGCGATCCGCAGCTTCGGGCTCCGAAAAGCCGCGAATCACGAGCAGCCGGGCGACGAGGGGGGGAAGCCGGAGTTCGCGCGTGAGGCGTGCGGCGGTCTCGAGGGCTCCGGGATCGTTCTTCGGGAAAACCCAGCGCATGGTTGAGGAGGCCCGGCGAGCCCAGGGGCTCGCATCACGGAACTGTGCGTCCGTTCCATTCTACGCGCCACTACTCCCGAAAGCCACGCGCTCTTAAGCGCGGTCGCAGCGGCGCTTGAATACGCGGCCGCCGTGGGCACGGGACCGCGCTCCGAGAGAAACCCTCCTGTCGCAACTTTTCAACAGGACAAGTACTTGAAACTACATGGTGAAATAAACAGTCGCAGGATTCCCAATCGTCTCCACGGCTGCCCAAAACCGTGCTAGGGTAACTGCGGATTCCGAGGTCTTTTGTTCGTGGCTGGTTGTCCTTGGTCCGTGGTGAGTGGCCTCATGTCAGCGGAGCCTCCGGCGAGGTCGGATTGAGTAAGATGTGACTTCCAATTTCACCGCACCTTTGGAATCAGCAGGTTGGCGGAAGTCACAGGGCAGGAGCCGCAAGCCCGCAAGGAACCACCGGGGGCCACGCGGAAAATAGGGTCGAATTCGCGGAACGAAGCCACTATGTGCTTTAGAATCAGTAAACGGCTCCAAACGAGAAGCCAGAAGACAGGGAAAAGGAGGCAGAAGTCAGGAAACAGGAGTCAGGAGCCGCAGGCCCGCAAGGAACCACCGGGGGCCACGCGGAAAATAGGTCGAATTCGCGGAACGAAGCCACTATGTGCTTTAGAATCAGTAAACGGCTCCAAACGAGAAGCCAGAAGGTAGAGAGAAGAGAGCAGAAGTCAGCGCAGCCACCGGCGAAGCCGCATTGAGTAAGACTTGACTCCCAATTTCAGCGCACCTTTGGAATCAGCAGGTTGGCGGAAGTCTCAGGGCAGGAGAATCCAACCGGCAAAGGGCCATGGACCACGGACAGATGACGACGGACACTCGCTCAATCGGCATTCGGCAATCGGCAATTTCCGGCCACCGCGCCCGCAGCCGGCTTGACGGCTTGCCGGCGGCCGCCCTAGCATGAAAGTTTGCACTCTTGCCCTTTGGCCTCACTGTAGCGTTCAGGTTAACCATGATCGACCGCATTACCGTTCGAGGAGCGCGCCAGCACAACTTGAAGAACATCAGTGTGGAAATTCCGCGCCGCAGCCTGACGGTGGTGACGGGCCTGAGCGGCTCGGGCAAATCCAGCCTGGCCTTCGACGTGATCTACGCCGAAGGGCAGCGGCGCTACGTGCAGACGCTCTCCGCCTACGCCCGCCAATTCCTCGACCAGATGGAACGGCCCGACGTGGACTCGGTGGAGGGCCTGAGTCCGGCCATCTCCATCGAGCAGAAGACCACCAGCCGCAGCCCGCGATCGACGGTGGGCACCATCACGGAGATTTACGATTACCTGCGCCTGCTCTATTCCTCCATCGGCGCCGCGCATTGCCACAACTGCGGTCAGCCCATCTCCCGCCAGACGACGGAGCAGATTGTCTCCGCGGTGATGGCGCTCGGCGCCGGAGACGCGGTGGACGCGGGCCGGCGAATCATGATCCTGGCGCCGTTGGTCCGCGGGCGAAAGGGCGAGTTCCGCAGGATGTTCGAGCAACTCTCGGCGCAGGGCTTCGTGCGCGTGCGGGTGGACGGCCTGCTGCGTCCCCTCGACGAGGACATCGTGCTCGACCGGCGGAAGAACCACACCATCGAAGTGGCGGTGGACCGCCTGCTGGTGAAGCCGGGCATCGAGGGGCGTCTGGCCAGCTCGGTGGAGACGGCCCTGAAGCTGGCCAAAGGGCTGGTGCAGGTGGCGGTGGTGGACGGCGAGGAGCACCTCTACTCGCAGCAATCGGCGTGCATCCATTGCGGCGTGAGCGTGCCCACGCTCGAGCCGCGCTCGTTCTCGTTCAACAGCGTCTACGGCGCCTGCCCGGTGTGCAAGGGCCTCGGGAACCTTTACAATTTCGATCCCGCCAAGGTGATCGCGGACTGGTCACGGCCCCTGTTCAAGGGCGGCCTGGGGCCCGGCGGAACGTCAGCCTCCGTGCAGCGCAGCCTGGCCCGGGCGGCGGAAGCGTACCACTTCGACCTCGACACGCCGTTCGAGAGCTTCCCGCGCCGCGTCCAGAACCTGATTCTCTACGGCCCCACCGACAAACCCGCGAAGGGCGCGGGCTTCATCGGAATCATTCCCCTGCTCGACCGCTGGGTGTCGTCGAGCCCCTCCGAGGCGTTTCACGATTGGTACCGGCAGTATATGTCGCCCACGCTGTGCCATGCCTGCCAGGGGCGGAGGTTGCGGCCCGAAAGCCTGGCGGTGAAGGTGGCGGACCATTCCATCGCGGACCTGACGGCGCTGCCCGTAAGCCGGGCGCGTGAAGTGGCTGGCGCGGTGGAGCTCAACCCGCGCCAGGAACTGCTGGCGCGCCGCATCCTGAGCGAGATCACCGAGCGCCTCGACTTTTTGCTGGCCGTGGGTCTGGGGTATTTAAGCCTTGACCGCTCGGCAGCCTCGCTCTCGAGCGGAGAGAGCCAGCGCATCCGCCTGGCCACTCAGATCGGCTCCAAGCTGCGGGGCGTGCTCTACGTTCTCGACGAGCCCTCCATCGGCCTGCACCCGCGCGACAACCTCCGGCTGCTCCAGTCGATCGAGCGCCTGCGCGACCTCGGCAACACGGTGCTGGTGGTGGAGCATGACGAAGAGACCATTCGCCGCGCCGACTGGGTGATCGACCTTGGCCCCGGGGCGGGCAAGCAAGGTGGAGCCTTGGTGGCATGGGGCACGCCCGCGGTGATCGCGGCCGAGCCGCGGTCGCTCACCGGCCAGTACCTCTCCGGGCGTTTGCGGGTGCCGGTGCCGGCCGCGCGCCGCGCGCCGAACAGCAAGAGGATCGCCGTGATGGGCGCGCACGCCAACAACCTCAAAAACGTCGACGTCAAGTTCCCGCTGGGGTTGCTGACGGTGGTCACTGGCGTTTCGGGCTCCGGCAAATCCACCCTGGTAAATGACATCCTCTACCGCGCCATCGCGCGGAAGCTCTATCGCTCGCTCGAAGAGCCGGGCGCGCACCGGGCGCTCCTCGGACTCGAGCATCTCGACAAAGTGGTGGAGATTGACCAGTCACCCATCGGGCGCACGCCGCGTTCGAATCCCGCCACCTACACCGGATTGTTCACGCTGATCCGCGAAATCTTCGCCATGCTGCCGGAGTCTCGCGAGCGGGGCTACCGCGCGGGGCGATTCAGCTTCAACGTCAAAGGCGGTCGCTGCGAGGCCTGCCAGGGCGACGGCCTGCGCCGCATCGAAATGAACTTCCTGCCCGACGTCTTCGTCACCTGCGAGGTGTGCGGCGGGCGGCGGTACAACTCCGAGACCCTGGCCGTGAAGTTCAAGGGGCTTTCCATCGCCGACGTGCTCGACCTCACGGCCCGCGATGCCCTGCCTTACTTCGAGAATATTCCGGCCATCAAGCAGAAGCTGCAGACCATCGTGGACGTGGGGCTCGGCTACCTGCACGTGGGGCAGGCCTCCACCACCCTTTCGGGGGGCGAGGCGCAACGCATGAAGCTGGCGCGCGAGCTCAGCCGCCGCCAGACCGGCCGCACACTCTACATCCTGGACGAGCCCACCACGGGGCTGCACTTCGACGACGTGAAGCAGCTCATGGAGGTCTTGAACAGGTTGACAGACCTCGGTAACACCATCATCATCATCGAGCATAATCTCGACGTGGTGAAACAAGCGGATTGGATCATCGATCTGGGCCCCGAAGGCGGCGAGGAGGGCGGCCGCGTGGTGGCCCAGGGCACGCCCGAGCAGGTGGCGCGCATCAAGAAATCCTACACGGGCCAGGCGCTGGCGCCGATGCTGAAGCGGCGGGCGAGCTAAGAAAGATCGCACGAGTCGGCGCCAACCCGCCGCTGAGCCTTTGCCGGCCTAATGCCGGAGCCTGGGCAGGGCTTGGCGGAAATTGACGGCGATGATAGCATTGCTTGCATGGCGACCATCACCATCCGCCAACTCGACGAGGGCACGAAAAAGAGACTTCGGATGCGCGCCGCGGATCATGGCCGGTCTATGGAGGAGGAGGCGCGCGAAATTCTAAGGTCAGCGCTCTCGGCGCGACCTTCGGGATCATCGAATCTTGTCGAATCCATTCGGCGGCGTCTTAAAACTGTGGGATG
Organism: Terriglobia bacterium; assembly: GCA_035516075.1. Lineage (GTDB taxonomy): Bacteria > Acidobacteriota > Terriglobia > UBA7540 > UBA7540 > Gp13-AA77. Next base: position 48,809 of record DATJAQ010000137.1, on the reverse strand, counting down.
GGTAGACCTTCCCGACGTGCGGCGAGAACCCATGCGCCAGCCTCCTCGATTCGGCAAGTGATTATACTCGACACCGACGTGCTCTCGGAGGTCATGAAGGCAGCCCCGTCGCCTCAGGTGATTCAATGGCTGGCGCAATACCCATCCCCGCGATTATTCACCACCACCATCACCCAAGCTGAAATTCTGTATGGTGTAGGGCTGCTTCCGAAAGGCAAGAAGCGCACCGCCTTGGAGTCGGCCGTAGAGGCGATATTCGCAGAGGAGTTCGAGGGCCGCATCTTGCCATTTGACAGCGAGGCAGCGCGGGCGTTTGCCCGGATTGCCTCGGCGAGGCGGGCCACCGGCCGCCCGGTGACGCAGTTTGACACCCAGATCGCCGCCATCGCGTACGCGCGCGGCGCGGCGGTGGCCACGCGCAACTCGATTGATTTTGAAGGCTGCGGGATTGCGGTGCTGAATCCGTGGGGAGACGAGGCTCAGCGCGGAATGCTTGTGTAGTTTGGGCCAGACTTGCAGCCGGCGTCGCGCTGTCCTACCCAAGAGAACGAGCGAGTGGAGAGGCGTGAAATTCCTGTCACGCATGATCAGGCGGATCAAGGCCCAACGGGCGCTCTCGCGAATGCGGTGCCATGCGACGCAGCACAGATTGGCTCAGCTCTCGCCCTCAGCGATTGATGCTGAGATTCGGGCGGCGCGACCAAGGCGAAAGTGACGTGAGGGCGCCCTGAGCGAGCGCACCGAAATCTAAAGACGCATGACGATTTACCGCCAGCAGCCGCTGAAGCTCGACAAGGTCCGCACCTACCCCCTCGCCTCGCGGCCGAGCAAGGTTTCGGTGGAGCACTTTGCCCGCGTGCCGGCACGGGGCGTGTCAGTGCGCGCCTGGGTAAAGTCGCTGCCCAAGATCTTGGCCGGCGAGAGCTTTCGCGGCGTGGTCGAGGCCCTCGAGCGCGCCCGGCACGACAACCAGCCCATCATCTGGGGCCTGGGAGGCCACGTGATCAAAGTGGGCCTGGGTCCGGTGCTGATCGACCTCTTGCGCCGCGGTTACGTGACCGCCTTTGCGATGAACGGCGCGGCCCTCATCCACGATTTTGAAATCGCGCTGGTTGGTTCCACCTCCGAAGACGTTCCGGCCGTGCTCGGCAAGGGACGTTTCGGCATGGCGGATGAAACGGGCCGCTATCTCAACGAGTCGATCATTGCCGGCGACCGCGACCGGATCGGCATTGGCGAAGCCGCGGGGCGATTGCTGGCCCGGCTCCGAGGCGCTCGCTTCCGCCGCTACAGTCTGCTGGCGGCGGCTTACCGGTTGCGGGTGCCGGTGACGGTGCACGAGGCAATTGGCACCGACATCATTCACAATCACCCTGCCATGGATGCGCGCGCCCTCGGCGCCGCCACGCATCGCGACTTTCTGCTCCTGGCAGCGCTGGTGAAGCAGATGCACCGTGGCGGCGTGTATTTGAACTGCGGCTCGGCGGTAATCCTGCCCGAGGTGTTCCTGAAGTGCGTGAGCCTGGCCGCGAACCTGGGGCGCCCCCCGCGAAGTCTGGTCACCGTGAACCTGGACTTCATCCAGCACTACCGCCCCACCGAAAACGTGGTCCGCAGGCCGGCAGCCCTGGCCCCTGCGCGGGCCGGGCGGCCCAGCCGCGGTTTCGCCCTGACGGGGCACCACGAGTTGATGATTCCGCTCCTGGCGGCCGCGCTGGAGTAACCTGATCCGATGAACGACGAGACCGGAAACAATCCGAACGCTGGCCACGCCGAATCACGGGCAGAGCCCGAAGCAGGGGCACCGGCCCCCATTGCAGCTCCGGCGGCCCTCGAATCCGCAGGGGCTCCCGCGGCCGGATTCACGGCTGAGAGCCAGGCGGAGAAGGGCGGCTCCGCCGGGCCGATGCGGCCCGCTCAGGCCAGCTCGGTAGGCTTTCCCTTGCCATCGTTCGCCAGCGTCCCCTCGGCGCCGCCCGTGCCCTGGAGAGGCCGCGATCTGGCGCTGTTTTTGGTGTTCACGGTGTTCTGGCTCTTGTTGTCGCAGTTCCTGTCGCTCGCCGGCTACGCGGCACTGAGGCCGGTGATGGGCTGGCAAACGCCGGTCTCAGCGCTGGATGAGAACGCGCTGTTCGCCATCGTCGTGCAGTTGATCTTCTACGGCCCTTTGCTCCTCTTCATCTTCCTGATGGTTGGGGTGTACTACCGGCAGCCCTTCTGGGAGGGCATTCGCTGGCGCTGGCCGGGCGGCCGAGGGGCGCTGAGACTGGTCTTCGGCGGCATCGTGCTGGCGGTCGGGCTGGCCCTTGCATCCTCGCTCACGCCGGAGAGCAAGTCGTTTCCCCTCGAAAAGCTCTTCAGCTCGCCCGTAGCCGCTTACGCGCTGAGTGCGTTTGCCGTTACGGTGGCTCCTTTTATGGAAGAGCTCATCTTCCGCGCGGTGTTGTTCTCCTTCTTCGAGCGCGGCCTCGGCTTGACGTTTGCAGTGGCGGGAACGGCGCTGTTGTTCGCCGCGATGCACGTGCCCGAGTACTGGGGCGCCTGGACGCACGTGGCCATGATCCTGGTGGTGGGCATAGTATTTTCGCTGGCGCGCGGCATCACGGGGTCGCTCGCGCCGAGCGTGATTCTCCACGCCGCCTACAACGCCACCCTGATGACCGGCCTGTATCTGGGCACCCACCATTTCCACAACTTGCATGCACTGTTGGCGGCGTGGTAGGCGGGCGATTTCCAGCTATGCGCCGGGCGCTAAGGAGCGCGATCCACCGGGTGGGCCGCCAGGCGCGCGACGGTCCGCACGTCGATTTCCACCCGATTGGACACACGAATGAAAAAAGTGCCGGGGTTCTTCATGCCCCAGTCGTGGTACGGCACCCGAAAATGGGTCGAGACCTCAAAGCCGTCGGGTTTATGCTGCACCTGCAAGGGCACGGTCATCTCGTGGTCGCCGCCGTGGATACGAAAGACGCCGTGGATATCCACCTTGAAATCGCCCTGCGGCGGAAGCGCGCCCTCCAGGTGATCGGGCACAAAGGTGATTTCCGGGTACGTCTGGCTCTCCAGGACGTCTTTTTTCACCTTGCGGTCGCGCATGGCAATGCCGGTGTCTTCGCTGGTGGCGTCCACCACCACTTCGCCGTGGGCCTGGCCGGTGGCGGGATCGTAGGTGATGGAGCCGCGCTTGAGCTTGAAGCTTCCGCGAACCGTGTGAACGGTGTCGCTGGTGGTGAAACTGACCACCGTCCGGGCGGAATCGAGCTCGAGTGTGACCTCCTCCGCCCACAAGGGGAGCGCGCCGATGGCAAAGAGCGCCACCGCGGCCAGGGCCGTCATCATCGGCGCCCCTGAGCGTCTCGGCCTAGGCGCGAACGCGGTCATCGGCTTGAGCTCCATAGCATTTCGGACGCTAGCGGAAGCAAAGCTTTTCTGACAAATTCGGGCCCTGACGAGGCGCCCACATGCATGGAGAGCAAACGGGCGAAGGCGGCCGGATTCAACGCCAGGGCGCGCAATGCCCGATCGCGCCATCCCGCCCAGCGATCCATGGCAAGCATCAAGGCGGTCATGAGCATCGGCCGCCGCGCCAGGCGGCGGTGCTCGCGCTGGTAGAGCGAGAGGTCATCGGCTTCTAGAGCCGAAGCCAGGGCGTGCGCTTGATGAAAACAGAGGCCGAGGCCTTCACCGCTGATGGCATCGAGCGCGCCTGAGGCATCCCCCACCAGAGCGACGGGCCCACGGCAAACGCGCCTGAGCCGGAAGGTGGCGGAGACGGCGCCCCTCTCCGCGCTGGTGGGTTCGGCGTCTTCAAGGCGGGCCCGAAGCTCGGGAAACTTCGGCAGGGCCTCGGCAAGCCGCAGGCCGGCGCGGCGCGAAATCAGGGCCACGCACACCTCGCGGGCGCTGACCGGGGTAACGTAAAGCTGGCAGCCGGCGCCCCAATAAACCTCCACGCAGTCCGTCCACGGGCCAATGCGGAAGTGGCGGCGGAAGCCGAATCGCCGCGAGCCAAAACGCTTGCGACCAAGGCCGGCCCAACGGCGCATCCGGGAGCCGGCGCCGTCCGCACCCACCGTCCAGCGGGCCCGTACGAAGCGGTTTCCGAAGCAGACGCCGCCGCGAAGCAGGGCGGTGGCCGGGGTGCGCCACAGGAACTCAACTCCGGCCGCCGCGGCGGCATTCAGCAGCAAACGATGGAGCGCAATCCGGCGCAGCCCGATGCCCCGGCCACGCGCCAGAGTGGCCTCCACCGAGATCCCCGGCGCCAGAAACCGGAGGCCTCGAAACGGGAATCCATCGGCCGAGTCAAGGGGCACACCCAAGCGGCGGATCGCTTCGACGCCGTCGGGCATCAGGCCTTCGCCACAAGCCTTGTCGAGCGGCGGCTCAGCGCCGTCCGCCACCATGACCTTGAAACCTTTCCGGCGCGCCGCCAGGGCCGCCGCCAACCCGGCAGGACCTCCTCCCACGATGAGGACGTCCGTGCGGTCTTGCACGGAATTCACATTTACCACCTTAGCAGCACGAGCTCAGAACAGAAGCCGGGGCCCATCGCCGCCAGCAGGCCGTAAGTCCCCGGGGCGGGACGACGGCGCAGAAACTCTTCGAGAACCATCAGCACCGACGCGGAGGAGAGGTTGCCCATCCGGCGCAGACACTCCCAGGAAACCTCGAGGGCCTCGCGCGGCACCTTGAGCGCCGTAGCCGTCGCCTCGAGGATCCGCGGGCCGCCCGTGTGGAGAATCCAGCAGCCGATGTCGCTGAAACTGAGGCCGCAATCGGTGAGGAAAGCCTCCACATCGGCGCCCAGGTGCTCCTCAATGAGGGCGGGGAGGTTGGGCGACAGCACGATGCGGAATCCCTTCTCCGTAATGTCCCAGCCCATAATGTGCTCGGTGCCGGGATAGAACACCGAGCGAGTGCTCAAAATCTCCGGACCTTCGGCCTCCCGCGCCGATCCCATTAAGATCACCGCCGCAGCGCCGTCGCCAAACAAGCCGGCGGAGATCAGGTTGGCCATCGAGATGTCGTCTTTCTGCAAGGTCAACGTGCAGAGCTCGACCGAGAGCAGTGCGGCGACGTGGTCCGGGAAAGCCCGCGTATACTCCGAGGCGCGGGCGAGGCCCGCCGCGCCCGCCACACAGCCGAGGCCGAAAATGGGGACTCGTTTGATGTAGGGCGAAAACCCCATGCGATTCGCCAAGCGCGCGTCCAGCGAGGGGCTGGCGATGCCGGTGACCGAGATCATGAAAATGGCGTCGATGTCGCTGGGCGCGAGGCCGGCGCCCGTCAGGGCCCGGCACAGGGCCTGCTCGCCGATTTCCTCGGCGCATTTGATCCAGGCGTCGTTGGCCTGGCCGAAATTGTTGATCGCGTAGTAGTTCTCGGGCGAAACCGAAAGGAAGCGGCCATCCACCGCGCAGTTTTTATAGAGGCGATCGAGCAACTGCGGGCTGTTTAGGCGCGGGCCCCAGTGCGCCTTAAGCCTTTCGGTGATCGATGCTTGCGTGTAGTAATGCTCCGGAAACGCACTTCCGACGCTCGCGATTTTCATAAAGTTCACTCTAATTCGTGGCGGCGCCCCCAATGCACTAATGAATTCGAGCAAGTTCCTTCTGGTACAGTTGGTTGTTCGGAAACTGCCGGGCCAACTCGCCGAGGAGTTCCCGCGCTCGGCCGGGGTCGTGATCGCGAAGGGCTGCGACCGCCAGCATCAGGCGCGCAAAAGGCAACAAGTAGTGGCCCTTCTCGGCGGTCAGCTCGAGCTTTTCGATGCCCAACTCCTTGTTGGTTTCGGCCCCATACAATCGTAGCAACCAGCGCACGGGCGCCGGGTTCAGGCCGAGCAAGTAGTTCTCCACTCCCACCGCGAGATAAGCATCGTAGCACTCCGGGTCCACGGCGAGCAGGTGTGCGGCCCGATTGCCTGCCTTCTTCATGTAACCCAGCCCAGCCAGATCCCGCCTTTGAATCAAGGCCGCGTAGTCTCCCCGCATCCCGAGGTTGAGCACCTCGGAGTAAAGCGCGCGCTTGTCGTCGGGCGAGCGCTCGAGGATGGCGGCAGCCAGTCGATCGCTGGTGGCCAGATCCCGGTTAAACGCCTCTCCGATCTCCGGGTCTGGCGTCGGCGCCTTGCGCCGTTTGAAGGCGCGGTCATCGACGAACAGGTCCGACTGCAGCACCCCCAGGCGGTCGAATTCGCTGAACAAATTTGCCGCGGCGTCGGAGGAGAAAACCAGGGGGTCCTCGGGGTGCATACTCGCCCACTCCCTGAAGGTCTGATGCGCGGCCGCGAATTCCAAATTGTACATTTGGAGGTAGCCTAAGTCGAGCGGTTCGGAGGCCGACAAGACGTCGCTCACGGGTACCCAGGTGGTGTGCAGCGGTATCCAGAGCAAGCAGCAGAGGACAATTTCCATGACGAAACCCGACGCCTCAAGTTCGGCAGGCCGCGGCGATGCCGCTTCCACCGTTTATTCTGGGCGCGAGCAGCTAACTCCTTGTCATCGCAGTGTAAAATTCTTCGCTGCCGCCGGCGACGCGTTCATTATACGGGTTGCCTCCGCCACCGTCGCCCATTCGAGGCCGGCCCGGCCAAGGCCTGTTTCGGGATGTTCGTCTGGAGCGAACTCGGGAACCGGCCCGGTGACGTATGGCGCAGCCGGCAGCGAGCGCGTGCAGACCCTGCGATGTGCAAGCGCCGGATTCATCGTTCGGCGGCGTGCCGGCTTGGCTCGCCTCGGGCGGGATCGCGAAAAGTTTTGGGTCGATCGGCCGCCCGGGTGCGTAGTGATCCAGTGGGAGGCCGCCCAGGCGTGATCGTACCTACGCTCGCCGCCGCAATTCTGCTCCTCAACCCTGCGCTGCCGCGCGGTGCGGAAAACCCACCGCTCACGGCCGAGGCCATCATGGCCCGCGTGGCTTCCAATCAGGACCGCAGCGACCAGTTGCGCCGTGAATACGTCTACCACCAGCATATCCGCATCGTGACCGAGAAGACGAACGGAACCCGCATGCGCGAGGAGTCCGCGGACTATGTGGTGACGCCGACGCCCGACGGCACCCAAAAGGACCTCACGCTCATCGCGGGTCACTACCGGCACAAAGGCGGTTACCTGGCGTTTCAAGGCGAGCCCGTCCCCCAGGCCGACAGCCTGGACGGCGACCTGATTCATGACTTCCGCGAGGACCTCGCCAACGAGCGCTCCAAGGACGGACTGGCGCATAACCTCTTTCCCCTCACCACTTCCGAGCAGAGGAACTACGCTTTTAGGCTCCTGGGCCAGGAAACGCTGCGCGGCCGAACAGTGTATCACGTGGCCTTCAGGCCGAAGGACCGTAACGATCTCACTTGGGCGGGCGAGGCCTATATCGACGCCGCTGACTTCCAGCCCGTGCGCGTGTTTACCAAGCTCTCGCGGCCTATCCCCTTTCTGATTCGCACTTTCCTGGCCGATCTGCCTGGCATTGGCTTCGACGTGGAGTACGGCCGCCAGCCGGACGGCGAGTGGTTCCCCGTGAGCTTCGGCACCGAGTTTCGCTTCAAATTGCTGATGTTCGTCAGCCGTAACATCAGCATTTCCTTGCAGAATACCGACTTCGAGCGCACCCACGTGAATCACCGGATTCAGTCGCTCGGACCGGAGCAGCCGCCCCTTTAAGGGGCCGAGCGGCCCGGGTGCGCCCAGACCCCTCCACAGCTTCAGTCGTTCCCGAACAGGGTCCTGCCGGCATCGTGCCGACTTCAGGGCGGAAACCTCGCAGAGTTATACCCGCCGCCGCCGAGGCAGGCGCGGTAGAATAGCAGACTTCGGCGCTCGCTCCACCCGCCGCCAGCCGGGACCACGCTCGCGGCGCGTGCGGGCGCGCGATGCCGGGAAGCGGGCGAAGGCGGGTTGAGCCACCCGCAGAAAGGAAACAATGGTGCCAACCTCCACCCCCACGCCGGATTCCAATTCCCTTGCGATTGAAGTTCTGCCCAACCGCCAAGCCCTCGGGCAGGCGGCCGCGGCGGCCGCGGCGGCGCGGCTGAAAGCCCTGGCTGAGCAACACGATAGCCTCGCGGTGATCTTTGCCACCGGCGAGTCGCAGCTTGCCACCCTGCGAGCCCTGACGGCCGCGCCCGGCGTACCCTGGAACCGGATTACGGGATTCCACATGGACGAGTACCTGGGAATCTCCGAAGATCACCCTGCCTCGTTCCGGCACTATTTGCGCGAGAATCTGGTGCGCCATGTTCCTTTCCGGAGCTTTCACTTCATCGAGGGAAGCGAGGAGGTGGCCGAAAAGACCTGCGCAGAGTACGCCGCGCTGCTTCAGGCCCATCGGCCGTTGCTCTGCTTGCTTGGCATCGGCGAAAACGGCCACCTGGCGTTCAACGACCCAGCGGAGGCCGACTTCCACGACCCTGTGGACGCCAAGGTAGTCCGATTGGACGCCGTTTGCCGCCGGCAGCAGGTGAACGAAGGTTGGTTCGCAAGCCTCGACGAGGTGCCGTCGCGCGCCATCACGCTGACCATCCCCGCCCTGATGCGCGTGCCGGAGCTGATTCTGTCCGTGCCCGGCGAGCGCAAGGCCGGGATCGTAAGCCGAACTCTAACCGAAGCTGAATCAACGGCTTGCCCGGCTACTATTTTGCGCCGGCATCCCCGCGCCACCCTGTATCTCGACGCGGATTCAGCCGCGAAATTGGCCCCCGGGCCCAAGTAAGAACCAGCCGCATCGAAGGCGCCACGCCCGCTTCAGAAGCTGGACGGCGCGGCCCATCGCCGGCCAAGGCGCTGACACGGAGGAGCCTATCGCCCTCTCGACCGCACGGCCCATCAAACGCCTGCGCTGGTGGATCGTCTGGACGCTCTTTTTGTCGACGGTCGTCAACTACATCAACCGCCAGACGCTCTCCGTGCTGGCCCCGATCATCACCCGCGAGTTCCACCTGAGCCACACCCAGCTCTCCTGGATTCTCTCCTCGTTTCAACTCTCCTACGCCGCTATGTGGTTGTTGGGAGGGATGTTACTGGATGTCATCGGCACCCGCCTGGGCCTCGCGCTGGCCGTGGTGTGGTGGTCGATCGTCAGCCTGCTGACGGGCTTCGCCAATTCCCTTTCCCAGCTTGCGGTGTTTCGATTTCTGCTCGGCATCGGCGAAGGAGTGAACTGGCCGGGGGCCAGCAAAGCCGTGGCCGAGTGGTTCCCGGCGCGAGAACGCGGCGTGGCGGTGGCCATCTTCGACAGCGGGTCGAGCGTGGGCGGCGCGGTGGCGGCAGTCGCCATTCCGTGGGTGGCCCTCGGGCTCGGCTGGCGCTACGCCTTCGCGCTTTCGGGCGTCCTCGGATTGATGTGGCTGGCTTTATGGCTGCGCATCTACCACCCCCTCAGCGTTCACCCGCGCTTGAGCGCGGAAGAGCGCGCCCTCATTGAGGCCGGCCGCGACACGGCCGCGCTTTCGGCGCGCTCCGGGGCGGCGAAGTGGCTGAACCTTTTGGGCCAGAGCAACACCTGGGGGATTCTGCTGGGCCGCTCGCTCACCGACCCTATCTGGTGGTTTTACGTGTTCTGGCTGCCGCAATACCTCAGCGACGCGCGCGGCTTCAGCCTGAAGCAAATCGCCGCCTTCGCCTGGATCCCCTTCGTGGCCGCGGACTTAGGTAACTTCACGGGCGGGTTCGCCTCGGGCTGGCTCATCAAGCGCGGCCTGCCGGTGCTGCGGGCGCGCAAGTGGGTGTGCGCGGCGAGCTGCCTTCCGGTGATCGCGGGCATACCCGCCGCCACCACCCACAGCGCCTACCTTGCCCTGGCGCTAATCGCCTTTGCGGTATGGGGTTACGCGAGCTGGTCGACCATGGGCCTCACGTTTCCTTCCGACCTTTTCCCGCAGGATGTGGTGGCTTCGGTCACCGGTTTGAGCGGCCTGGGCGCGGGCCTGGCGGGCGCGCTCTTCACGATGGCCGTCGGGAGGCTGGTGGACCGGTACGGGTACAATCCGGCCTTCTTCGCCGCCGCCACCCTGCCCCTGCTGGCTACGGTGAGCGTCCTGGCGCTGCTCCGGCCTGCCGCCAAACAGCAGCCCGACAGGTGAGGCGGACTGACCACGGCTAAGGACGGATGCGCCGGCCGCGCGGCGCCCGCACACCCTAAACCGGCCGCGTCAAGCACCCAGGATTTTGGGGTGAAAATTTGCCGACTTCCACCCACCAACATTCAGCAGTTCAGGAAGACTTCGAGAATCGAAAAGTGTACGATTTTTGGACAGAAGCGTTCATACGACGACAAAATGGCCCTTTCCCCGAATAGGATTAGCGTTCAAACACCGACAATTTTCTTGCCTGCTCCTACCCGGGCAATCCCGTCGAAAAGCGAACCATTTCCGCGCGGAATTCGCATTCAAACAACGACCTTTTCAGCCCGTCTTCCGAAGGCGAATTGCTTTCAAATGACGCCATTTCCGGGCGCCGCTCTCGGGCGGACGGAAAGTCAACAGCGGTTCGGCACGCTCGCGAACGAACGCCTCTCTTCGTTTTCAAACGAGCGCCTGATTGAGCACACCCTGCGAAAACCAGGCTTCGCCGGAGCAGCGGGCGCGGCGCTCGCACACCCCAAACCCGCAGCGCCAAGGACCCAGGATTTTGGGGTGAACATCCGCCGACTTCCACCCACCAACTTTCAACAGTTCAGGAAGATTTCGAGAATGGAAAAGTGTACGATTTTTGGACAGAAGCGTTCATACGACGACAAAATGGCCCGGTCCCCGAAGAGGATTAGCGTTCAAACATCGACATCTTTTGCCTGCTCCTACCCGGATGGCCGGCGGCCCGGGAGTATTATGCTTCAAGGAGTGAGGAGCCGTGACCACGCGTCAACCCAAGATTCACACTCAACCCGGCCGGGCCGCAGTCCGCATCTTTGCCGCCAACGATCGCCTGAACCAGATACTGATCGAACGCCTTGATCCTGCCGCCTGGAGAGCCAAGCCGCCCGGAAAGGCCCGCACCATTGCGGCCATCTTCACGCACCTGCACAATGTCCGCTGCAAGTGGGTGAGGCTTACCGCTCCGCACCTTAAGGTTCCGGCTCAGCTCCACCGCGCCCACTGCACGCCGCAGCAGGCCGGCGCGGGATTGGCGGAGAGCGCCGCCCGCTGCGCGGAGATGCTCGCCGAAGCGCTGGGCGGTGGTGAGGGCCGCGTCGAAGAGTTTCGCAGAGACGGCTGGGCCCGGCCTTGGCCGGTTGGCCTGGAAATGCTGTGCTACATGCTCTCGCACGAAGCCCACCATCGCGGGCAAGTGTGTATGCTCGCCCACCAGCTCGGATTCCCGCTGCCGAAAGAGGTGGCGTACGGGATCTGGAATTGGGAAAAGGTGTGGAAGGAGTGCGGGTGGGCTGGCGGCCCCGGCTATGATTCTTAGGAGAGATTAACCATCATGATGATCGCGAGCTTGATTGCCGCTGCGGCAGGGTTGACGCTGACCTTCGCAAGTGTGGTAGCTGGGCAGACGAAGGAATCGGCAGAATCGGAGACCGCTCCGCCGAAATTGCTTGTATTGGTGTATCAGAGATTTTCGTTCGACAAAGGAAGCGACCGCGACAAATGGGAAATCGCCGCGGCGCGCGCTTGCCGAAACCTCGCGGTTCCGAATTCGTGGATCGTGCTTGAATCGGTTACCGGCGAGCCGGAAGTGCTGTCGTTCGATCCCTTCGATTCGTTTGAGCAATTGGAAAAACCCGTCGCCGAGTGGGGGCCGATCTTCGCGGCTCACCCGGAGCTGGGACGGCTTCAAGCGCAGATTAACGCCGCTCTGGCCAGCCAGCGGACGGTGATCGCCTTGCGGCGAGACGACTTGAGCTACCGCGCGAATCGCATCGACCTCTCGAAGGCCCGGTTCTTGCGCGTTCTCGAAGTGCGGCTGCATCCTGGCCGCGACAACGAGTTCGCCGAAGCGTTTCAGAAGCTCAGCGCGGCTTACGTAAGAACGGAATCGGATTTGCCGTGGGTGGTGTATGAGGTGAATCTGGGGATGCCTTCGCCCACGTTCCTGACTTTCGTGCCTATGAAAGGTGTGGGACAAAACGACGATTTGCTGAAGAGGCGGGAAAGGTTGCACCTGGCGGAAAGCGAAGCTGCGGAGCGCGTGCAACAGATTGCGCGCGAAGCGTACGCTGGGACGGAGAGCAATCTTTATGCCATCAACCCCGCAAAATCACACGTATCCAAACAGTTTGCGGCGGGCGATCCGGAGTTCTGGACGCCCAAGCCGAAGGTAACCGCCAAACCCGAGCGGAAGAAGTCCAGAAATTCAAAGGGCACACCCACCAAGCCAAGTAAGTAACTTCAAACGGCGGAGACCTGGAGGGCGGCGGATCTGTCGTCCGACATTACGGCGCGCCGTGCCCCTACCGTTGCGCGATTGGGGACCACGGCGTGCCCGGACGGTTGCACGATTGGGGTGCGGCGTCCTTAATCTGGCAGGTGTTGACAGGTGAGCGATCCAGTTGTACAGTTTGACAGTTGAACTGGATTCCGAGAGTCATGCTATGGACGTTGTTGCCGTAAAGACGAAATTTCAGATCGTGATCCCCCAGCGCATTCGCGAACAGGTGGGTGTGGATGTTGGGGACCTTCTTGAGGCCCGGGTCGAGCGCGGCAAGATTACGTTCACGCCCAAAAGGCTCATCGACCGGCACTTGGCCGAAGGACTTGACGACCTCAAGCACGGCCGGACCCATGGCCCCTACTCCACCGCCGATGAGGCGATTGCTGCGCTGGAGTCGCGCGCCAGGGGCCGCGCCAAGAAACGGCGCGCGTGAAGCTGCGCTTCACCGGGAGGGCGGATCGGGACTACGCCGGCCTTTCCGCTCAGGTCCGCAAGGCGTTTTCGAAACAACTCGCCTTTCTTCTTAGCAACCTTCACCACCCCTCGTTGCACGCGAAAAAACATGACGAAGGAGCCGATCTCCGGCAGGCTCGCGTTACGCGGAGCCGGCGTTTTTACTTCAAAATCGCGGGCGATGAGTACGTGATCCTCTCAATCATTCCGCACCCCAAGTGAAACCCGGGAGGTACCGCAATCCCCGCAGCGCGGGGGATGCGGCTTTTCTTTAAGAGAAGAGCCGGAGAGTCCCTGCAGCGGAGAAACTTTGCCGTACGTTACTTTAGGCAGGTGCGCTAGGGAATACGACAAAGGCAAAGCGGGCGAGATGGTGCTTGCCCCGCTCTTCTTGACCCTGTTCAACGATGGAGCGGGCCTGGTTGGGCGCGGGGGTGCAGGTCACGTTGCGCCGCCACCTTTCCGGCGCTAGAATGAGGCGCCACTAAACGTAGCCGTTCGTTAAAGCGTCGTGTTCACTGCGGCTCAACCCGCCCGCCACGCGTTGCGTCCGGCGGCAACGCTCGCCCTGGCGCTCGTCTGCGGCGCTTTCGGCCCTGGGCGCATCGAGAGGGCGGCGCGCGGCGCCACACCCGGAGCCGGCACTGCGGCGCACAACGATGGGGCTGGCCTCACCAACGCTGCTGCCCCCGCAAACGCGGCGCCCCTTGCCGATAACCGCGACAGCCTGGGCGACGGCTTTCCGGACGCGGTCCGCCTGGCTCGCCCCGAGGACCGCGTCACCTTCGTACGCTGGGTAACCTATCTGGCGGAATCGCAATACTACTCACCCTGGCTCGGGGCCTCGGCCGAGATTCACGACTGCGCCGGCCTGATCCGGTTCGCCTACCGCAACGCGCTGGCGGCCCACAACGCGGCGTGGCGCCGGTCGATTGAAACGGGGCCGGCCGTCGCGGCTGAGGGCGGAGCGGCCGGGGCCACCGGCGAAAACGGGGCCCAGCCCGATTTCGGCGATCTGCGCGAGTTCACCTATCCGGAGTGGGCTCTCGGACCCGCGCTATTCCGCACGCGGGCGGGGCCGCTCGCGCCCGGCGATCTCGCCCGCGGGGCCTTCGCCCAATTTGCAGACGCGGCTGCGCTTCTGCACTACAACACCTTCTTCGTTTCGCGCGACGTCCGCGCCGCGCGCCCCGGCGATCTGCTCTTCTATAACCAGCCGGGCCAGAACGAAACGTACCACTCGATGCTCTTCGTGGGCCGGTCGTATTTTCAGCCTGACGGGACGGACTGGGTGGTGTACCACACGGGCGATCTGAACGGGCGGTCCGGCGAGATTCGCGAGGTTGAGCTGCAATTGCTCCTGCAGCATCCCGACCCGCGCTGGCGGCCGCTCGCCGCGAACCCGCGTTTTTTGGGCGTGTACCGCTTCGAGCTGTTGCGATGAGAGATGCTCTTTCACCACGGAGAACACGGAGCGCACGGGGGACGGACCGTGCCCGCCACGGGCTCCGCAGGCTCGCGCGGTTGTTAGCGCTGCTGCTGGCCGCGCTCCCGGCCGCCGCCTTCGCGCAGGAGTCCGCCTCCACTGAGCCCTTCTTCGCGGTGTCGTCGAGCCAGACTTATTCGCCCACGCAGCAGCCCAAAGTCTCCGTCGAATTCCGGCAGGTGGACCACCTCGATTTCCGCGTCTATCGAGTGAAAGATCCCATTCAGTTTTTCGCCAAGTTGCGCGACGCGCACTCCTTCGGCAGCGAGAAACAGGAACTGGCGCGCGAGAAAACGTGGCTGGAAAGTTTTCACGACTGGAAGCGCGACCTGCGGCTCAGCATCCGCGACTTCTTCCGCGGGCAGCTTCAGTATGAGACGCGCTACCGGCGAAGCGAGGCCGCCCTCCGGAAACGCGAGAAGCAGAGGCGAATCCCGCTCGACGTGACGGCCTACGCGCAAGTGCCGCTGCTCAACCGCGAGCAGCTCGTGGTGGGGTGGCGCGAGCTCCTGCCCAAGACCCGCGGCTCGGAGCGTGAGGAGATTCCGGTCGATTTGCACCAGAAGGGGCTCTTCCTGGTGGAGGTTGCGAACGGCGGGCTGCGCGCTTACACGCTGGTGATGATCACCGAGTTGGCCATGGTGTCGAAGAGCTCGCCGGGCCAGATCCTGCTTTTCGTCGCGAATCGCGACTCCGGCGCCCCGGTGCCGGGCGCCACCACGGTGGTTTTCAACAACCACCAGGAGGCCGCGCGCGGAGCCACGGACGCCTCGGGCGTATCGCTGCTGACCTTCGAGAAGATCAAAGTGCAGGACGCCATCATGGTGGCGCAGTCGGCGGACGACGTGGCGGCCACCAGCCTGGAATCCTGGTGGTTCGGGGATACGTCGGCCACCAGCGTCCTAGGCTACGTTTACACGGACCGCCCGGTGTACCGTCCCACCCACGAGGTGCAGTTCAAGGGCATCCTGCGCGCCCAACGGGCGGGCGAGTTCAGCCTCGACCTCCCCGGCCCCGTGGCCGTGGCCGTGACGGACCCCACCCAGAAGACCGTGTATCAGCAGACGCTCGACCTTTCGCCCTTCGGCTCCTTTCACGGCTCGCTCACCCTCAGCCCGCTGGCCGCGCTCGGCGTCTACCAGATTGTGGCCCACGTGGGCGACAAGTCCGTCTACGGTTCGTTCGAGGTGCAGGAATACAAGAAGCCGGAGTTCGAGGTGACGGTCTCGACGGACAAACCGCGCTACCTGCAAGGTGAGAGCATCGCAGCCACCATCGAGGGCCGCTATTACTTCGGCGCGCCGGTGGCGAACGGGAAGGTGAAGTATTCGGTATTCCGGTCGGGCTACCAGTTTCCCTACTGGCAAATTCTGTGGGGCGACGAAGAGTTCGAGGGAGACGAGGGCGAAGGCGGGTACGAGGAGGATTATTACGGCCAGGAGATCAGCCAGGGCACCGGCCAGCTTGACGCGGAGGGCCGCCTGACCGTAAGGGTTCCCACCGAAGTCGACGCCGACGGCAAGCGGGACGCACGGTACAGGATCGAAGCGCACGTCACCGACGCCAGCAACCGCGAGATCACCGGCGGCCGCGGCGCGCTCGCGACGTATTCGACCGTGGTGCTGATTCTGAGCACGGACCGCTACGTGTACCGCGCCGGCGACCCGGCCGACATCACGGTGCGCACGCTCGATTACGACTCGAAACCGGTGTCCACCACGGTGGATCTTGGGTTTTACACCTACGAGCCGGAGAGCGTTCCGTGGCAGCCCTGGCGCCCCGCCGCCAACCGCAAGCAGCTCGCCAGCGCCATGGTGAGCACCGACGCGCAGGGTGTGG
Source organism: Terriglobia bacterium (assembly GCA_035516075.1). GTDB lineage: Bacteria > Acidobacteriota > Terriglobia > UBA7540 > UBA7540 > Gp13-AA77. The sequence continues at coordinate 32,660 of DATJAQ010000137.1, read as the reverse complement.
GCCATTATCGGTACACGGTTCCTCCGGCCGTGAGCGGAATCACCCTGGAGGGGACCGCGCTCGATTCCAACCAGCGCCGGGCGCACTTCGATACCAGCCTCTGGGTGGCGGGTGTGGAATACGGCGAGATGGCGGAATACCAGCGGCCGGAAATTTATCTCGACAAGCATTCCTACCGGCCGGGCGACACCGCGCACGTGCTGATCGTCACCCATCAGCCCGGCGCCCAGGTGCTGGTGACCACCGAAGGCCAGCAGGTGTACACCTGGGCCCTGCACGCGGACCAAGGCGGCTCGCTAACGGTAGACGTCCCCATTGAAGAACGCGACGAGCCGAACTTTTTTGTGGGCGTCGCCTTCGTTAAGGACGAACAGCTCTACGAGGCCAACAAGAATGTGCCGGTGCCGGCGGCCGACAAGATTCTGAACGTCACGGTTGAAACCGACAAGGCGCAATACAAGCCCGGCGAACGCGTGACGTACACCCTTCGCACGCGCGACCCGCAAGGGAAGCCGGTGAGCGCCGAGGTGAGCCTGGGCGTGGTGGACGAAGCCATCTACGCCATCCGGCCGGACTCCACCGCCGCGCCCGACAAAGTGTTTTACGCGCGCACCTGGGACCAGGTGCAGACGCAGTTTTCCACGGTCTACTGGTTCACGGGCTATTCCGGCACCCAGCGCATGCAATTGGCGCGGCTGCGCGCGCCCACCCAGCTTGCCGACTTCAAGAATCCGGCCCAGCTTGTGCAGCCGCAGGTGCGCAAGTATTTCCCGGACACGATTTACTGGATGCCGGCACTCATGACCGACGCCGCCGGCGAGGCCCAGGCCACGTTCACCTTCCCCGACTCGCTCACCACCTGGCGGGCCACCGTGCGGGCGGTAACCAAGAATACGATGGTGGGCCAGGTGACCGGGAAAGTGATTACGCGCAAGAACGTGATCCTCCGTCTCGAGGTGCCGCGGTTCCTGACCCAGGGCGACACGCTCACCGTGACCGGCATCGTGCACAATTACCTCGACCACGACACCGCGGCGCACGTTTCGCTCGCCGTGAAGGGCGTGGAACTCGAGGGAGCGGCCGAAAGCACGGTGAACGTGCCCCGTAACGGCGAGGCCACGGCCACCTGGACGGTGCACGCCTCGGGCATCGGCACCGCGGATTTTCTCGGCAAAGCTCTCACCGACGAAGAGTCCGACGCGCTGGAGCTCGCCATCCCGGTACGGCCGTGGGGACTGCAATTGAACGCGGCCCTGGCGGGTTCGCTCGGCGCCGGCAAGGCCGACACCACCGAGACCGTCACGTTGCCTTCGGACGTCAATCCCGACGCCTCGTCGTTGCGCATCGATCTCGCACCCTCGGTGGCGGGGACGCTGATGTCGGCGCTCGACTTTCTTTCGAGCTACCCTTACGGCTGCGTGGAGCAGACGATGTCGAGCTTCCTGCCCAATATTCTGGTGGCCCAAGCGGTGAAGGAGCTCGGCCTCTCCGCGCCTCCGCCCTCCATCGAGCTCGAAACAAAAATCGCCGCCGGGCTCGAACGCCTTTACCAGTTCCAGCACGACGACGGCGGCTGGGGCTGGTGGGAGACGGACCAGACGCATCCCTTTATGACGGCGTACGTGGTGGCCGGCCTCGCCCAGGCCCGGGCCGCGGGTTACACCATTGACGACGATCGGCTCGAGCGGGGCCGCGACTCGCTGGTGCAACAGATCAACGAGAATCCGCGCGCCGTGCCCGACATTCGCGCCTACATGATCTACGCGCTGGAAACGAGCGTGAAGCCCGGCCTGCCCTTGTCGCAGGCGCTGGAGGAGACCCGCCAGGAGCTTCCCTCCGCGGCGCGTTCTGCGATGGAACAGCGCCAGCGCGATCACACCGCTTACACCGGCCCGCTCGATTCCCATCTCGTGGACGGCGTGGCCAATGCGGGCGACAAACTCTCGCCTTACGGCGAGGCCCTGCTGGCCCTGGCGTTCGACCGCATGAAAGACCCGCGCGCCCCGGAGTTTGCGAAACGGCTCGAGAAAGCGGTGAAAGTCGAAGGGCCGTACGCTTCCTGGAGTTCCCAGCGCGAGGCCCTGCTGGATTTCTCGGAAGACAATTCGTTCGAGGCCACAGCCTACGCCTTGAAGGCGCTTTCCAGCCTCGATCCCAGGAGCGATCTGTTGCCCAAGGCCGCGCACTGGCTGATCGACCGGCGCTCCGACGGCTATTACTGGTTCTCGACGGAACAGACCGCCACTGCGATTCTCGGCTTGATCGACTACCTCAAGGTTTCGGGCGAACTGAAGCCGAACTACACGCTCGACGTCTACGTGAACGGCCAAAAACTGGCGGAGCGGCAAGTGACCGGGAAGGACGTGCAGAATCCCCAGCCGCTGACGCTCGTGGCGAACGCGTCCCAACTGCATGCGGGCGCCAACCAGGTGCGAATCACGAAGAGCGGGCCCGGGGTGCTGTACTGGTCGGCGTTCGCGTCTTATTTCAAGCGCGACCCGAAGCCCGCACCCACGGGTGCGGCCGCGCTCAACGTGATTCGCGAATACTACAAGCTGGTGCCGGAAAAAGACGCCGGCCGGATTGTGTACAGTGAGCAGCCCTTGCAGGGGCCACTGCAGAGCGGAGACGTGATCGAGGTGCGGCTTACGGTGAGCGCCACCGCGGACGAGCAGTATCTGCAAATTGAGGATCCCATTCCCGCCGGGTTCGAGTTCGTGGGGCAGGAGAACCTCTACGAGCTCAAGCAGCGCCCGGCCTGGTGGGATTTCTATTACACCGAGCGCGAATTCCACGACGATCGCGCCGCGCTTTTTTCCACCACGTTCCGGCACGGCCAGGGGCAATTCCATTACTTGCTGAAGGCCGTCGAGCCCGGCACGTACCAGGCGAACCCGGCGCGCGTCCTGCCTATGTACGAGCCGGCGCGGCAGTCGTCCACGCGCAGCGCGACGGTGACCATCGCGCACTAGCGGCGCGCGCAAGACGGAAGCGGGCGGAAGGGGCCTCGAGGCGGGCCGCAGCTCCGGGGTTGATGAAAAAGGTGAACTCGTGCTGAGCAGCATCAAAATCGGCGGGCGGGCCTGGACCGAGAGTCTCGGCGTGCTGGCGCGCAGCCCCGCCTACGTGATCGCCTTAGCGGCCATCGTCGGCCTCTGGGGCCTGGCAGGATACGAATGGCTCTGGCTGCCGGAGTCGTCGGGCTGGGTGCTGGCGCTGGCGCTGGCGTGGGTCCTGGCGCTCGCGGCCCTCGCCGCCGCCTTGCTGGCGGGAACCGTGGCGAGCGTCTCGGCGGTGGCCGCCGGAACGGACCGGCGCCTGAGCCTGCGAAAAATCGTGAGCTTCGAGAAAAAGCGCGTGGGACGCTCAGTACTCGTGGCGCTGGCCGGGCTGGCTCTTGGTTTTGTACTTGACGTGCTCTTCGGTTGGATCAACGGGCGCGCGCTCGAAGCCGCGTCGTTCCTCACCTTTCACACCCAGCAGCCGGTGAGCTATATGCTGATCGGGAAAATCCTGTGGGTCCTCGAAGCCCTGGTCTGGATCGCGTTCGCGGGCTTTCTGATTACCTGGTTGCTCGCGCTCTCAAACCCGCGGCCTCCCGCGGCACCGCGCACCCCTGCTACGGCGCCCGCCCGCTCGCTGGGCATAAGCGTGTTCGTCACCAGCGTCTTGAGCGCGGGCATATTCGGCGGACTCGCCTGGCGCGTGGCCATCTGGCACCCGGCCGTGAAAGCAGGTGGCTGGGACTACGCCCAACTTGCGATTCGAACCGGCGCCGCGCTGCTGCTCCTTTCGCTGGGCTGGCTCTTCTGGGCGCAGGCTATTGCCCGCCTCACGCGAGCGCCCCTCACGGAGCCAGCGGCTTCGCCTCCTCCTTCTTGAGCCAATCCAGATCGCTCGACGACGGATGTTCGAGCACCTGCCACAACGCCTTCGTGCCTCGCCGCTCAGCGAGACTGCGCACCAGACGCGCCGATCGGGCGTAGGCCGCGCGCATCTCCGCTGCGGATTGCGCCCGCGTCACGCCTTCGCCCAAAGTGCGCGGACCGGCCGCGAGGCTCGGCCCGTTGTCGATGCGCTCTCCGGTGAGATAGAGCACGAATCCTTCCTCGAACCATTCCGGCACCCCTGGAGCGCGCAGCCGGTGAAGCGTGAGGTGCGTCAGCTCGTGTCGCAGCGTCGAATCGAGGATGCGCTTGCCGGCGAGGGTGGCGAGCGGCTGGAGAGAGATCGACTGGCCGTCGCTGCTGCCGGCCGCCCATCCCGGCTCGCCGGTGGCGCGGATGAATTCCGCGGTTGTATTCCAGGTCAATACGCGAGTTCGGGCGGCGACGGGGCGGGCCCGCTCTGCAAGCACGGTGCGCCACTTCTCGAGCTGGTTCAAGGTGCCACTGACCCACGGTTTTTGAGCCTCGGGGTAATCGAGCTCGAAATGTTCGCTCGACGCGACGGGGTCCTCCTCGGATTTCGGCGCGGGCGCGAATTCAGCCACCGTCGCGCCGGGAAAATAATGCGCGAGAATTTTCTGGTAGCCGATGCCGAGGCCGGCCATGGCGTCGGCCCCGGCCTGGCAGAGTCCGACCCCGTGCCCCAGGCCCCGGCCGCTGAATACGAGCGTGTCCCCGTGGCGCTCGACGCTGTAAAGGTTGCTCTTGAGCGTGTCCCAGCCGAGCCGCCGCCCCACCGCATAGCGGAACTGGTTGGCGTCAATCGAGAGCCGGTCGCCCGCCAGCACCTCCAGGCTGCGCGCACGTCCCGATGAGTCGCGCGAGGCCACGCTGAGGCCGCGCAGGGAGCCGCGAACCGGCAGCCGCAACTCGCCGCGCAGGATCGAAGCGACGTAGTCTAGCGAAATCGTCCGCTGCCAGTTAGCATGCGCGCTGCCGGCGCAGTAAGGATCGGGGGCGCTCCGAAGGTAAGGCAGGGCGCGATCCGGCCACACTTCGGCGGAGGACTCCGTGACGCCTCCGCAATCGGCGGTGAAATACGGGTCGGCCAGCCGCCCGCGATACTCGAGAACTTCATCACGCGTGCTGAAGACGGCGTCGATGATCGCGGGCGAATATTGCCCTTCCGTGCCGCCCGGCAACCGGAACACCTGGCAGTGCGTGAGCGAGCAGAAGTCGAATCCGCGCCCGCGGTGGCGCCCTCGATAGCGCAGAGCCCAGGTGCGCGCGAGCACCGCCATGGCCTGAAGCGCCGCGCGGTTCCTGAGCACCGAAGCCTCTCCCGCCAGCACGCCTTCGACGTAGGTATCCAGATCGACCGTGACCGTCCGCGGCGGCGGCGAAGGCCGTCCGCGCTCGCGGCGAGCGGCGCTCTCGGGGCCTGGTATGAAGGACAATTGAACGCGGAACTCCTGAGCCCGCGCAGGCTGCGGCGCAAGCGACAAGAGCCAAAGTGCGCCGATGAGACAAGCCCTGCGCCTCAGCATGGCCATCAGCCCTGCCCCGAGCGCTCCGCACACGGTCCGCTTCGCCATGAGATGACGCGCCTAGTTCCGCTCCGCCGCGAAATAGCGGCGAAGGAATTTCCCCGCCAGCGGGGCTGCGCTGTGCGCCCCGGTGCCTCGCTCCAGAAAGACCACGAGCGCGATTTCCGGCCGTTCGGCAGGGGCGAATGCGACGAACCAGGCGTGGGTGGCGCCACTGCCGTCAAGCGCCGTGGCGGTGCCGGTCTTTCCGGCCACCCGCACGCCCGGCACGGCCGCCGCCTGGCAGGTGCCGAATTGGACGCAGGCCACCAAGCCCTCGGTAAGCGTGTTGTACGTTGCGGCCTTCAGCGTGACGCGTCGCACAGGATCGGAGCCGTGCGGCGCGGTTTTGCCCGTCCACAAGCCCCAGGCTGCGCCGCGATTGGCGATCAGGGCGTAGGCCTCGAGCAACTGCGCAGGAGTTGCCACCACGTCCTCCTCGCCGAGGGCCGCCAGCGCCTTCCCTCGCGCGCCGGGCGCCACCCGCACCCGCCCGGGGGCCGTCGGCCTTCCGTCGACCTCGACTGCCGCTCCAAACCCGAAAACCGAGTACCAGTGGATGAGCGTTTCCGCGTTCAGCCGCAAACTGACCACCGTGAAGAAGTAGTTGCACGAGTTCGCAAGCGCCGACGAAAGCGTGAATCCCTCGAGCGCGGGCGGGTGGGCACAATGATATGCCGGGCCGAGCAGCGGGGGCGCGCCCCGGCACACGATGCGGTCGCGGGGCGTCATCAGGCCCTCTTCGAGCGCGGCGGCGGCCGCCACAAGCTTGGCCGCCGATCCGGGAGGGTAGGCGTCCTCAGTGGCCGCCCGCAGGTTCCAAGCGGCCAGAATCTCGCCGCTCGCGGGATTAATCGCAATTGCCGAGCCGCGCCGCCCCGCGGTGAGCGCGTCGAGAGTGGACTGGAGGCTCTTCTGCGCCTCGAGACGCGAGCCGCCGGCGAGCGTCACGGCCACAAATGAAGCAACGATAGCGCGAAGCCAAGCGGCTTTGCCCATTCTGCGAACCCGCATGGCGCAGTGCCTGGCCATGCCCCCTGAGCTTGAATCCGCCGGCGCGGCCCGCAAGCCGGTGAGCTAGTCGATCGGGATGCGGCTCTTGTTCTGGGCCAGCCACTGGTCGAAGGTCTGGAGCGACGAGTTCAGTTTCCGCGAGAGCTCCACGCTGCGATTACCGCAGTAGACCTCCTGGAAGTCGCGCTTGAACTGGAACATGTTGTTGAGATCCTGCGCGCCGGGAAAGCCGAAGCTGCGGTACACGTCGGGCGGCACGGCGTTGTAGTGCACTTCCTGGCCGAGCGCCTTGGTGAACGCGGCCGCCATCTGCGCGCCCGTCAGGTGCTCGCCGGCCACGCCGACGGTCTTGCCAATGAACTCGCCGCCCCGCTTGAACATGCCGTAAACACACCCTCCTATGTCCGCGGCGGCGATGCCGGGGAGCTTCTTGTCGTCCATCGGCATCGTAATGGCCAGCTTGCCGTCCGCGCCGCGCTTCGGTCCCATGCCGAAGTGGATGAAGTTGTCCCAGTAAAACGAAGTGAGCAGGAAGGTGGTGGGCACGCCGAGGTCGCGGAAGAAATGATCGGCTTCAGCCTTGGAATCGAAGTGCGGCACCTTGTACTTGCCTAGCAGGGTGGGCATGCGATTGTCCGAAAGGGGCACATACTTGCGCGTGTCTTCGAAGGTGGACCAGATGGCGTGCTGCAGGCCGGCGTGCTTCGCCGCCTGGGCCATGTTGGCGGCGCTCGCCACCTCTTTCTCGGGAGAAAAGTGCGCCCAGAAAAACGTGACGCAGTAGGCCGCGTAGGCGCCCTGGAAGGCGCGCTTGAGGCTCTCAACGTCATCCACGTCGGCCGCCACCACGTCCGCGCCGAGGCTGGCCAGCTCCCGAGCCTTATCGGAATTCACGTCGCGCGTGAGCGCGCGCGCGCTGAAGCCGCCGCTCGGGTCGCTCAAAATGGCGCGGGCCATGCCCCCGCCCTGCGCGCCCGTCGCGCCTACCACCGCAATGATTTTCTTGTCAGCCATCCGGTCCTCCTTGTGTTCGTAAAGGGCCAAATTGGTCGGCCGCCTGACCGCGCCCAATCGCCGCAGGCACAAGAAAGTATTTCACAGGCACTCCTACGCTGTCGACAATCGGGCGATGCGTGCGACAACGGGTTTGCCTGCTCGCTGCCGCCCCCGTGATATGATTCAGCTTTCTTTGGGGGCAAGAGTCACCATGCGATCTTCCAACCTCACACGCTTTGCTGCTGGAGTGGTTACGACCCTCCTGGGAGTGACCGTTCTGGCGGTCGCGCCGTCCCGCGGCCTGTCGCAGGGCCCACCGCCCCCCGAGACAATTGAGATCAACGCCAGCGCCCCCGCCCATCCCTTTCCCCACTTCTGGGAGCAGATGTTCGGCTCCGGGCGCGCCATCCTCTCCTTGCGCGACAGTTACCGGACCGATCTGCGCGCGGTGAAGCAGGCGACGGGCTTCGGCTATATCCGCTTTCACGGCATTTTCGACGACGACGTGGGCCTGTACAACGAGGACGCGCAGGGCCGCCCGGTTTACAACTTCTCCTACGTGGACCAGATCTACGACGGCCTCCTCGCCAACGGTGTGCGCCCCTTCGTCGAGCTCAGCTTCATGCCCGCCAAGCTCGCCTCCACGCGCTCGCGGCAGGCCTTCTGGTACCGGCCTTACAATTCGCCGCCCAAAAATTCGGAGCGTTGGGGTGACCTCATCGCCAAGTTCGCCCAGCACCTCGTCGATCGCTACGGTATCGATGAAGTGTCGCAGTGGTACTTCGAAGTGTGGAACGAGCCGAATATAGATTTCTGGGCCGGCGAACCCAAAGAGGCCACTTACTACGAATTGTACGATGTAACCGCGAAAGCCCTGAAGGGCGTAAGCCCGCGCCTGCGGGTGGGAGGGCCCTCCACGGCCCAGGCGGCGTGGGTGGACCGCTTCATCCAGCATTGTGTCGAGAACCACATCCCGGTGGATTTCGTCTCCACGCACGTTTACGCCAACGATACCGCGAAGGACGTGTTTGGGACGAACGAGTCCATTCCCCGCGACACCATGGTGTACCGCGCGGTGAAGAAGGTGCACGACCAGGTGAAGGCGTCCTCGCGGCCCGGCCTGCCGCTCATTTTCAGCGAGTACAACGCGAGCTACATGAACGAGGTAGACGTGACAGATTCGGCCTTCATGGGGCCGTGGCTGGCCAACACGATCCGGCTGTGCGACGGCCTGACGGACGTGATGGCCTATTGGGATTTTTCCGACGTGTTCGAAGAGCAGGGCGTGATCAAGCGGCCCTTTTACGGCGGCTTCGGCTTGATGGCCGAAGACGGCATTCCCAAGGCCGCATTCAACGACTTCAAGCTTCTGCACCAGCTTGGCGCCGAGCGCCTGGACGTGCAGTCGGATTCGGCGCTCGCCACCAGGCGGGCCGACGGGTCGCTCGCCATCGCGGTCTGGAATTACGCCCCGCCCTCGCTGCCGGACGCAAAGCCGCAAGGCGCCGCCCGATCCTTCAAGCTCTCGTTCCACGGCCTCGAAGCGCCGTTGAGCGTGCGCATTCGGGTGGTCGACCCGGACCACGGCTCGCCGCTCGGCGCCTGGGTGGCCATGGGTAAGCCGGACTTTCCCAGCCGCGAGCAGATTCAGAGCCTGCGCGAGGCGGGCGAGCTGCCGTCTGCGGATACCCGCACCGTCACCGCGGACGACCCCACCCTGACCCTCACCCTTCAGCCTCACGCGCTCGCCCTCGTGGAAATCATGCATTGAATTGGTCATGGCGGCTCCGGCTCCCGCGTCAGTTGTCCGTCGTCCGTCGTCGATTCTTAGTAGTTCGACACTCGAAAGTCGAAGCCCGAATTCCGAGTCCCCTGGAGCAGTAGACAACGGACCACTGGCCTGTGACTACCGCCAACCTGCTGATTCCAAAGGTGCGGTGAAATTGGGGGTCACAGGTTATTCAATCCGGCTCCGCCGGAGGCTGCGCTGACAACGGACCATTTGCACCGTACCAATGACTTATGCCCAAAGCCAAGGATGCGGAAAGCGCAGCAGGGTAAGGGCAGGTTTCAAACCCGCCTCGCACCCGACCGTTAAACCGTTTTACTGATTCTAAAGCACATAGTGGCTTCGTTCCGCGATTTGGGGCCTTTTTTCCAGCGCCGGGAGCCTCCGATGTCGCGCGAGTTGCGCCGGGCCGTTCGGGGGCCGTCCCCGCCGTCGCCCTGGACCTCCGAATAGCGCCGCTCGCGGAATCGTAGTTAACTCCTGATTCTAAATGACATTCCAGCTTTGTTATGCCCTCTCTTTTGCAACCTCTCGTTTCAGTGCACGCGGCCCGCTGATGGGGGTTCCCGCAGCAGGCAGAGGTCGACACCAGCCTCACTGAATCCGGATTGCCAGCGCCGAGCGCCAGTCCGAGCGCCGTTTTGATTTGTTGACAGGTTCCACACCCACGATGCCCTGATGATTCATTCTAAAGCACATTCCAGCTTTGTCCCGGAGGAAGCTCCGGTCGCCTTTACGGCCCCACCCTTTTCTACCACCCGACTGGTGCGGGCTGAGGAACCGGCAGCTCGTTGGGTTGCGCCAGCTTCCAACCCGCCACTGCCGGCGTTCGGGCGGCACGCGCGTGGAGGCCGCCGTCAGGCGGTTCCCAGTGGAAGCGGCCTGGGATTCGGGTGTGGATGTTGGCGCGCGGCTCACGGACATGAAAGCCTCCCGAACTCTCCGAGCATGGCCCAGTCTTGGTAATAATTAAGTTTCTTACTGCATGGTAATATTACGCCGCTCAGCGGTATCCTGTCAAGGTGCAATTGCGGTCGATGGAGGAGCGTACGGAGTTCGCGTGTAACCCGCGAGGTGGTAGGAGATGTTGAGGCCACGCATTGCGGCGGCCCTCGGCGCTTTGTTGTACTGCGCACTGGCGATCGCGGCGGGGCGGGATCGTCAGCGGACCCATGCTCCGGACAGCTCGGTCGAGTCCTTCACCGCAAACAATGTTCCGGTGCTCGATGCCCTGCTGAAACTCGGGCGTCAGCAGCACATCGCCTTGGGGATCGATTATGTCGATCTCGCCGCTGCGGAAAGGCCCATCAGCGTGTCGCTGGAGCACGTCACCGTGGCTCGCGCATTGGACGCAATTCTGGCCCATCAGCGCGGCTACGTCTGGGGGCTTGGGGACGGCGTAGTGGTGGTCAGTCAACAGGGTGCGCCCGCGGGCGCCCGAAACCTTCTTGACTTCGTCCTGCCAAGCTTCTCCGTCCGGAGGTGCACACTACAAGAGGCCAGCCATGCGTTGGAGATGGACCTGGGTGTGGCGCTGCACCCGCAGACGAAAGGAATCGTGGGTGACTACAGGCCCGGCAACACGTCCACCATGGTGGGGCCCCTCCACTTGCACGCCATCACCGTGCGCCAGGTATTGGACAGACTGGTCTTAGACGCGGGAGTCGCAGCCTGGATGGCTCAGGTGCCTCCCGCGGACATCCACGAGCTGCCCTCGCGGGGCCTCTGGCGGCTGATCGACTTCACCGACCCGGCCAGCCTGCGCGAAGTTGATCATTTGAGGCAGAGCCTTCGCGGGTACGAGTCGGCGCGTGGCAGGTCGTAAGATGCTGGTTGCGGCGGCGTCACTGTTCTCAGGCCACCGTGTCCAGTCCGCATGCAAGGGGATCACTAGACATGTTTGACCAATACACCATGCGAGCGCGCCAAGTGGTGATGGCGGCGCGCCTCAAGGCTGGGCAACGCGGTGCGGGCGCCATCGAGACCGATGATCTCCTCGCAGCGTTGGTCATCGAGGACCAGGGCGACTTCCCCAAGATGATGTTTGAGCTTCGTGGGCACCCCATTTCGGCGATTCGGGTTGACCCTCAGTCCCATTCTCCATTTCTAGACCCGGCTCTCGCCAGCAGCCTGCTGGCCCGAATCGAGGCGCTTCTCCCGCGGTCGCAACCGGTTCCCACGGCGCAGGACATGCCCCTCTCGGAGGGCGTTAAGCACGCTTTCGAGGCGGCCGCCGCCCTGAAGGATGAACTGAAGCAAACCAGAGTGGGCCCGTTGCACCTGCTGGCCGCCGCGGTGGGCGACGAGATAAGCCAGGGAGCACGAATCTTCCGGGAAGCCGGAATCACTCCTGGAAGCGTCCTTCAGGGAATAAGGGAAGAGTCGGGATAGCAAGCGGGCTCGCCTGCTGCACCGGCCCGCGCGACCTGTAACATCGGGCGCGGCGCATGCCGGAGGATGCCTTCGCAGGGGATCTCACCGAATGAGGCGGGCCACGACTCCAACTGTGGCACAGGCTTTGGCGAGTGCGACGTCAGCCGTAAGGAGCGGGCAATCCAGCACTGCAGCCGCCGCCACGTGCAAGGCATCCAAGGTTCGGAGCGGGACTGTAAACGTGGCGAGCCAGTCGCGCGCCCTCATGAAGTGCCGGCTATCCAACCCCAGCCGGATGTACATACCCGTTTCCAAGTGGGACTCGAAGACCGCACGGATTCGGTGCGCGTCCGCAACCCGCATTTCGCGGTCGCGCGCCTTGCGGGCGAGCGCGGAAGCCAATTCCACTTCCACGAGCCAGCTAATCGCGCGCTCGCTCTCTCCGCGCAACGCCCGTTCGGCGCGGGCGCTCAAGGGCTCGGGGCAGTAGTAGGCTGCCAGCACGCTGGTGTCCACGTAAATCAATAGCGGCTGCTCCGGCGTGCTTTTCTAATATCCTGGCTCAGTTTTCGCCCCTGAATCCTGACCGAAGCTCGAAGGCAGCTTAGATCGGGGAGGGGCGCAGTCTGCCGCTCGGGTGGCACGAGTCTCCCGACCTCAACGCCTCGGCGCATCACCACGACCTCATCGCCAGCCGCAGCCTGATCGAGCAGGCGGCGCAACTGCTGCCGTGCTTCCCGGACGCTAACCCTTTGAGTGCCCATGCCAAACCTCCGTGTACATTCTAAGTGTACACGCAACACGAGCCCAACTGCAAGCACCGCACACTCCGCCGTGCGAGGATCAGGCCGGGCTGCCGTTCAACCCGGGCATGCGTCTTCCACGAGCGGTTATGCGGGTCGGTGGACTCCCTCCGAATGCACCGGCGAGGTCCTGAGCAAGTTGCTCGAGCAGCCGCCTCCTCGATGCCCTCGAAGACGCTCGATCGCCCGGAACGCGCGCTATGATGGTTCCGGGTCGTGGCGGAGGCATCAGCCTGCAGCCGTCCGCGCCACCGCCACTCAAACGTTTCGGGCTGGGCTTCGAGGGTCGATGCTACGCCCGAGGGGGATCATGCCATGTGCCGCCGTCTGCGTGTCGTGTGTTCGTCGTTCGTGCTTGTTCTGTTGTTCGCTGCCGCCGGCCTTGGGGCGGCGGACCCGCCCGTCAAGGTTCAGGTTCAGTGGGGCAATGTGATTCGCGTCTCGCGAACCGAGCCCACCTTGTTGTTAGGCTCGTCGCCGATGACGATGCGCGGCACCCCGCTGCACGACCAGATCCTTCAGAGGGTGAAGGATCTTGGCGCCAACGACGTGCGCTACACGGGAACCGGTTACCTCTTTCCCCACATGGGCATTGCCGAGCTGGAACCGCCCACGGCCACTTCAACGTCCTGGGACTTTTCCCACATCGACCCGGTCGTCGAGGATGCGCTGGGGGCGCTGGCGGGGCATCCCGTGGTGCTGAACTTCACCACCATCCCGGAGTGGATGTTCAAGACGCCGAAACGGGTGGCCTATCCCGCGGACCTGACGAAAGTGGACTGGGATTACGAGCAAGGCAAGGAGCTGCGCGATCCCACTTATCGGGAAGTGGCCGATTATTTTGCGCGCGTGGTCTCGTGGTACGTGCAGGGCGGATTCACCGACGAGCGCGGCAAACGGCACGAATCGGGGCACCACTACAAAGTGGACTATTGGGAAGTGTTCAACGAGCCCGACCTCGAACACCAGTTCAGCGTGGAGACCTACACCAGACTGTACGACGCCGTCGTGGAAGCGATTCACAGGGTCTCGCCGCAAACAAAGTTCGTGGGCATTTCGCATTCGTACATCGGCGCCCATCCGGAGTACGTCACCTATTTCCTCAACCCCAAGCATCACAAACCCGGGATTCCGCTCGACATGATCTCGTACCACTTCTACGCCGTACCGAACGCCGACGAGCCTCCCGAGGCACAGCAGTTCACCTACTTCGACCAGGCCGACCGGTTCCTGGAGGACGTCGGCTACATTGAAGCCATTCGCAAAATGCTCTCGCCCCGCACGGGGACCATGGTGAATGAGATCGGCACCATGCTTCCGGACGACTGGGCGCAGACGAGCCCCGGTTACGTTTTCAAGCCCATTCGGCCCGACTACTGGAATCTCTCGGCGGCGACTTTCGCCTACGTTTTCGTGGGACTGGCGCGTCTCGGCATCGATGCGGCGGGCGAATCGTCCATTCCCAACGCGCCCGGCATGTGGCCGAGCATCGCCATGCTCGATTGGGACACAGCCCAACCGAACGCGCGCTACTGGGTGCTGAAGCTGATCCTCGACAACTTCCGGCCCGGCGACAAGCTGGTGGAGAGTTCCAGCGATTCGGGATACGTCACGGTGCAGGCGCTCGTGACTCCAGGTGGAGAACGGAAGGTGCTTCTCATCAACAAGCGCGAGCGGGAGTTCGAGGTGGAGCCGCCCGAGCCCGCGGGAGCGAATGTGGAAATGATCGACCTCGCCACCGGCTCGAACCCGCCGGCGGCCATCCCGATCGCAGGCTCAAGTTTCAGGCTCGGGGGATTTGGCGTAGCGGTGGTGACGCTCGCGAAGTGAGGCGAGCGCGAGACTGGCCGGGCCCATCCGACGCGGAAATAAGCTTGGAGGTAGCAACGGGATCAGGCGCCCGATTTCGGGGCATGACGACGACGGGGACTGACATCCCGCCGCGTGCAGGTGTATTGTGCAAGATGTCTTGTTCGCCGACCGATCCTTGAAGGCCCGCCAAGACGCTTCGGGCCGAAGGGGGCTGCGGCCGAGATTCTGCGGGGAGGATTAATAATGAGGACCCGATCTTTCTCTCCCTACCTTGCCAGTGCGCTTCTACTCGTGCTCGCCGGCGTGCCTTCGAGCAGACTTCTGGTGGCGACCGGGAAACCGTTGCCGCTCGGAACGGCAACAGGGATGCTGGTCAAGTGCGCGCCGGGCGGATTGCAAGCTACCGCCTGTTATGACCTGGATATCGGCTGCGCGGCGGAAGGCATCGCACCCATCACCGCCAGGCTCAAGGTCATCGCGCCGATGGGGACGCCCATCGGCACCGTCACCTTCGCCTCCGGAGGCGGCGACATGGGGTTCTACGAAACCGCGTTCTATTACGGCGGTACAGCCATCGAAGATGTGGTTGCCGCCGGGTATACGGCTGTTGAGATCGCCTTCAATCACAACTCGGCCGGTTGGCTCACCGGGCCCGGCGGGCCGCTGAATCTCTCCTGCCGTTACGCCACCGCCAACCAGTGGATTTACACCAACCTCCACCAAGGGGGAGGCGCAGCGCCGTTCTGCCCCACCGGCAACAGCGGGGGCGCCGGCGCCATCGGCTACGCCTTGGCCCACTACGGCATGGGCAGTGTCTTCGCGATGGTGGAGGCCACGAGCGGCCCGGTGTTCTCGCGCCTGGACTACGGCTGCATCTGCAACCGGCCGGTGACAGCGACGCCCTGCGGCGAGGGGCTGTTGAGTTGGTGTTACGGTCTGGGGAATGCGGAGAAGTTCGTCGACCCCGCCTACGGCAACACCTGGTGTTCCACCGCCGTGGAGACCCATAGCACCGCCCACAAGGGGCAATTCTTCTACGACAGCATTGACTCTTCGACGGCGTCCTACACCTATCCCACCACCGACGTGCACGTGGTATTCGGCGGCCAGGACTCCACCGCCGCGGTGCCGCAGGGCACGGACTGGGTGGACTTGATCACCACCAAGAAGAGTATCGACTGTGTGGCCGACGCTGGCCACGCACTGCCCGAGACATTGGACGGCGCCGAGAAAGTGGCGAACGACCTTATCGATTACTGCAAGATCCAGTAGGCGTGGGTGGCAGCCGAACCCCTCCCGCCCCGCTGAAACCGTGCGCGTACCCCGGATTCGAAAGTATGGCCACAGCGGGCGCTTCGGCAACTGGGCCCGCGGCCGTCGGTCGCGGCGAGACTGACCGCGGCGCGGAACCTCCAGCGCAAGTGATAGCCATCTCTGCCCTCTATTACGTAATTCCCCGCAATGAACGTAATCTCCCGCATGGGCTCGTAGCTTAAGATTCTCCATAATGCCAGCGAAGCATCAGGCGGTTAGAGCGCGGCGGGATGCGCGGTGCCCCTCCGGGAGCCTCCCGAAACTCGAGACGATCCCAGGTCCTATCCTACACAGCCGCTCAACGCTCGTTTTGTGTTTAAGAGTCCGCTCGTGCCTGGATTTAGGGTAGAATGCAGCCCGCACTTCCAGGCCCCAGCCGAGCGTCGAAGGGAGTCTCACGCGGATGAACATCCTGCTGTACAATCCCGACAACGAAGTCACCAACAATTTCATGCCGCACTTGTGGATGTTTCTTCTCAAGTCGCTCACGCCTGCCCATCATAACGTCTTCCTGCTGGACGGCAACGCGCGCCGCATGAGCGAACCGGATCTGGTGCAGTATATCCGGGAGCATCAGATCGGCTTGGTGGGGATTGGCGCCATGACGCGCATGGCCGCGAAGGCCTACCGCATGGCCGACGCCGTGCGCGCCGCGGGCGTTCCGGTGGTGATGGGCGGACCTCACGTCACCGAGGTTCCGGACGAGCCGCTGGGCCGCGATGGCGGGCCGCGCCACGCCGACGCCATCGCCCTCGGCGAAGCGGACCAGACGTGGCCCCGGATCGTGGAGGACGCCGCGCGCGGCAATCTGCAGGAGGTTTACCTGCCCGTGGACGTCTCGGGCAAGGAAGTGAAGCCTTCGCTCGACGACTACCCGGAGATTCCTTGGGATCGCATGGACCTCGACCAGTTTGACCTGATCCGGCGCTTCCCGCCGCTGGTGCGGCGCTTGCTCACCCGGCTCGGCATGACCTGGCAGAGCTTCCACCTCATCCCCATCGAGTCGGGCCGCGGCTGTCCATACGGCTGCGAATTCTGCACCGTGACCGGCTTCTTCGGCGACTCCATTCGCTTCCGCTCGAACGAAAGCGTGGTGAACGAGCTTCTGCTGCTGAAGTCGCTCGGCAAGCGCAGGCACGGCCAGATCGCCGTCTTCTTCATCGACGACAATCTGGCCATCAACCCGCGGCGGATCAAGTCGCTATTGCGCGAGATCATCGCCCGCGACGCGCAGCTTCCGTGGGTGGCGCAGATCAGCATGAACCTGCTGCGCGACGAAGAACTGGTTTCGCTGATCGCCGAAAGCGGCGGCAAGTGGATCTTTATGGGCCTGGAGTCGATCGACCCCGAAAATCTGAAGAGCGTTTCCAAGGGGTTCAACAAGCCCGCCGAGTATGGAACGATCCTCGAACGTCTCCAGAGGCACGATCTCTACGCCATTACTTCGTTCATCTTCGGAATGGACGGCGACCGTCCCGGCGCCGCCGATCGGACGCTGGAGCAGATTGGCACTTGGCCGCCCGGGCTGCCGGTGTTTGGTCTGCTGACGCCTTATCCCGCCACGCCCCTCTACGACAAGCTCGCCGCATCCGGCCGCTTGACGCGGCCCAGACACTGGCTGGACTTCAAGCCCTTCGTGATGGCCCACACTCCGCTGGGACTCACGTCCGAGGGTGCGGAGGCTGAGGTCCGGCACGCCTGGCAAGGCTCCTACTCGCCCCAGGCCATCGCCTGCGCCCTGAAAAAGCTGAAAGGCAAGCCCCTCGCCGATCGCCTCATCCACCTCTGCTCGCGCCTGGCCTTTCGCGGCATCTATTTCCCTCAGATGAAGCGCCGGCAGTGGGTGCGGCTCCTCTTCGAGAACTGGGGTCCCATCCTGGACACGGCGCGGGAAGCGCTGGCGCTGAAGCTCAAGTGGCAGCCGGCACGCGAACCCGCAGAGCCGGAAGAGGGCGAATTAACCGCGTAAAACGCTGCCCCAGGCCGTGACGCCGGAAGCGCTTTCGGCACAGAGCAGCCCGCTTGCCGGGCACTTGGCAAGTTGCCGCTCCTTCGCGCGCGCCACCTCTGATCCCTTTCCCTGTTGCTCAGACCTCCGAACCCGGAGCAGAAAGGCGATGAACCGTCTCGGGTTCCGGCCCGGCCGTCTCGCCCGCCAGTTTCGCCGGCGATTGCCCCTTGGTTTGACGGCTGTTCGTGCGGACTCTAAAATCTGGATGAGGTCGCCTCTCGATGCCCGCCGCACCACCCCGGGGACCAGACCGCCCGCAGCCGCTGCCGCCCTGGGCCCGTAGCCGCCGAATCTTCGGACAGTTCGTCTTCGCAGTCCTGGTGCTGCTGTCGGGCGGCGCGGGGGTGCTGGCCGGGCTGCTGTTCGTTTACACCACCAGCCTGCCCAAGGTGGCGGAACTGGAGAACTACCGCCCCGACGTGATGACCGGGCTTTACGCTGCGGACGGCACGCCGATTGCCGAGCTCGCGATCGAGCATCGCGTGATCGTCACCTACGATCAGATCCCGCCCGTGATGCGCGACGCCGTGCTCTCCATCGAGGACCGGCATTTTGAGAGCCACTTCGGGGTGGACGTGATTCGCATCGTGCGCGCGGCCGTGACGGATCTGATGGAGTGGCGCGCGGCGCAAGGCGCGAGCACCCTCACCCAGCAGCTCAGCCGCCGGCTCTTCCTCACCCCTGAGAAGAACTGGAGGCGTAAGGTGGAGGAGGCGCTGCTCGCCATCCAGATCGAACGGCACTTCACCAAGCCGCAGATCTTCACCATGTACGCCAACCAGATGGAGCTCGGCTACGGCAACTTCGGTTTCGAGGCCGCGTCCGAGTTCTACTACGGAAAACACCTCACCGAGCTCAGTCTGCCCGAGGCTGCCATGCTGGCGGGATTGCCGCAGAATCCCAACATTTATTCGCCTATCCGCCACCCGGACCGCTGCCTGGAGCGACGCAATCGCGTGCTGGAGGCCATGCTCGCCAACGGAACGATCACGCGCGCCCGGTATCGCGAAGCCATCCGGGCGCCGCTCGGGCTGAACGTCCAGCATTGGAACAACAACGTGGCGCCTTATTTTGTGGAGGATGTCCGCGAGTTTCTGGAGAAGCGCTACGGCGAGGAGGCGGTCGAGGAAAAAGGGCTCAAGGTCTACACAACGCTCGACCTCAACCTTCAGCGCTACGCCCAGCAGGCCTTGCAACAGGGCTTGCGCGATGACGACAAGCGCCGCGGCTGGCGCGGCCCGGAGCAGAACATCCTGAGCGCCGCGGCAACGGGCGCCGGCGGCCGTGCGGACACCCTTGAAACTTACGGGAACGCGGACTGGCGTTTGCCGCCGGAAGCCGGGAACCTGGAGCACGGTTTGGTGTTCTCCGTCAGCGCAGAGTCCGCCCTGGTGCGGTTCGGCGATTTCACGGCGCGCCTGACGCCCGCCGACTTCGCCTGGACCCGGAGGTCTGATCCGCGTCAAGTTTTCCACCCCGGGGACGTCGACCTGTTTTTGATCAAGGACGTGAAGGGCCGCGCGGTGCAGGCAGCGCTCGATCAGTACCCGAGCGTGCAGGGCGCTGCCGTGGTGCTCGACAACCCGACCGGAGCCATCCGCGCCATGGTGGGCGGGTACGATTTCAACACCAGCAAGTTCAACCGCGCCGTCCAGGCCGAACGGCAGGTGGGTTCGTCCTTTAAGGTCTACGTGTACACTCAGGCGTTTTTGGACGGCTTGAGGCCCTTCGACACTGTCGTGGATAGTCCCATCAGTTTTCCGTCGTCTTCCGGCGTCTGGGCTCCGCACAACTACGACAACAAGTATGAAGGCACCATCGATCTGGTGCGGGCGCTGGCCGAGTCGCGCAACGTTCCGGCGGTGCGGCTGCTGGCACGGGTGGGCGTCGACCAGGTGATCAAGCTCTGCCGGCGCTTCGGCATCACCTCCCGGCTGGTGCCGAATCTGCCGCTGGCCCTCGGCGCCTCAGACCTTACGCTGCTTGAGCACACGTCGGGCTTTAGCACCTTTCCTGACGACGGCCTGCATATCACGCCGCGCAGCATCGATCGCGTCACCGATTACGACGGCCGCGTGATCGATGAATTCCGGCCCGAGGTGACGGACGTGATCCCGGCGCCCATCGCGCGCCTGATGGTTTCCATGCTGCGCGAAGACATCGACTACCCCACCGGAACCGCCGTGCGGGCCCGCGCCATGGCCCAGAAGTATGAACTGGGCGGGAAGACAGGAACCACCAACGATTTCACCGACGCGTGGTTCGTCGGCTTTTCGCCCGGGATCACCTGCGGCGTATGGGTGGGATTCGACGACCATCGAACCCTCGGCGACAAGGAAGAGGGCTCCCACGTGGCACTCCCCATCTGGATGAAGTTCATGGCCGACGCACTCAAGGACCGGCCGGCGGAGAAGTTCCCCTACGCGCCGCTTCTGAACAGCCCCGAGGTGGTGGACCAGATCCTGGCCAGCAGCGGAACGGAATCGATCCTGGCCGAGCGGGCCGCCTCCTCCGGCAAGCCGCCGAGCGGATCGCCGGCGACGTTCGCGGGGACACCGGCCGCGGCGCCAGCCGCAGCGCCGGGTGGGGCGAACACAGCCAAGTCCGAGGCGGCAAGCCCCTCGCCTGGCGCCACGCCGCATGCCTCGGTTCCGCCAGCCCCAGCGGCTCCCGCACCCGTGCCGCCTCCAAAGCGACCCGCGCAGGATCGCAGCGACCGAGCGCCGGCTCCCGGCGGGGACCCCGCCCCGCCCCAAACCCCGCGATGAGTTAATGATCAGGCCTTGTCGGTGGGCCGGAAGCTGTTTTTCCACGTGCGCCGGCCATTACCTCGCCCTGCGGAAATGATCGTAGCCGCGAGGCGCCAGACGCACCTCGCTGCCGCTGCGGAGCAGCAGCCGAAGGCCCCGGCCGCGCCGGATCTCGCCGATCTGGTGCAGGGCGACGCCCTTTATCGAGCGCGGCAGGCGCCCGGCTCGCGGGCGCGGCACCGTGAAGATCAGTTCGTAGTCTTCGCCGCCGCGCAGGGCAAGCTCGAGCGGGTCCAGGCGAGCCTCGCGGACGGTTTGTTGGCGGGGCCGGCCTGTCGATGAAGTAAGGAGAGTGCCGCTTCGGGGCAAGGGAAGGCTCTCTTCCCGCACAATGGCCGCGCATGCGCTGGCCGCGCAAAGACGGCCCAGGTCGCGTGCGAAACCGTCGCTCACGTCGATGGCCGCGGAGGCGAGGCGGTGCGCTGCAAGATAACGGCCGGTGCCTAGGCGCGGCTCCGGATAAAGGTGCGCACCCAGTGCCTGGCGGACGATCCCGCCGCCCTCCGCACGCCGATTGGTCGTAGAGGCGCGGCGCGCGTTTGACTTGAGCATCTCCAGACCGAGCGCAGCCATGCCGAGACGGCCGGTGACGTAAAGGAGGTCGCCGGGCCGGGCGCCGTCCCGGCGCAGCGCCAACCCGCGCTTGACCTCACCAGCCGCCACAACGTCAACAACGATGCCGCCGCCCTCCGCCACCGCCGTGTCGCCGCCAATCAGCGCCACGCCGTGGCGACGCGCCAATACGCCCGCGCCGTCGTAGAAGCCGCTCACCCAGCTGCGCCGGGTGGCGGGCGGAAAGGCCAGCGAGACCAGAGCGAAGCGCGGCCGGGCGCCCACTGCGGCGAGGTCACTGAGCGCCCTCGCCAGGGCGCGATGCCCCACGGCCCGCGGCGGGTGGAGATCGCGCCGGAAATGGACACCTTCAATGGAGAGGTCGGTGGTGAGCGCGAACTCCGAGCCGCGAGTGACACTCACGATGGCCGCGTCGTCGCCGATTCCGAGGCGCACATTTGTCGCGCGGTCCGGCCAGCGGCGCTGCAACCAACGCACGAGATCGTCCTCATTGCGAAAAGGCACTCCAACTCCTCGCGCCCCGGGCTCGCGATTTGGCTTCAGACATCGGTCTCGCGGCGGCGCTTGCTGAGACGCTTCCTCCTGGTCTGAACCTGGCCACGGCCCTTGCTCTTTGCCTTAAGGCGAAGCTGCACCGCGGCGCTCGTCAGTTCGCGCAGGGCGTCGGCGGCGATCCAACGCGCGCTCGGAGTGCCGAGAGCGCGGATCTCGCGAGCTTCGCGCACGGCCACGCGGTTCAACCTCAAGTTGCGCTTGCCGATTTCCCGCAGAGCCCAGTTGACTGCCTTCCGGACGAAGTTTCGCGGGTCTCCCGACTCACGCCGAATCGCCGCGAGAAACCTCTTGAACCTGGCATCGGCCGCGCCGCGATCGTGGCGCGCCAGGGCGGCCATGAGCGCGAAGCCGGCGCGCTTTTCAAATTCGCGCTCGCGCCGGCTCCATTCGAGCGCCTTGCGCCAGGCGAAGGGCGTCTTGTCGAAGAGCTCGAAACAGCAGCCGTCGCAGACGGCCCAGGAATCGAAATCGCGCACCCACCTCTCCGCCTGCGCTTCGGTAACGAGCGTGGCGTCATCAATCAGTGCTGCGATGCCGCGCGCTTCCAGAATGCCCGTCTTCCAGAGCGCCTGGGCGAGGGCGTGGCTGCGGCCGATCTCCCGCGCAAGTTTTCGTTGCGGAAGTGTGGAGACGCCGAGCGCGTTGTTGGTGGGAATGGCGAAACGGGCCAGGCTGCGCACTACCGCCGCGCTGGCGAGGGCGCGGAGGCGGTCGAGAACTTGTTCTGCGGTCATTGGCCGGCAATTCGGTGAGCGTGCTCGGAGCAGGCGCAAAGTCCGAGATCATCGTCCCGGAAGGGCGTTAGGTCTTGCGGTAGAGCAGCGCCTTTTTCACCTGGCCGATCGCCCGGGTGACGTCGATGCCACGCGGACAGGCTTCCACGCAGTTGAAGATGGTGCGGCAGCGCCAGACGCCGTCCGCCGAGCCGAGCACTTCCAGGCGCTCCTCGGCGCCTTCGTCGCGGCTGTCGAAGATGAACCGCGCCGCGTTCACGATGGCGGCAGGGCCCACGTAGTCGGGGTCCCCCCAGAAGGAAGGGCAGGAGGTGGTGCACGCCGCGCACAAGATGCACTTGGTGGTGTCGTCGTAGATCTCGCGCTCCTCCGGCGTTTGCAAGCGCTCCTTGTGAGGCGTGGCTGAGTGGGTGATGAAGTAGGGTTTTACCTGGCGGTATTTGGCGAAGAAGCCTTCGAGATCCACCAGCAGGTCCTTGATCACTGGCAGGCCCCGCAAAGGCTCAATTGTAATGGACGCGCCGAGACTCTTCAGGAGCACCTTGCAGGCGAGCGCGTTTGCGCCGTTCACCAGCATGGCGTCGGAGCCGCAGACACCGTGCGCACAGGATCGCCGGTAGGTAAGGGTGCCATCGAGATACCACTTCACGTGGTTGAGCGCGTCCAGCAGCCGGTCCGTGGGCTCGGCCTCGACCGTGTAATGACCCCACCAGGCCTGCTCGTCTTTTTCAGGGTTGAATCGCCGGATCTTGAGGTGGACCTGCATCGGATGCTCCGCCAGTTTGATTCAATAACTCAATGATTCAGTGAATTAATATTTCCTCTCCGTCGGCTGAAATTTTGTAATCGTCACCGGCTTGTAGCGCAACTCGATGCCCTTCGGGGACTGGTAGGCCAGGGTATGCTTCATCCAGTTCGCGTCGTCTCGTTTGGGGAAGTCCTCGCGGGCGTGGCCGCCCCGGCTCTCCTGGCGGGCCAGCGCCCCTTCCACCAGCGTCTCGGCCAGCTCGATGAGTCCGCCGAGCTCAATCACTTCGAGCAGCTCGGTGTTGTACTTGAGCCCGTGGTCCTCGATATTCACTTGCTGGTAGCGATCGCGCAGCTCGCGAACTTTATCGCGCACGGATTTGAGGCCCGAGGCCTCGCGAAACACTCCGGCCTTGGCCATCATTTCGTCCTGGAGCTCATCCCGGATGAGGGCGGCGCGCTCGTGCCCGCTCGAACCCATCAGCGAGGCCACCATGGCCCGGGCGCGTTCCTGCGGGTTGGGCGGCAGCGGCACGCTCTCGTTTTCCTGGATGAAGCGGGCGGCGTGGCGCCCGCCCCGCCGGCCGAAGACGAGAATATCCACCAGCGAGTTGGTGCCCAGGCGGTTGCCGCCATGCACCGAGACGCACGCGCACTCTCCGGCGGCGTAGAAGCCGGGGAGCGGCGTGTTCTTTTCGTCGATCACCACCCGCGCCTCCACGTCGGTGGGAATGCCGCCCATGGCGTAGTGTGCGGTCGGCTGGATGGGGATGAGCTCGGTGGCGGGCTCGAGGCCCATATAGGTGCGCACGAAGTCGGTGATGTCGGGCAGTTTCTTGTCGAGCACCTCGCGGCCCAGGTGGGTGAGGTCGAGATGAACGTAGTTCTTGCCCCCGATGCCGCGGCCGGCCTGCACCTCGCGATAGATAGCGCGCGACACCACGTCGCGCGAGGCCAGGTCCTTCAGGCTGGGCGCGTAGCGCTCCATGAAGCGTTCATTCTGGCCGTTGCGCAGCACCCCACCCTCGCCGCGCGCCGCCTCGCTCAGCAGAATGCCCAACTTGTAAATGCCGGTGGGATGGAACTGGAAGAATTCCATGTCTTCCAGAGGGATCCCGCGCCGCAGCGCCACCGCCATGCCGTCTCCCGTGAGAGCGTGGGCGTTGGAAGTCACGCGGAACATGCGGCCGCAGCCACCGGTGGCGAACAGCACGGCCGTGGCGTGGAAGGTGTGAATCTCGCCCGTGGCCAGGCAGAAGGCCACCACGCCCGCCACCCGGCCGTTCTCCACCAGCAGGTCGAGCAGATGAAACTCGTTGTAGAAGTGCACGTCATTCTTGATGCACTGCTGGTAAAGCGTCTGCAGAATCATGTGGCCCGTGCGATCGGCCGCGTAGCAGGAGCGCTGCACGGGCGCCTTGCCGTACTCGCGGGCGTGCCCGCCGAAACGCCGCTGGGCAATCTTGCCGTCGGGCGTGCGGCTGAAGGGCAGCCCCCAGTGTTCGAGGTCGTAAACGGTTTCGATGGCTTCGCGGCAGAGGATTTCCACCGCGTCCTGGTCCGCCAGGTAATCGCTGCCCTTGACGGTGTCGAACATGTGCCATTCCCAGTGGTCTTCTTCCAGATTGCCGAGGGCGGCGCCGATGCCTCCCTGGGCCGCCCCTGTGTGGGAACGGACGGGATAGAGCTTGCTGATTACCGCCACGTCGCCGTGCGGCGAGAGGTTGAGCGCGGCCATCAGGCCCGCGCCTCCGCCACCGACGATCACCGCGTCATACTTTCGATACATGGCCAGGCCGAAAGAGAAATCAGAAGTCAGAAATCAGTATGCGCCCCCAACGAGCCCAACTTAGATGCCGCTCGCTTCGTTTCCAGCGTGTGTGGGTCGGGGAGTTCCGAATGTTGGTTCACTCGATCATCCGATCGCTCAATTACTCAATCACCCATTCACCCAATCAGCCATTCACGCGACGGGCTGGAAGGTGAGAATCACCAGCGATCCGAGCGCCAGCATGATAAAGCTCAACACGTACAGCGCCGCGAGCGACACCAGCCGCCAGCCTGCCCGTTGCACGTAATCCATGATGATGGTGCGGGTGCCGTTCATGCCGTGAATCAGCGCCAGCCAGAGCATCACCAGGTCGAAAGTGCGCCAGAAGGGCGTGGCGTAACGAGCGGCCACGAAGCGGTAATTCACCACCTCAATGTTGTTGATGAGGTGCATCACCACGAGATGGGCCAAGGCCATGAAGAGCAGGACCACGCCCGAAACTCGCATGAAGATCCAGGCGTAAAGCTCGAGTCCGCTTTCCGGTTTGGGCGTCGGTCCCGCGCGCATCGTGCTCCGTTTCGTGCCCCGATGGGAAAGTCTATTGCACCAGCCAGCGCAGCATGTACACCGCGCTTGGGATGTAAATCACCGCAAAAAGCACCACCACGGCCAGCACCAGCTTCCGGTGAACGGCGGTGGCGCCGGGCCAGAAGTCGATGATGCAAATGCGCACGCCGTTCAAGGCGTGGTACAGCACGGCGCCCGCCAGCAGCACCTCGCCCACCCGGAAGAACGGCACGCGGTAAACCGCCATCATGGAGTTGTAGGCGTCCGGCCCCCAGCCAATCAGGGCCGTGTCGATGATGTGCACCAGCAGGAAGGTGAAAACACCGAGCCCGGTAAGCCGGTGCAGTATCCAGCTCCACTGGCCTCCCTTGCCACGATACGTGAAGTATTGTTGTGGCTTGACGCTCATAGCGTTCCCAGGTCCCCGCAAGCCCGCCCCTTGCGGCTGCCCGCGCCGCCGATTGCCATCCCCGGAGTGAGCCCGCTTTTCGTACCCGCCGCAAGGGTCGCGGCACTGAGCTTAAGCGAAATTGTAACTCAAACCGCCGCGAACGGCCACCGCGGGCCGGCCCTAAATGCTCGTGACCGAAGCACGCGAGCGCTTGGGAACGTGCCGGGATTGCCGATTGAAGATTGCCGAATGCCGAATGACCTCGAGAGCGGTCCGTCGATGTCCCCAATCCCAAATTCAAAATCAGCAGTCGGCGACGGGGCGGACCATCCATTTTCCTGCCCCAAACGTCAGTTTTTCGGGGTGATCCCTTTATGTTTCTTGCGATTGCGCGTTTGGGTTCGTCTTTGCGGATTTTGGCGCTCCATTTTCCTCTTCCCGAGTGCCAGTTTCCCGAGCTATCTCTTTCTTTTTCTGGCTATTACGAGTTTGGGTCCGTTTTCACGCCTATTCTGGCGATTTCAGCTGCTCGTAGGATGCTAAGTTGTTTAATCTAATAGAGTTAATGGATCGCGGGAGGATAAGTTCCACAAATCTATCGACAATAACCGTATCATAATTCGAGCGGGCGGTCAAGCCCAATGCAGTTCCCACCCCGCCTGGCCGGAAGGCGACAATCCGTGACGTTGCCTCCCCTAGATTGGGGTAGAATGTAGCAATGAGGCGTGCAATCACCGTAACAGCGCTACTGGCGGGGTTGCTCCTCGCGCCGCTCGTCCGGGCACAGTCCCGCGGGGGGTCGCGCTCGTTCGCTCCTCGCGCCGGTGGAATGGCTCGAGGTTTTTCCTCCTTCCGGCCGTCGCCCACCCCGTTTAGAACGGGCGGCTTCATGAGGCCGGTGGGCAGGCCCGCACCCTTCGGAGGCCGCAGCGGTTTCAGAGGTCAGCGCGCCCCGTTTCGCCGGCGCTCTTCATTTGTGAGGGGGCTGTTCTTCCCGCGCTACGCGTATCCAGGGTATTCGCCGTTTTACGGGTACCCGTCTTCCTTGTCGTACGTTGGCTTCCCGCCCGATTACGGGGCTGGGGAGGAACCTCCAGCGGCCGCGCCTCCGGAGGACGATGCACTTGTCAGCCAGGTTCAGGCCTTGACCGACGAGGTGGCGCAACTGAGGGAGCAGCAGGCCTATGGCGAACCTGCGCCGGCGGCAGCGCCGGAGCCTCCCGCCGCCGAAGACGCCGTCCCCACGGCCTTCGTGTATCGTGATGGCCGCCAGCTCGAGGCGCAGAACTACGCCGTCTACGGGCAGGCCGTCTGGATTTTCAGGGGTGAGACCACCCACAAGATTCCGCTCGCCGATCTTAATCTTGAAGCCACCCAAAAGCTCAACGACGAGCGCGGCGTCAGCGTCGTCCTGCCTTCCAAGCCCTAAGCTCCGCATCACATTTTCCGTTGGTCCCGGGCCCGCCGAGTTAGGCTTCGCGATGGCTTGGGCGCAGCCGGCGCCCGCTCGACTGCGATAAGACCCAGCCTCGGTGGCGCGAGCAGTCGGGAAGCGGCTCCGCCCAGCGGCCAGGCGCGCGTGCTACATTAAGGTTTCGCGGATCGCCGCGCCCATTCGCCGCCTGTCGAGGTAACTGTTTTGTCCAACTCAGCGCTTGAGAGTCGCGTCGATGCGGCCTCGCCCGCCTTCGAAGAGAACTCCCGCCGCCTGATCGAGCTCATGACCGAGATCAAGAACCAGGAGGAGCAGATTCGCCAGGGCGACGGCGCGCGGGGCATCGATTCGCAGCACAACAAGGGCCGGCTGACGGCGCGCGAGAGGATCGCGAAGCTCATCGATCCCGACAGCGAGTTTTTCGAGCTTGGCCTTTACGCCGCCTGGGAAATGTACGAGGACTGGGGCGGGGCGCCCTCGGCGGGCGCCGTGACGGGCCTGGCCCGGGTGTGCGACCGCCTGGTGATGATTATCGCCAACGACGCCACCGTGAAGGCCGGGGCGTTTTTCCCCATGACGGCCAAGAAGGTGATCCGCGCGCAGAACATCGCGCTCGACAACAGGATTCCGACGATCTACCTGGTGGACTCGGCCGGCGTCTTTCTGCCGTTGCAGGAAGACGTTTTTCCCGACACCGACGACTTTGGTCGCGTGTTTCGCAACAACGCCGTGATGAGCGCGAGGGGCATTCCCCAGATTACCGCCATCATGGGGATGTGCGTGGCCGGCGGGGCCTACCTGCCCGTGATGTGCGACCACGTCCTGATGACCGAAGGCAGCGGGCTTTTTCTGGCGGGGCCGGCGCTGGTGCAGGCTGCCATCGGGCAGCGCGTCTCGGCGGAGGAACTGGGCGGCGCCAAGATGCACGCCGAGGTGAGCGGCACCGTGGACTTCCGCGAGCCGGACGACGCGAGGTGTCTGGAGCGCCTCCGGGCGCTGGTGGATAAAATGGGGCCGCCCCAGGCCGCGCCCTTTGACCACAAGCCGCAGGAGGCGCCCCGCTATCCTGCCGGTGAGATTTACGGCATCTTCTCCGGCGATCCCGCCAAACAGTACGACATGCGCGAGGTGATCGCGCGGATTGTGGACCGCTCCGAATTTGAGGAGTACCGCGCCGAGTACGGCCGGACGGTGCTGTGCGGCTACGCCCGCCTGGGCGGCTGGGCGGTGGGCATTGTGGCTAACCAGAAGAAGCATATTCAGGTGACGGCCCACGGCACCGGCGAAAAGCGCATTCACTTCGGCGGCGTGATTTACACCGAGTCGGCCGAAAAGGCCGCGCGGTTCATTCTGGATTGCAATCAGAACCGCGTGCCCCTCGTTTTCTTGCACGACGTCAACGGCTTCATGGTGGGAAAAGAGGCGGAGTGGAGCGGCATTATCCGGGCGGGCGCCAAGATGGTGAACGCCGTCTCGAACAGCGTGGTGCCGAAGATCACGGTGATCTGCGGCGGCAGCTTCGGCGCGGGCCACTACGCGATGTGCGGCAAGGCTTACGACCCGCGCTTTATCTTCGCCTGGCCTACGGCGCGCTACGCGGTGATGAGCGGGGATTCGGCGGCCGGGACGCTGGTGGAGATCAAGATCAAGCAGCTCGAGCGACAGGGCGAGGAACTGAGCGAACCGCAGAAGGAGGAGCTTTACGAATCGGTGCGCGCCACTTACGAGCATCAGACCGACCCGCGCTACGCGGCGGCGCGGCTGTGGGTGGACGCCATCATCGACCCGGCGGAGACCCGCGAGGCGCTCATCTGGGCGCTCGAAGCGGCGGCGTTGAATCCCGAGGTGGCGGAGTTTAAGACGGGGGTTTTGCAAACGTGAGGGGAGTCGAAAAGTTGAAGAGTCGAAAGTTGAAGAGTTGAAGGGTCGAAAGTCGAGAGTCAAAGGTTTAAAGTTCAAGGGTTCAAGAGTTGAAGAGTTGAAAGGTTGAAGGTCGAGAGTCGAAAGTTGAAGGGTTGAAGAGTTAAACGTCGAAGAGTTCAAGGTGCAGCGTGCAACGCTTTACTGAGCTCGCCGTCTGGCAGCGAGGTCATACGCTGGTGCTTGAGATCTATAAGCTCACCGCCAAGTTTCCAAGTGACGAGCGGTTTGGCCTTATTCTCAAGTCCGCCGGGCGGCTGCGTCGGTGCCGACGAACCTCGCTGAGGGCTCAAAGCGGCAGAGTCGCGCGGAGTGTGCACGGTTCCTGAACATTGCAGAGGCGTCCCTGGCCGAGACAGAATACATGCTGATGCTCAGCAGAGATTTGGGATTCCTGGCCCCGGAGCGGTTTGACGAGACGAGCCCCGAGGTTTCGGCGATCGCTCGAATGTTGAACGCTCTGCGACTCAAGGTCGAGCGCGCCAAGTAGGACGGTCTGCGGTTCGACTCTTAAGCCATTTGACTCTTCAACTCTTGCATTATTGAACTTTTCAACTCGCGAGCCCCGCCATGCCAACCGTGAAAATTGTGGAATGCCCCCGCGACGCCTGGCAGGGACTGCCCGGCATCATCCCGACCGAGGCCAAGGCGGCCTATTTACGCAAGCTGATCGAGGCGGGCTTCCGCCACCTCGACGCGGTCAGCTTTGTCGCGCCCAAGTACGTGCCGCAGATGGCCGACAGCGAAGCCGTCCTTGAGGCGTTGTACCCGCTGCTCACTGAGCCGCTCGCGCTGGCGGCAGCCGCGCTGAAACTGGACGTCGGTGAGCGGCCGCCAAGCGGCGTCTCGAGCGCCGAATTACGAAGCCCGGTTTCCGCGCTTGGTGCTGAGGCTATGCCGGACGCTCCGCTCCCCGAAGTCATCGGCATCGTCGTCAACGAACAAGGGCTGGAACGCGCTCTCAAGGCTCCGGGCCTCACCACCATCGGCTACCCGTACTCGGTTTCCGCCAATTTCCGCCGCGCCAATGCGAACATGTCCAAGGCTGAGTCGCAGGCGCTGGTCGAGAAACTGCAACAGGCGGTCTCCGCGCCCGGCGCGCCGGTGCGCACCCTGGTGATTTACATTTCGATGGCCTTCGGAAACAACTACGAGGAGCTCTGGGGGCCCGAGATTGTGGAAGATGCCATCCTGTGGCTCGGCCAGATCGGCGTGCAGCAGGTGTCGCTGGCGGATACCATCGGCACCGCGTCACCGGACGAAGTGGCCGCGCTCTACCGCGCCGTTCAAGGCGCCGCCGCCGGCATGGAGCTCGGCGTCCATCTACACAGCCGTCCCGAAGGGGCGGCGGAAAAGGTGATGGCAGCGTACGAAGCCGGCTGCCGCCGCTTTGACTCCGCACTCACCGGCCTCGGCGGCTGCCCTTTCGCCGGCGACGATCTGGTGGGCAACATTCCCACCGAAATCGTGATTTCGACGCTCTCCGCCGCCGGCGTGAAAACCGGAATCGAGCCGTGGGCACTGCTCTCGGCCGTGCACGCGACGAAGGAGATCCGGCAGCAATACGGACTCCCAATGACGACGCATTAGTAGCGAAAATCATCGACAATCCGGTATACTGTTTCGTGTTGGAGGAGTTGAGGCGGACCGATGAGCACCCAGGCCGTAAGAATCAGCGAGAGTTGCCATTCCAAGTTGCAGAAGCTTGCCGAAGAGCGAAACGAGGCCATGGTGGCTGTCCTTGAGGTGGCGGTCGAAGAGCTTCGAAGGAAGCATTTTTTGAAGCAGCTTAACCGGGATTTTGCGCGCCTGAGGAAAGACTCAAAGGCTTGGAAGCACGAACTGGATGAACGCTCTGCCTGGGACGCAGCATTGGGCGACGGGTTGAAGGAAAGATGACTCCTCCCTTCCCAAGCCGCGGGGAAGTCTGGATGGCAGACTTCAATCCCACCCGTGGGCATGAGCAAGCCGGAAAGAGGCCTGCCCTGATCGTCTCGGTTGACGAGTTCAACCAGGGGCCTGCCGGTCTCGTGATCGTGCTGCCTGTTACCAGCAAGCAGAAGCATATCGCCTCCCACGTGCCCGTTGTTCCGTCGGAAGGCGGCCTCCGCCAACCGAGCTTCATCAAGTGCGAGGATGTGCGGTCCATCGCCGCGGAGCGCCTAAGTGCACGTTTGGGAGTTGTATCCGAGGCAGCAATGTCGGCGGTTGAAGATCGTCTGCGAATACTTCTCGACCTGTGATCGAAGCCAGCAAGAAGATCTCGAAGCAATGCGGCGGGTGGGGAAGAAGATTTGCCAGCACGGTGAGAGCGGTCAAGGTGATATCCGAAAGAGAATGGAGGAGCCATGTCTGTAGCACTAATGCGGTTGATCAAGCGTTGTAACGAGTTTCGGCCGTTTGGCCCCGACGAGCTCGATAAGATTCCCCCAGATACCCGCGGCATATACGTCTTATTCGACGGTGACAGTAAGCAACGTGAACACGGGGTAATGTACGTCGGCCTCTCGGGCGCCGATGAAGCAGGTATACGAGGCAGGCTACGAAAGCATCTGGCGAACGCGAGCAAGGGTTCTTGCACGTGCTTCTCAGTTTTCGAGGTCCACGACAATGTCTCTGAACAAGAGATTCAGGAGCTGGAGGGGATACTTCGGCACATTTTCCGGAGGGATCCCCACGCAAATCGATTGGCGAAGCAGGTTGGCTACGAAAAACTTCGTAAAGTGCGCGAAAAGGACTGGGCTAAGTGGAAGGTAACAAGCTGATTGGCCTTGATTGAAGCCATGACCTACCAGACTCTTTCTGTCGCGCATGCGGCGGACATCGCTGTCCTTACCTTCAACCGCCCCGAGAAGCGCAATGCCATCTCGCCGGAGATGATCGAGGAATTGCTGGCGGCGCTCGACGAGATTGAGCACGGCCCGGCGCGGGTGGCCATCCTGACGGGAGCGGGCAAAGCGTTTTGTTCAGGGATGGATCTTGAAGTCCTCCAGACCCTGGCGGCTGAAGGGTCCCATCACCACCTTCTCAAGGACGGGCCGTTGAAGGGCGGCATCCCGCGGCCCTCGGATGCGAATCTGGCAGACTCGCGCCGCATGGCCCACCTGTTCCGGCGGCTTTACGACTTCCCCAAAACGCTGATCGCGGCCGTCAACGGCGCCGCCATCGCCGGCGGCTGCGGCATCGCCACCCTGTGCGACTTTACGCTGGCCGTGCCCGAAGCCAGGTTCGGCTATACCGAGGTGCGCATCGGCTTCATTCCGGCGCTGGTTTCCGTCTTTTTGATTCGCCAGATCGGCGAGAAGCGGGCGCGCGATCTGCTGCTGACCGGCCGCGTTATCGATGCGGCCGAAGCCCTGCGCATCGGCCTGATCACGGAGATCGTGACCGCCGAACTGCTGCTCGATCGCGCCCGCCAGCTCGCGTCTCAACTGCTTGAGAACAGTCCCACCAGCCTCGCCTACACGCGGGGACTGCTGACCGAGTTCAGCAAGGCCGAGGTCGATCACCAGCTCGCGCTCGCCCTGGAGGAAAACGCCCGCATCCGTTCCACCGCCGACTTCCGCGAAGGA
>DATJAQ010000136.1:0-16188 GCA_035516075.1 Terriglobia bacterium | reverse complement strand
GCGCGCGCGCTTGCAGGTTGGGGTTGCCGCTCAGAAGATTGACAGCCACCTTGAACTGCTCGATGGCGCCGGCCACGCGGTGGGTGCGGCTGGCGCGCCGATACTCGACGTAACCGAGGGTCAGGTGTGCGGCGCCCATCTCGGTGTTCTGTTGCGCCTGGAAGTCGGCGTCGGAGGCGCCTTCGGGCTTCTTCGCGGCGGGCACCATTTCGAGTACTTTCTTGGCGTCGGCCTCGGCCTTATCGAGGTTAACCCCTCGCGTGGCGTAGTTGTCAGCCACCAGGTTAAGCGCAGCCACGTTGGTGGGGTCGGCCGCGATGGCTTTTTCGCCGTATTCATCCGCCTTGGCGGGGTTGTTCAGCATCGTGTAAGCAACCAGGTACTGGGTGTAGGCCTGGGCCAGGTTGGGGCTGTCGGGATAGGCCTTGGTGAAGGCGTCGAGGTCCTGGATGCGTTTGTTCGGGTCGGTCACCCGTCCGATGAGTACGAAGAAGGCGTACTCCATGTAAGCCCTCTGATCCTTGGCGGCGGCGGCCCAGGCCTCCAGGTTGGTCTTCCATTCGGCGTCACTCGCGTTCACAGGGCGCGCCGGGTTGGCTTCGGCCTTGATCCGGTCGGGCGCCTTTGCGATCAAGTCGAAGGCGTTGTCGGTGGCTTGGCCCGCGCCCACGTAGGCCTTCATGAGGTTGACCATGAGATTGACGCTCAGATAGTTCGCAGCCAGGTCCTTCTCGCCGTAGGTGATGGCCTTCGCGAAATCATTCAATTTGACGTAAGCGGCGGTATAGAGCTCGTTGGCGCAGGTCATGGCCGGCGCGTCGGCGTGGGCGGCGGCGTACTTGTCGAGCGCGGCGACCTGGTCCTGCGGATTGTCGGCGCCGTTGACGGCCAGCATGAGCTGGTCTTCGGGGCTGTTCACCACCACGGTGAGGCCCGGGCAGGCCTGCTGGGCGGCAACCGGGATCACAGCGCCGCAGACGGCCAGGGCGAGCGTGACGATTGAGAATCTGCGCATGGATACCTCCTGCCGCGAGACGGGCCGGCGGCCTCGCCGTTCGAGCGAGCGGTCAGGCCGCGCCCCCGCTTCGAGTCTCCGCCGGGCGCCAGAGGCGCGGAATGAAGCGGGGAACCGCGCGCGCGTAGGCGCCGTACTCCTCGCCGTAGTGCCGGCGAAGCTCGCGCTCCTCGAGCGGAGCGACAATCAAATACATCAGGACGGTGGCCATTGCAAGCACATAATTTCCCGGCGCGCCCGTAAGCAGGGCCCAGCCCGCGAACGAGATCATGTATTCTACGTAACGCGGGTGGCGGAGGCGCGCAAAAAGGCCCGACCGCACGACCCCGCCCGGGTAGCGGGCGGGATTCACTTCCGGCAACCCGCCGAGCCGCCGCAGCCCGAAAACGCGATGAACGTGGTGCCCAATGCCGAGCCCGGCTACCACCAGCGCCGCGCCGATGGCAACCGTGAGCGCGTTGCGCGGCAGCCGCCCGGCGTAAACGCGGTGCGCCAGCAGGCCGAGCGCCGCGGCGTTTGCCGTCCACAGCGGCAGAGCCACCCACAACGCCCGGTTGCCGAAGCGCCGCCAGAAATCGATGAAGGAATGGATCACGATCCAGAAAAAGGGAGCGGGGAAAAAGAGCAGCGCGTAGACGAACGCGAGGGCATCGAGGACTCTGGAAAGCGAGTGCATAGGACGCACTTATTGTAGCGAAATCCTGCCCGGTTGCGAACGCGAAGGGCACGCCCTGCGGGATGGGACCATGGATCTTGGACTGAAAGATCGCGTGGCCCTGGTGGCAGCTTCGAGCCAGGGATTGGGCAAGGCCGCAGCGCTCGGCCTCGCCCGCGAGGGCGCGAAGCTCGCGCTCTGCGCGCGCACGGAGGCGACGCTCGCGGCGACGGCGGAGGAGATTCGCCGCGAAACCGGCGCCGAAGTGCTGGCGCGCGCCGTGGACGTGACTGTGGACGAACAGGTGCGCCGCTTCGTGCAGGCCACGCTCGACCACTTCGGGCGCCTCGATATCGCCGTGGCCAACGCCGGCGGGCCGCCTGCCAAGCCGTTTGCCGCCACCACGCCCGAGGACTGGCAGCGCGCCGTGCAGCTCAATCTGATGAGCACATTGTCCCTGGCGCGCGAGACGCTGCCCGCCATGCAACAGCGCAAGTGGGGCCGCTTCATCGCCATCACGTCGGTGGCCGTCAAGCAGCCGGTGGAAGGGCTCATCCTGTCGAACTCGGTGCGCATGGCGGTGGTCGGCCTGGTGAAGACGCTCGCCAACGAATACGCCCGCGACAACATTCTGGTGAATAACGTCTGCCCGGGCTACACCCTTACGCCGCGCGTGGCGGAACTCGCCGCGCAGATGGCGCAGTCCGAGAACGTGGACTCCGAGGAAATTCGCCGGCGCTGGGCGCTCCAGACTCCGCTCGGACGCATCGCCATGCCGGAGGAGTTCGCCAACGTAGTGGTTTTCATCGCTTCCGAGCGCGCCAGCTATATTACGGGTGCCTCGATCGCGGTGGACGGCGGCTCCGT
The DNA here is from genome assembly GCA_035516075.1 of Terriglobia bacterium. Lineage (GTDB taxonomy): Bacteria > Acidobacteriota > Terriglobia > UBA7540 > UBA7540 > Gp13-AA77. The sequence continues at coordinate 13,651 of DATJAQ010000136.1, read as the reverse complement.
GAAGGGCGTCTTCTAACCGCACTGCACCGGCGCCGAGCCGGGAACGGACGGCGCCGCTCGCCCGGCCTCCGATCTTCGACACTTCAAGGATACCCTTGGCCATCTTCTTCGGATTGCTGGCAGCCTTCGCCTGGGCGGGCGCCGATTTCTTCGCGCGCCAGGTTGCGCGGCGCATCGGCGCTTATCGAGCTTTCGTCCTCATGCAGTGCGTCGGCCTGATCCTGCTGAGCCTTTACCTCAGTTTCGCGAGGGATCCCCACGCAACGAGTCTGGCGGCGCTGTGGGCCGCCACCCGCCGCGACTGGAGGTGGGCGCTGGCGGCGGGCTTGCTCAACATCGCGGCGTCGCTTTCGCTCTATCGCGCTTTCGCCGTCGGCAAGCTGGCTCTGGTCACGCCCATCAGCGCCAGCTATCCCGCACTCACCGTGGTTCTCGCGCTCGCTTCCGGAGAGAGGCTCAAAACCACGGCGGGCTGCGGCATCGGGATTGTGCTGGCCGGGGTGATCCTGGCCGTCGTGCCGAGAGGCAATCTTGCGAATTCCGCGTCCGCCGCGTGGCGCGCCCGCTCCGGCACGGCGATGGAGCGCGGCGTGGGCTGGGCTCTGGCTGCGGCGCTCGGTTTCGGCGTGCTCTTCTGGGTGCTGGGCTTCAGAGTTACCGGCGCTCTGGGCGGCGTGCTCCCGGTGTGGGTGATCCGCTTGATGGGCGCCACGCTGCTGCTCACGCTGGCCCTCAGACGGCGCCGTCAGCCGGTGTTGCCTCGCGGCGGTATTTGGCCGCCGCTCGTGGGCTCGGCCCTCCTCGACACCACGGCCTTCGTCTCCAACACGCTCGGCCTAACGACGGGACACGTCTCGGTGGTCACGGTGCTTGCCTCCTTGTTCGGCGCGATGGCCGTGCTTCTGGCCTGGCTCTTCCTCGGCGAACGGCTGAGCGGACGCCAGTGGCTCGGAATTGTCATGATTTTGGCGGGTGTGGCGCTGGTCAGCATTTGACGTGGCGCTGGGTGGCGCAGGCCAGCCCTTCCAACGCCCGCCATGGCTCAACATCCCAGGTCCAGCCACAGCCGGACGTCGCGCAGGTTGTTGCCGGTGTAGCCCGTCTCCAAGGTGTCGGCCAGCGCGCGAAAGAATTCGTAGGAGTCGCTCGCGGCCAGGTCCTGCGCGGGATCGCGCCCCAGGGATTGGGCTCGGGCCAGCGTCTGGCCGTCGGCCACGGCGCCGCTCGCCGGGCTGTTGCCGTCACGGCCGTCGGTGCCCGCACTCAGCACCACGCGATGGCGCCCGGTGATGAGCCCCGCCGCGTAGAGCACGAAAGCCTGGTTGCGCCCGCCCCGGCCGGGACCCGTGACGAGGCAGGTGACTTCTCCCCCCCCCACCAGGCACACTGGGCGGCCGGGATGCCGCACCGCGAGCTCGTCGAGCGCCGCCAGGTTCGCTCGGGCCACTTCGCGGTAGTCGGCGTCCCACGGGCCGCCGTCCACTTCGGCCACCAAGCCAAGCTCCCCGGCCGCCGCGCGGGCGGCCTCCACGGCGTCACGATTCGAGAGCAGGCGGCAATAATGCGAGCACTCGAAGCGCCGGTCGCCCGGCTTGGGCGTCTCCTCGAGCGTTCGCTCTTCGAAGTGCTGCCGCAGCGAAGCCGGGAGTTCGCGCGCCAGTCCGCCCGCCTGGGCGATGGAGTAACACTCGTCCACGGTGGAAGGATCGGCCATCGTCGGCCCCGAGGCTACCACCGAGTCGAGGGCCTCCGGCACGTCGGAGATGAACACGGTGAGTTGCCTGGCGGGAAACGCGCGCAGGGCGAGGCGCCCGCCCTTTACGGCCGAAACGTGCTTACGCAACACGTTGATCTGCTCGATCGGCAGCCCGCAGGTGACGAGAAGCCGGTTGAATTCGATCATGTCGGCCAGCGTCACGGCCGGGTCTTGCGGCAGCTCGAGAAGCGCGGAGCCGCCTCCGGAAATCAGGAAAATCACCAAGTCGTCACGATTGAGGCCGGTGACTATTTCCAGCGCCGCGCGGCCTCCCTTGAGGCTGCCTGCATTTGGGTAAGGGTGGCCTCCGACGACGTTGCGGAAGCGATCGATCTGCACCGCCGGCTCGGTGGGCGCCACCACCAACCCCGCGCGGATGTCGCCGCCGAGAATCTCGTGGAGGCTCTGCGCCATCTGAAGGGCGGCCTTGCCGAACGCAATCACCCGGGGCGGGGAAGTGAGCGGAACCGAATCCTGGCCGCCGGGCGAGCCGCCTGCGGCCGGAATCGACCCGGGAAAGACCAGCCGGTCTCCTTCTTTCCTCACGCGGGCAAGCATGGTGCGGCGCACGTCGACGGCGGCCAGGGTCTTCAGGAAGATCTGCGTGGCGAGCTGCTTGCCTTCAGCCTGCAGCCATCGATCCTTGCCCGGGCACTCGGGGGTTGAAGACATCAGAATCGCGCGAGCCTCCTGCATGCTAACCGCCTGGCCGCGCCGCGTGATGATTATTGGGCAGAGTGCGAGCGATGGCAAGGGATCGAAGACGACGGTCCGCGATGCACCGCCGGCTCGGGCCCTGCGGGACCGCGATGCTAAGATGGTTTTTGGGGCTGCGATGCGGACTCTGCCGCGCAACCCGTAAGCGTCGACATGAAAAGGCGTGAGTTTATTTCTTCTCTCCTGGCGGGCGTGGTGGCCAGCGCGGCCGGGCGGCCCGCCTCGCCTCAGCACCCGCGGCGCCGCGCCGTGCATCGTGTGCCGAGCCCGCTCGACCGTGTGTGCGTTTCCACCCGGAGCTTCAAAAGTTATTTCGACGTCACCCAGGATAGCGCCCTCAAGTCGGCCTCCGAGCGCCTGGTGCTGCTCGATTTCCCCCAGATCATTGCGGACCGGTACAAGGTGCACAACCTCGAGTTCGTGGCGCAGCATTTTGCCTCGCTGGAGCCGGCTTATTTGCAAGCTTTGAAGTCCAACCTGGTGGCCGCACAATCGCGGCTCATCAACCTTGCGGTGGACATCGAGGAACTGGGCGCCGGCGGCGGCCTGTCTGATCCCGACGCCGCGGTCCGAAACGCCGCCATCGAGACTTGCAAGAACTGGATCGACACGGCGCGCCAGCTCGGCGCCCGCTCCGTGCGCTGCGACCCCGGCGGCATGAATCCGGACGACCTCAGCCTCACCATCGACTCCTACCGGAAACTCGCGGCCTATGGCCGCCCCAAAAGCGTGGCGGTGCTGATTGAGAACCGCGGCGATATCGGCGCCGCCCACCCCGAGGCGCTGGTGCAGATTTTTCGCGCCGTGGGCGGCGCCTTTATCGGCGCCCTGCCGGACTTCGGCGACTTTCCGGACAACGCCACCCGGCTCCGCGGCCTGCCGCTTCTGTTCCGCTACGCCCGCACGGTTTGCCACGCCAGGGACCTGAAACTCGACTCCGGGGATCGCCAGCCCGGTTTCGACTTTCAGCAATGCGTGCAGATTTCGAAGGACGCCGGCTTCCGGGGCGTTCATTCCATCGAGTACGAAAGCGGCGTCGACGCCTACGCGGGCGTGCAGAGCGTTATCGACGAGCTTGTTCGGCTCCTGTAGATCGTGGCATGCGTGCTGCTGAGGCGCAGCCGCCGCGACGCGGCGCAACTTCGCACCCCTGTGACCAACCCTATGCGAAACGTCTACATTCTCAGCGCGGTTCGGACTCCGATCGGAAAATACGGCGGCAGCCTGGCAGCATTCAGCGCGCCCGATCTTGGCGTAGTGGCGGCGCGGGCGGCCCTGGAGCGTGCGGGCGTGCAGCCAGACGAAGTTGACGAGGCCATCTTCGGACACGCGCGCCAGGCCGGCAACGGTCCGAACCCGGCCCGCCAGATTGCCGTGCGCGCCGGCGTGCCTGTGGAGGTTCCCGCCGTAACGGTGAACCAGGCCTGCGCCTCGGGGCTGAAGGCCATCGCGCTCGGCTACGACCAGATTGTGATGGGCCGCGCCGAGGTGGTCCTGGCCGGCGGCGTGGAGGCCATGAGCCGCGTGCCCTACTTCGTGGAGGGCGCGCGCTGGGGCGGGCGCCTGGGCCACCAGCAACTGGTGGACGGCATGTATCAGGACGGCTTCCTTTGTCCGCTTTCCCGCATGGTGATGGGCGAGACCGCTGAGTTGCTGGCCGAGCGCTACCACATTTCGCGCGAGGAGCAGGACGCCTTTGCGCTTACCAGCCAGCAGCGGGCCGCACGCGCGCTCAAAACCCGTCGCTTCAACGAAGAGGTGACGCCGGTTACGATCCAGGACAAGAAGGGCGAGCAGGTGTTTACCACGGATGAGCATCCGCGGCCTGATTCGAGCCCTCAGTCGCTCGCCAAGCTGCCGCCGGTGTTTTCGAAAAGCGGCACCGTTACGGCGGGCAATTCCTCCGGCATTACAGACGCCGCCGCGGCGCTGGTGCTTGCTTCGGAGGACTGGGTGACGCGCAGCGGCCGCGCGCCGCTCGCGCGCATCGCCGGTTACACCCTTGCGGGCGTCGATCCCAAGCTGATGGGCCTCGGACCCGTCCCCGCGCTGCGGAAGCTCTTCGCCCGGAACGGCCGCTGCCTGGAAGACTACGATCTCGTCGAGCTCAACGAAGCCTTCGCGGCCCAGGTGTTGGCGTGCGACCGCGAACTGCACTTCGACCGCGAGCGACTGAACGTAAACGGCGGCGCCATCGCGCTCGGGCATCCCATCGGCTGCTCGGGCGCGCGGATTATGGTGACCTTGCTGCACGAAATGAAGAAACGCGGCGCCCGGCGCGGCCTCGCCACCCTGTGCGTTTCCGGCGGGCTCGGCATGGCCATGGAGATCGAGCTGGCCGGCGACCGGGTGTGCTCCCGAGCGGACAACAGGCCTTCGGTCGATTAGGCTATGGGCGTCGAGGCGGCGCCGTCATGGCCTTGAACGGCCCCGGAGCTTTCCCATTATTGCTCCCAGCAAAATAAGATAAGTCCTCTCCGGTCAGCTTGATGCCGGGATACGGCTGATAAGTGTTTTGTTTTCAATTAGATGGTAGGTTAGCGCGTAACCAGGGTTTTTTGATCTGTGTAACTCGCTGATTTTGATTATGTTAACATGAACTTTAAGTTAAGTTGCTTGTATTCAGATATATGGTAGGTTCGTTTTGCAAGGCCTATTGATTCTAAAGCACATTCCGGCTTCGTTCGTTTTTCGAGGAAAGCGCGATTTCTCTTCTCCTCGAGCGCCACATCGACACGTCCGAACGCGCGCAGTTGCTGGCGGCTCGTGTCGAGTTGGGTCTGTGCGCCGGTCGCGGTGCCATAGTTCCTCATTCAGCTTAACTCTCCAGTACTATACGGTAACAGGCGAACCAAGTCAAGAAAAAAAGCGCGAGCCGCACGCGGCGGATATCGCGCCGCGTTAGAAGGTGAGGGCCATGGTATCGTATTGGCACCCTGGCGGTTGAAGGTACGCAGCGTCTCAATTTTGGGATTCAGGGCCAACTGCTCTGGCCTGATCGAGCAAGTGAACGAGACGAACACGCCGACTGTCATCACGAAGCTGGGCGCGCCACTGGCTGAAGTGATCCCGCCACGCCGATTGCCGGCGAGCCGGATGGGGTCGATGGCGGACGGCATTGAGATCGTAGGGGACACGGTCTTCTGGCCGATGATTGAGGGCACAGCATCGGAAGGGTACCACAGGCGAACCGGCCGGGTGGCCGGCGCAGCCCCAGTCGGCCTAGACGGCGCGCTACTTCCGGCCGGCAACGCCTGGACAAAACGGATGCCGCGGCTCCTGCATCTATGCCTTGGGAGCCGAGGATGGCTGCCGTTTTGCAACGGGGCTTCGCGATGCTGGCGGTGACGGCGATGGTGGCGCCGTTGATGAGCCATGCTCAAAAGCCGCCGCCGGAGAAGTTTAGAATCTACGTTGAGCAACCTGCATACACAAAGCTTCCCGTCTGGCTCCACGCGGATCTCAAAGAGTCTTTTCTTTACGCTCACTATCCGTACCGTGAAGATCCACGAGATTTTGGTCCGAACCGGATCGAGCTGAAACGGAATGGCAGCATCCTCAATCCGCAGACGACTGGGCACTGGTACGGTAGCGGCGACGCAGGGGGCATCCTCGACGGATGGATCGCGCCCGCAGGCTCGCCCATCAATCGGCTTCCGCTTCACCTCGAATACTCATTGGACCGACCGGGACTTTACGCGGTGCGCTGGACTGTGGTGCGCCACTCCTTCGCCGGCGGGCGCATGACGGCGGTGGTGGTGGCGCAATCGGACTGGTTGACTTTTGAATTGAAGCCCTCAACGACGGACCAGAGGGAAGCCTGGCTGCACAGGCAGCTCGCGAGGCCGCCGCACGATGCGGGACCTTTGGTGGGCGACTATTTGCCCACGCTGCTGGCGGCGGCTCCCGATCCCCGAGCGCTTCACCGGATTGCGGAGCAGTTGTATTCGCCTGACCCGGTGGTGAGCAACTGCGCTCTCGGGGGCCTGGGCTTGTTCCGCGAAGACGACGTGCTCGGTGAAGCGCTCGATCTGGTACGCCATCGCGGCGCGAGCGGCAGCGTGGCGACGCTCCTGTCCACCAATGCGCCGTGGGAGCAGGCGTGGGGGTGGGACGTGATCGGCGCGATCCAGCCTGACCTGCAATCGTCCGACGACAAACGCGTGGCTGACACGCTCACGCTGCTCGGCTATCTGGCTCACCCCGGGAACTTCTCCTGGCCGGCCTCTTCGCCGGTGCCCGGGCGGGCGGACGAAGCCGTGCTGGCTGCGGCTCCCGCGTTGGCGAGCCGTGGCCCGGAGGTGATGGCTCCGCTGGCAGTCTATCTCGGGTATGTGAAGACCGATGCGGCGCGCGCCCTGCTGTGGCAGTTGGCTGAACGGCCCGAGCAGGAACGCGAGCAGGCGCTCACGTCGCTCACCTGGATCGGGGACAGACGCGACCTCCCGCGCCTCGGTGAGTTCCTTCTTAAGCCCGGAGATCCCGACCCGGACGGCAGCGACGTGGCGGAGCTGCCTTACGCGCTCATGCACGCGTACGGCGATGGCGCGATTCCGTACCTTGAGCGAGGGATGTCCGGTTCGCCGTATGTCTTTGTGCGGACTAACTGCGCCGAGGAACTTGCGCGGAAAGGGCGGCTGGAGGCCTTCGGGTTTTTTCTGGATGCGGTTGAAAACAACCGGTTCTACAAGCAGGAGTTGGTGAACTGGCTCGAAGACAATTTTCCAAGAGGCTTGCCCCGCAACGCGGATGACGCCGCCGTGGTGGCCTTCCTCAAGTCTCGCCAGAAGGGTTCCAGCGCGACAGACCCATAGGGCACGGGGACCGCGGGGCGGCGAATGGGCGCAAGCTCCGCGCTTCGTGCTACAGCGCTCCCAGCGCCTTCTCGAGGGCGTCGAGCGCGGTCTTGGAGATTTCGCCGGGCACGGCATCGGTGCTTCGGGCGGCGTAGTAGTGATCGTTGACGCTCCCCACGTCGACAATCTGCACCGTATTCTTCTCGCCGAACGTCACCTTGAAAGTGTACAGCGGTTTGTTGAGGCCGAAGGGAGCGAGAGTGCCGGCGGCCGCCTTGGGGAACGACACGGCCTTGAGGTTGGTGAGGGAGTCGAGCAGGGCGTTCATCTTCTCGGTGGTCTCGTCCTTCGAGCTGGGCGAAGTCGCTTTCCACTTGAAATTCGACTGCTCGAACACGCGGTGCTCTTTGGGTGTGGTGAGCTCAACGTGCTTGGCGTCGAAGTCGGAAAAGGAGAAGAAGCTCTTGTCGCGCAGGGTAGCGGGGTCAATCTGGAATCGCGGAACGAAGTCCGCGCTCAGGGTGAAGACGGGGTCGAGGGCCGAATTCATACTGTCGTAAGCATTGCCGTCTTTCTTGCCGACCACGATGGTCTGGCTGCCCGAGGGGCTGGTGACTTTGACGGTGAGCGTTGGCTTTCCGAAGCCGTACTTGCTGTCGCCCTGCTTGTCCTCTTGCAGAATGGCGACCATCGGGAGACCCTGGAAGCCACTGAGAAGGTTCGACACCGAGAAGTTGTCGGCGCGGACGGCGGGCGGCAGCAGCAGGTCCCAGACGCCGTCGGGGTTCTTGCTGAGGGTGTAGGACTTTCCGTTCGTGGTGACGTCGAGGCGATCGATCTGGTCGGAGTCGATCGTCAGGGCGCGCTTGTCTCGCAGGTCGAACAGGCTCTTATCGAGCGGCGACTTGCCGTTGCCGGAGAGGGTGACCACACGCGGGACGCCGGCCACCTGGGCGTAAATGGCGTCGCCGGTGGGCGTGGAGTCGCCGATCCGAAGGGTGAACTGCCCAGGCTTGGCGCTGGTGGACACGCTCACCGTGGTGGCTGGCGGATCGAGGCCGAAATCCTTCAAGTTGGCAGGGTGCTCGTCCGCCACTGAGTTCACCGTGGCGGACGCCAGGTCTCCGACGTAGGTCGAGATCTCCTGCTGGTCGGCGGGCAGCGGGCGGGGCTCGGTGATACTCCAGGTTCCGCCGTCGCGCTTCACGGTGAAGGCTTCGCCGCTGCGCGGGGTGATGGTGAAGGCCTGAATCTGGTCCTTTTTGACGGGCAGGAGCAGTTCTTTCGGCTTCTCCGGGGTCGCGGTGCTCGCGGCGGACTTGTGCTTGTTGTAATAGTTGAAGCCGAACCAGAGCCCGGCCAGAATGACGACGGTGAGTAGGGTTTTAAGATAGCGCTTCATAGGTAGAGTCGAAAAAATTCGAAGTCCGAAAGCAGAAACTAGAAATCAGAAAATCGAAACTGGAAATTCCAAAGTCGAAGCGTTCAGCTCGAAAGTCAGGCGCTTCTGATTTCTGGTTTCTGACTTCTGACTTCTGGCACCTGCCACCTGTTACCTGCCACCTACCTCCGTCCCCACCAAACGATGATGCCGGCCGCGATGATCACCACGGGTACGGCGATCAGCCGGAAGAGAATCGTACTCATCTGCTGCGCCGTCAGGTTCAGGTGCTGGGCGTCGGGGGCCTTGGGGCGGACGGAAATCATGGACTCGTTGGCAGTCAGCCAGTCCACGGCGTTCATAATCAGATCGCGATTGCCCTGAAAGCTGATGAAGCTGTTAGCGGGCAGCCGCGAGGTTCCGAGCGCCACCAGGCGCGCGTTGGGCTTGCCCTCGCCGCCCGTGCTCAGGTCGGCCGCCACCGCCACCGTGAGGGGCCCCTTGAGGTCCGTCTTCGGTTGCGGGCGGATTTCGCGCATGGCCGGCGTCCAGTTGGGTACGCCGTAGCTGTCGGCCGTGGTGTCGCAGAGGTCATCCACGGTGAGGCCGTTCTTGTAGGCCTTGTTCACTTCAAACGACCGGGTGAGCGGAAACAGCGTGGCGGTGCGCTCCAGAGGCTGGGTGATCGGGCTCGCGCCGTATTTGAGAATCAGCGGCATCTCGGGCCGCGCGCCGAAGACCTGGGCGATCGGATTCTGATCGATCACCAGGTCGTTCTGCGGGGTGAAGTTGTAATCCGCGGCGAGCTTGGCGAGGAGGGGCAGATCCACTCCGGGGTCGAGCATCATCAACAGGCGTCCGCCGCCGGCGAGGTATTTCTGGAGGGCGTCCACCTCCGGTTGCAGGTAGTCGTGTTGGGGGCCCGCGATCACCACCAGGGTCGCGTCGGAGGGGATTTCGATTTTCTGCTCCATCAGCGCCACAGACTTCACGCTGTCGTTTTCGTTGCTGAGCGCTTTGCTGAACTCGGAGAGTCCGTCCCCCTCCGCGCTCTCCGGACTGCGCTCGCCGTGGCCCTGGATAAAGTAGACCGTGCTCTGGCTCTTGAGCACGCGAATGAGCGCGTTGGTGACGCCTTCCTCCGTGCTGCTCTGGGCGTTGAAATGGCGGTTGCCGGCCGCCACCACGACGGTGCCGTAGTTGGTTACGCCGAAGTTCTTGGCAAGCGCGGGGTCGCGGTTGGGATCGACGTAGCGCACGGCGACGCGATGCGAGGCCGCCGGATAAAGGTTGAGCAGGTCGCCCTCGGCCCGGAAGCTCTGGTCGCGGTCGAAGACGTAAATGGTGACGTCGTCTTTCAGGCCTTTTACGAGTTTTAAGGACTGGGCCGACAGGCTGTATTTCTGGTTCTTGGTTAGGTCCCAGCGTTGCACGTGCTGGCTGGAAAACCAGTTGATGAGCACGATGATGGCCACGGCGATGACGGTATAGATCGCGAGGTTGGTGCCCCGCAGGATGCGCCGTCCCGTGGCGTTTGGAGCTTGCGGCTGTTCGGCCATGGCTACGGCCTCCCCTTCAGAGCCTCGACCGAGCGCGCGGTGAGGAAAATGCCAAGCACGATGATCGAGAGGAAGTAAACCAGGTCACTCGAATCGATGACGCCTTTGGTGAAGCTGTCGAAGTGCGTGGTGAGCGATAGATAAGACAGCACGCGGCCGGCCGCGGTGCTCGAGAGGGACGAAATCCAGTCGAGGACGAACAACATCAGGAAAAGTGCAAACGACACCACTGCGGCGATGATCTGGTTTCTCGTGAACGTCGATACCCACATGCCAAGCGACAGTAGGGCGGCGCCGAACAGAACGAATCCTAGGGCGTTGGCGAGGATGGGCTTCAGGTCGGGATTGCCGTAGAGAAACAGCAGCCCTACGTAGAGGAAGGTTAGCAGCGCGAGCGCCAGGTAGAGCCCTAGCGCGCCGAAGAACTTGCCCAGGATGATCTGGAGGTCGGTGAGCGGCGAGGTGAGCAGCAACTCGATGGTTCCCGTGCGCTTCTCCTCGGCGAAGAGCCGCATGGTGATGAGGGGCGCGAGCAGCAGCAGCACCACCGTCAGAATGCCGGCGAAAAGCGGGCGCACCACCATATCGTTCAGGCTCATGGGCATCGCGCCCCCGCCCATCTGCATGCGGAAGGATTCCATTACGAAAGTGCCGGTGAGCGCGTAAAAGAAATAGCCGCAGAGCACGGCGTAGATGGTGATCACCAGGTAGGCGATAGGCGAGTGGAAGTACTGCCGTAACTCCTTCCCGGCGACACTCAGAATATTGCGCATAATCACCTCAAACGAAAAGTGAGAAGTTAGAAGTCAGGAGTCAGAAGCTTCAGCACAGTTTTCTGCCCTCTGACTTCTAGTTTTGCTCGGTCAGATCCTCCGTGGTGAGTTTCAGGAAGATGTCTTCCAGGCTCATTCCGCTCGCGCGGAGCTCCAGCAACTTCCACTGCGATTCCACCACGGCGCGGGCCAGTTCGGCCCTCACGTCCTGGTCCTTGCCGGCGTGGACCTCGAAGGTGGCGCGGCCCTCCAAAATTTCGCGCTGTTCAACCAGATTCACCCCCCCAACGCGTTCGATGCGCTCCTTGATTTGATCAGCGGGGCCCTCGGCCGTCAGCAGCACGGTCCCGAATCCCTGCAGGCGGCGAGTGAGTTCGTCCGGCTTGCCCACGGCCACCACTTTGCCGCCGCTGATCACCACCACGCGCTCGCAAGTTTTGGAGACCTCGGGCAGGATGTGGGTGCTCAGCACCACAGTGTGTTGCCCGGCCAGGTTGCGGATGAGCTCGCGCGTCTCAATGATCTGTTTCGGGTCGAGGCCGGCCGTGGGCTCGTCGAGCACCAACACCTCGGGGTTGTGGATGAGCGCCTGCGCGAGGCCCACGCGCTGGCGGTAGCCTTTGGAGAGCCTGCCGATCTGCCGGCGCTGCACGTCGGCCACCGCGCACTTTTCGCTCACTTCGCCCACCCGCTTTTTCAGGTCGCGCCGGGCCACACCCTTGATGCGGCCGGCAAAGCTCAGGTATTCGGCAACCGTCATATCGGGGTAGACGGGCGGGGATTCGGGAAGGTAGCCGGTGCGGCGCTTGGCTTCAATGGGCTGCTCGGTCACGTCGAAGCCCGACACGCGCACCGTGCCTTCGGTGGGGGGGAGGTAGCCGGTGATCACGCGCATGGTGGTAGTTTTCCCGGCGCCGTTCGGGCCGAGAAAGCCGAGCACCTCGCCCGTTTCCACCCGGAAGCTGACGTCCGTCACGGCGTGCGTAGGGCCGTACCGCTTGGTGAGGTGTTCGACTTCAATCATGATGAGGCCTTCTTTCTGGCGAAGATCCTAGGCCGGGTCAGGCGGGCCGCCGTGCCGCAGGCGGCTGCGCCCCTCGTGAACTCCTTCTTGAAACCGCAGTGGGAATTGACCTGCGTCGCTGCGCCCGGCGAACAACTCCAGATAATAAGGATTATCAGAAAGCCGGCAGGGTTGCCAAGGCCCATCGATGCGCGGCGCCGGAAATCAGCGCGTGCGCGCTGGCCGGGTGATCACGATATGAGGGCGGCCCACCCGCACCATGGCGTTTTGCACCCGCAGCTCACCGGTTTTCGGCGGCGCCGCCAGCTCCCCGCGCACGAACTCCACCAGCGCTTGCACCTCGCGCTCCATCTCTTTCATGCGGGCGCGCATGTTGAGGATGATCTCGATGCCGGCCAGGTTCACGCCCAGGTCGCGAGTGAGACTCAGGATCACCTCCAGCCGCTCCAGGTCTTCCTCGGTGTACAGCCGGGTGTTGCCGTCGCTGCGCGAGGGCAAGAGCAGGCCTTCGCGCTCATAAAGACGGAGCGTCTGGGGATGGATGTTGTACATCTCAGCCACCGCGCTGATCATGTATCCGGCTTTGGCGCGGGCCCGGGTTTTGCGTTCTCGGGGCATAAAGAAGTCGAAAGTGAAGAGTCGAGAGTCAAGAGTTCAAAGCTGAAAGTCAAAGGCCGGCGAAGCCGGGGCGCCTGCTGCCTACTGCGTGGAGCCCGCTGCCTTCAGCTCCGCTCGGGGGTCCTCCGGATTGAGCCGCGCAAGCTCGCGCAAAAGCTCTTTGGACCGCTCGTCAGCCACCTTGGGCACCACCACCTGGACTTCCACAAACTGATCGCCGCGTGCCTCGCCGCGCAGCGACGGCACTCCCTTGCCGCGCAAGCGCAGTTTCTGCCCGCTTTGCGTGCCGGGCGGAATCTTGATGGTGCTGGGACCGTCGAGCGTGGGCACTTCCACCTTGGCGCCCAGCGCCGCTTCCGTGACGGTGACGGGAACTTTAACGTAGATGTTGTCGCCCTTGCGCTCGAAGACCGGGTGCGGCTCGACGTCGGTCACGATGTAGAGATCGCCGGGCGGCGCCCCGTTGCGCCCCGCGTTGCCCTTGCCGGGCACGCGCACGCGCGAGCCCTTATCCACGCCAGGGGGAATGCGCACCTCGAAAGTCTCGGCTCTGCTGACGGACCCGGTGCCGGAGCAGTTGGGGCAGCGCGGCCGCCGTTTACCCGTGCCTCCGCAGTCGGGGCAGGGCCCCTGAAAGCGCATAGCTCCGGACTGGCGCCCCAGCCGGCCCGTGCCGTCGCAGGTGGAGCAGACGGTGGCCGATCCTTTGCCCGTCCCGCTGCCCTTGCAAACCGGGCAGACCTCGTTCCGGTTCACGGTGATCCGCACCTGGTTGCCGCGGACCGCGTCCCAGAACCCGAGGTGCATGTGGTACTCAAGATCTCGTCCGCGCTGGTCGGGTTCCGGCTCCTCAGCGCCGCCGCCGCGGGTAAAGATCTGGGAAAAAAGGTCGCGGAAACCACCGAACCCGCCCTCGGCTTCCTCGCCGCCCGGAGAGGCGGTGCGGCGGCGGGTTCTCGGCCCGCCTACATCAAAGTCGGAGAAATCGAAGCCGGAGAAATCGTAGCCGGCGGGCGCGCCTGCCCCC
>DATJAQ010000135.1:0-3849 GCA_035516075.1 Terriglobia bacterium | reverse complement strand
GCTTCAACAAGTTCATCCCCTATCACCTTTTCCCGGAGGCGGTGTATAGCGTGGCCATCAGCGCCTCGCCGGCGCGCACGAAGATCGGCGTGGGCAGCAACCCGTGGAACTCGACGCCCAAAACCGTCAACCTCGCCACCGTCTGCGAGCGCTTCAGCGGCGGCGGTCACGCCAAGGTGGCGGCCATTTCGCTTCCGCCCGGCGAGGTGGAGCGGGCGCGGGCGGTGGCGCGCGAGATCGTGTTGGAATTGCGGGCCAGTCTGCATTCGCCGGCTTCGTGATCGGCTGGCGGCCCGCGCTGGACGCGGGGCTTGCCCTGGGGTTGCGAATGTGGTAACAAAGGCTCTCGGATGTGTTGCCGGCTGTGATCGAAAGAAGCTGCAGGAAGGCGATTCATCGACTCGCGGCAGACCGCCGTAGCCGAGACCCAGCGTGGCTTTGCGGCAGGTTGTGCCGTTCGTGTAGCTGACATGACGAAACCAGAGTCGAGTAATCCGGCCGGCCCCTGCCCCGAGGCCTCTCTGCCCCTCCAGGCGGTTTCCGAGCCCCTCTCTGAGATCGCCGCCGGGCACCCGGCCGCGGATGACCAACCCGCTTCGCCGGCCGAGCCGCAGGCCGCCATCGAGATCGCAGCCCGCGGCGTGACGGACCAGGGGCGCGTGCGCAAGAACAACGAGGACAGCCTCTCTGCCTGCGATCTTTCCCAAGGACAAGTGATCACCGGTCCCTTCGCCTTCGAGCGCGGCATGGGCGCGCTAGGTATGTTGTTCGTGGTGGCCGACGGCATGGGCGGCCAGGCCTGCGGCGAGTTGGCCAGTGGGCTCTGCTCCGAAATGCTGCCGGCGCGAGTGGTGGCGAGCGCGCGACAGTTCGGGCAGATGGGCCCCGCCGAACTGGGAAGCTCGCTCGAGGAGGCCTTCATCGCCACCAACCGGTCCATCCTGGAGGCCAGCCGCAGCCGGCCGGGGTGTCACGGTATGGGCACCACGGCTACCGCGGCGGCGCTGTGCGGCCCTTATCTGCTGGTGGCCCAAGTGGGCGATTCGCGCGCTTATCTCCTCCGCAACGGGAACCTGGTGCAGTTGACCCGCGATCAGACTTTCCTGAACTACCTTTTGGACATGGGCGCCGTCGAAGCTACGGCGCCCATCAGCGAGGATCCGCGGCGAAGCATCCTGGTGCAGGCGATGGGCACCGCCGAGGAAATCCACATGGTGCTCACCGGCGTCGAATTGCGGCAGCGGGACCGCCTGCTGATGTGTTGCGACGGACTGTACAGCATGGTGCGGCCCGAGCTGCTTTTCGAGATCGTCAGCCGCGATGGCGACCTCGGCGAGTGCTGCCGGGCACTGATCGACGCCGCCAATCAGAACGGCGGAAACGACAACATCACCGCCATCATGGTGGAGTTCTCGGGCACGGGCTTGCAGCCTTGTGACCCGGCGGGCGAGGTTCAGGTGGAAGCCATCACCTTCGAGGATTGAGGTCTCCGGCCCACCGAGCGGTGGTCGCGTTTTTCCTGGACCCATCATGAGTTAAGGAGGATTCGCATGCATACGATTCGCAGGTTTGCAGTCACATCGGCAGCCCTTTTGGGCCTCGCCGCCTCGGGTTGGTCTCAGATGATGAGGCCGCCCAACATCCCCGGCGAATTCAAGCCCATGGTGGGGGCGGGCGCTGAATATCAGATTACCTCCAAAGACGGGCAGACGCACGACTGGGCCATGGCCGTCGTCGGCAAAGAGACGGTTGACGGCCAGGAAGGCTACTGGTTCGAGATGCGCACCAACAGCGAGCGCGGCGGCGGCAAGGTGGTGATGAAGCAGCTCATGGTGGTGGCGCCGGGCAACGTGGCCATCAAGCGCATGATTATGCAGCCGCCCGGCCGCCCGCCCATGGAAATGCCGGTCGGGATGATGAGTATGGCGATGCAGCACGCGCAGCAACACCCTCCCGCCGAAGCGGGATCCGGGCACGGAATGGGGGAAGTAGTGGGCAGTGAGAGCGTGACGGTGCCGGCGGGGACTTTCGATTGCCAGCATTTCCGCTCGACCGACAAAGGCCGAACGACCGACGTCTGGGTCTCGGCCAAGGTATCTCCTTACGGCATGGTGAAGATGACCTCGTCGGACGGCACCTCCATGGTGCTCGAGAAGGTGCTCGAGCACGAAACGTCTCAGATCCAGGGCGAGCCGCAGAAGATGGACATGCCGGGAATGCCTCACTGATCGCTGAGCGACACAAGCCCGCGGGGAGGCGGCGCTTTCGCGGCGGGCCCGTTCTATCGGGCTCGGGCAGGCTGGTTGTGATGCTGAGGCTGCGCCGGCCAGAGGGCCGGCAGGCTGCTGGGCGCCGGCTTGAGGTCGATGGCCGGTTGAAAGCTGCTGCCGATCAGGATCGGAACCGGTGTGACGCCGGCCACGGCCTTGTCGATTACGGTGACTTGAAGCATCATGCCGTGGTGAGTGGGTAGGTCATGCTGGTCGAAGACGAAATTGCCGAGACTGTAAGCGACCCAGCCCTCGTGATAACGCTCCAGGGGTTCGATCACGTGAGGGTGCGCGCCCACCACCAAGTCAGCTCCCGCATCGATGATGTCATGCGCCAGCTTCACCTGTTCAGCCGAAGGCCGCCGCGCGTACTCAGCGCCCCAATGCAGGCTCACGATCACGAGATCGGCGCGGGAGCGGGCGGCCCGGACGTCTTCGAGCACCGCGTCGGGGTCGAGCCACGCTACGCCGGCGCGCTTCGGACCCGCGGCGGCGTCTTGCGGCTCCACGCCGACGTAGGCGAGGAGCGCCAGCCGCAGGCCGGGAAAGTCCACAATCTGCGCCTGCCGTGCCTCGTCTTCGTCCGCTCCGGCCCCGACCGGCACAATCCCGGCGTCGCGCAGGCGGCGGACGGTGTCGAGCAGCGCCGGGCGGTCCCAGTCGTCCATGTGGTTGTTGGCCACCGACACGGCTTTGAACCCCGCCTCCTTGAGCCCGTCGAGGGCGCGCGGGTCGGCGCGAAACGAATAGAGGTGGTGCAGGTTTCGCCCCACGTCCGAAACGGGGCACTCGAGGTTTCCGAAAACAAAGTCCGCGGCCTGCAGGCGGGAATCGATCAACCGGAAAGGCCACTCCCAGTCGCTTTCGGCTTCCATTTTCTTGCCGACGGTGCGCGACAGCATCAGGTCGCCGACGAAGAGCAGGGTGTAGGTTGCGGGAGTGGCCGGCGCGCCGGGCGCCTGCGCCGCCGCAGGTCCGGCCGGGCTCTGCCGGGTGGTTCGCGCGGCTCCCAGCTTCAAGGCCGCCGCCAGCGTCAGGCTCAGACAGAGTGCGGCGAGGAGCGGCCGGGTCACGGCAGAATTCTAGCAGAGCGGCGGGCGCCGCGAGCCGAATCGGTGCCCGCACCCACCCAGGCCGGTTGACAATCGCCAAGCGCGGAGGGATAATAAAGCGAAGAAAAGGCGAATATGAGCGCCCTCGCCCTGACGCCCGACGATCGCCGCGCTGAGGCGCCCTTGCGGCCGGTGTCCACGCCCCGCACTCTCGGTTCAATTCGAGTGGGGCCGGCGGGCTGGTCCTATCAGGACTGGGCCGGCATCGTTTACCCGCGCTCTCGGCCGCGGGGGTTCCACGAGGCCGAATACCTGGCGCGCTTCTTCGACACCATCGAAATCAACACCTCCTTCTACCAGCCGGTGCGGGCGGAGCTGGCGCGCTCCTGGGTGGGCCGCGTCGGCCACAACCCTCGCTTCAGGTTTACGGCCAAACTCTTCAAGCGCTTCACTCACGAGCGCGATGCCGGCCACGAAGACGAAAAGGCCGTCAAGCGCGGCCTCGAGCCTCTGGCCGAGGCCCAGCG